>NZ_CP023009.1:0-308889 GCF_003515985.1 Lonsdalea britannica | reverse complement strand
CCGTGGAGACGATGACGGCGCTGTTTGGCCGAGCGCCGTTGGGCTGGTATACCGGTCGCGACAGCCCGAATACGCGTCGGCTGGTGGTCGAACTCGGCGGTTTCCAGTATGACAGCGACTATTATGGCGACGACCTACCGTTCTGGATGCCCGTGGTGGGGAAAGAAGGGGTTGCGCAGCCGCACCTGATCATCCCTTATACGCTGGAGGCCAACGACATGCGTTTCGCCTCGCCGCAGGGGTTTAACTGCGGTGACCAGTTCTTTACCTACCTGAAAGACAGTTTTGATGTGTTATACGAAGAAGGGGAAACGGCGCCGAAGATGATGTCGATCGGCATGCACTGTCGGCTGCTGGGACGGCCGGGTCGCTTCCGCGCGTTGCAGCGTTTCCTCGACTACGTACAGCAGCACGACCGGGTGTGGATTTGCCGTCGTCAGGACATCGCCGACCACTGGCGTCAGCACCATCCTTATCCAGGCTGACGCATTCAAGATGAACGAAAAAAGGCCGCCAAGTCGCGGCCTGTCTTCCTCAGACCTATCCGTTACGCCATCAGACTGACGTGGGCGGCCACGATGCGCCACCCCTGTTCGGTTCTGATCCAGGTTTGCATCTGGCGACCAACCTTCTCTGAATGCTCTCGACGAAACTCGGTGCTGGCGACGGCCATGTCCCGGCCGTAGCTGGTGATCACCGTATTCTGCAACTGGCGGTCGAGTCCGGCCGAGGGACGGGCGGCGCGAAACGCCCGGATCTGCTCAATGCCGTATAGGTTCTCGGACGCGCCGTAGCGGACGGTGCGCGCATCGTGCCAGAACAGGGCGTCAAGTGCTTCGACGTCGTTGCCGGTCAACGCTTTTTCGTAGCGGGCGAACGCGGCGGCGACCTCTTCCAGCACGTCGGGCAGATTGATGTCGTTGAGCTGCAACATAGCGGGTTCCTGGCGTATCAGGGCTGTAAGGGGATGACAGAGTGCGTAATGCCTTGCTGCTCCAGGCGTCGGGCAGCGCGTAGCGCAATGTCTTCGCGCCACGGCGCGGCAATCAGTTGGACGCCGATAGGCAGCCCGGAGTCGGTGAGCAGCGGCACGGTCACCACCGGCAGCCCGACGAACGAAATCGGCTGCGTCAGCATGCCCATGCTGGCGCGAATGGGCAGATCCGCGCCGTTAATGCGCATGGTTTCCTGACCAATCGGCGTCGCCGAACAGGGCGTAGCGGGGGCGATCAACAGGTCGGTGTGCTCGAACAGTGACAGGACCTCCTGCCGGAAGTAGTCGCGAAAACGCTGTGCCTGTACGTACCACGCCGCCGGGATCATGGCGCCGGCCAGCAGGCGTTCGCGCGAATGCGGCTCGAACTGCTCCGGCAAGCTCCGCAACGCGGGCAGGTATTGATTCCCGCCTTCGCTGGCGGAGATCAGGAAGGCGGCGGTGCGGGCCAGCGCGGCATCGTCGATCAACACATTCTCATTGGCTCCCAGCGTGCGTGCGACCCGCAGTACGGCGGTTTTCGCGTGTTCGTCGCACCAGTCGGCGAAATAACCTGCCAGAATCTTGGTGCGCAGCGGCGGCGTATCATCATTCAGCGTGGCCGAGCAGTCCAATGACGAGTGCGGCGTTTGAAAACGATCGTGGGCATCGATGCCTTGCAGCAGGTCGAAGACCTGAGCCAGATCCTTCGTGTTGCGCGCCATCGGGCCGATGTGATCGAGGCTGGCGACGAAAGGCTGCGTGCCGCGACGGGACAGGCGGCCAAAGGTCGGTTTGAGGCCGAAAATGCCGCACAGCGACGAAGGGACGCGAATAGAGCCGTTGGTGTCGCTGCCGAGCGCGAAGGTCACCAGCCCGGCCGCAACCGCGGCGGCGGAACCGCCGGAAGAGCCGCCCGCAATCCGCGTCAGGTCATGCGGGTTGCGGGTTGCGCCATAGTGGGTGTTCTCCGTCGTAAAGCCGTAGGCGTAGGCGTCCATATTTACCATCCCCGACAGCAGCGCGCCTTGAGCGCTCAGTCGACCGACGGCGTAGGCATCCTGCGTGGCGGGTGGGCGCTGGCTAAACAGTTTCGCTCCCGCCAGCGTGGTTTCGCCTGCCACATCGAACAGATTTTTGACCGCGTACGGCACGCCGGTCAGCACGGGCAGCGGGCAGCCGTCGCGGCGTTGTCGGTCGAGCTGCGCGGCCTCTTCCAACATGCGCGTCTCGGTGACGCGGGTATAGGCGTTGAGCTGGGGGTTACGCTGCGCAATGCGCGCCAGCGTCTGCTGGGCGATGTCTTGCGCGGACAGTTCGCCGCTTTCTTGCAGCGCCTGAAGTTCATCAATGGAATAGCTGCCGGGGTGACGCATCGTACTCATAGCTGATAGACCCCCGCGACTTCCTGACGCTCGTCCAGTGGAAAGGCCATCAGCGGCTGCGCCATCTCGGCGATGCGGCTGAACTGTCGCTGTAGTTCCTGGCGGCGGGCCGGATCTAACTCCAGCGCCAGCAACGTTTCCATCTGCCGCAGATAGTCGGCCAGCGCGGCGTCATCACGTTTTATCTCGCTCATGTTTCCCTCTGTGATTCTCTTGGTCGCGGTCTTATTGATTTAAAAGCCTAGGGCGCTGCCGTTGCTGCGCGGGTCGAACGCGCCTTCGAGCATACCGTTAGTATGGCGCACGATGGCGCCGGCGTGTCCGACGCTCTCGCTGAAGTCGGGCAGCATCTCCACTTCGTGGCCCAGCCCGCGTAGCGTGTCGACGGTGGCGGCCGTGAAGCGGTCCTCCAGTTTCAGGCTATCGGAGGTTTGTCCCCAGGTGCGACCCAGTAGCCAGCGCGGCGCGGCGATGGCCTGCTGGAGCGGCAGCCCCTGCACGATGTGGCGGATAAACAACGCCGCCTGAGTTTGCGGCTGGCCGTCGCCGCCCATCGATCCGTAGACCATCGTCCGCCCGTCGGACAGCCGTGCGGCGGCGGGATTCAGGGTGTGAAACGGCTGTTTGCCCGGTTCCAGCGCCAATAGATGGTGTGGATCGAGGCTGAACGAGGCTCCCCGGTTCTGCCAGACGATGCCGGTCTCCGGCAGCACGACGCCGCTGCCGAATTCGTGATAGATGCTCTGAATAAAGGAAACCGACAGTCCGTTGCCGTCGCACACGCCCATCCAAACGGTGTCGCCGGGGCCTTTCCCTTCTCCCCACGGCGCGGCGGCATCGATATTCACGCGGGCGCTCAATGCCTCCAGCGCATCGGCGCTGAGCAAAGCGGGGATATCTTGCGTGACGAGTCTGGGATCGGTGATGAAGGCATCGCGCAGTTCGAACGCGAGCTTGGTGGCTTCGACGACGCGATGGATCGTTTGCGCATCGTTAAGATCGGCCATATCGAGGCGGTCGGCGATCCCGAGGATCGCCAATGACACCAGCCCTTGCGTCGGCGGCGCCAGATTGAAGATCTCGCCCTGACTGTGGGCCAGCCTCAGGGGGGCGACGCGTTTAGCGCGATAGTTCGCCAGATCGTCTCGGGTCACCGGCATCCCTACCTGGGTCATGGCCGCCGCCAAGCTATCGGCCAGCGGGCCGCGATAAAAACTGTCCAGACCGTCTTGCGTCAGCTGCCTGAGCGTGCGGGCGAGGTCGGGCTGAGTGAAGCGGCTGCCGGGGAAGGGGGCGTGCCGTCCGGCAAGAAGACGCGGCGAAATTCGGCCTGGGCGCTGAGAGCCTCAAAGTGCTGCGTGAGCGCGTCCGACTGCGAGGGCGTGACCGGAATACCGCGTTCGGCGTAGCGGATCGCATCGGCCAGCAGCCGCTTCAGCGGCAGCGATTTTCCGCCCAGCTCGGCGGCGTAGCGCAGCGCTTCCTGCCATCCGCCGACGGTGCCCGCCACGGTGATGGCGGCTTTGGGACCGCGATGAGGGATACGCTCCATACCGTCGTACATCGCGCGGTCGGCCAGCGAGCCTGCCGGTCCGCTGGCGTCAATGGCAATAGGGTCGCCCTGCGGCGGCACGATCAGCCAGAAACCGTCGCCGCCCAGACTGTTCATGTGCGGATAGACGACGGCGATGGTAGACGCGGCGGCGACCATTGCTTCGATCGCATTGCCGCCCTCCCGCAGCACCGCCTGCGCGGAGGCGCTGGCGAGGTGGTGAGGCGTCACCGCCATACCGGCTGGCGCAATATTACTGTGCATCATAAAAAAGATTCCCAACGCTAGGGGCAAGACTCCGGCGGGCAACGCTGGCGAGTCATCAATCTAAGGCCAGGCATCGCGCCGTGAAGGGAGCCCACGGACAATCGACTACAGACAAAAGCAAAAAGCATTCCACTCTTTTTCCTCTTGCCGTTCTCGCTGAGAGGTGTGCTAAGGTGCAGCGATACCGTGAAGGGCTGAAACGAAAGTTACAGAGGCAGGCATGAAGCAGATTGATGAACGGCTACGCAGCCATTTTAATGCGCTCTCCCCTCAGGAGCGGCGGGTCGCGGAGTTTATTTTCGATCATCTCGACGACCTGATCAGCTACAACAGCGCGGAGCTGTCGCGCCTGTGCGGCGTCTCTAAAGCGACCGTCAGTCGGTTGTTCCGTCGTCTCGGCTACCCGAGCTACCGGGAAATGCGCGATGAGCTGCGCACGCTACGCCAAAGCGGTATGCCGCTGGCCGACAACCGCGATGCGGTGCAGGGAAATACCCTGCTGGCGCGTCACTATAAGCAGGAGATGGCGAACCTGACCCAGTGGGTCAATCAGATCGATCCGGTGCAGTTCGGCGCGGTGATCGCCGCGCTTCAACAGGCTCAACGTGTCTGCCTGATCGGGCTGCGCAACAGTTATCCGGTGGCGCTGCATCTACGCCAGCAGCTGTTGCAGGTGAGGCCGCAAGTCTGTCTGTTAGCCCAGCCGGGCCAGACGCTGGCGGAAGAGCTGGCTGACCTGAGTCCACAGGATGTCGTTATCGTAGCCGCGTTTCGCCGCCGTCCACGGCTGATCCCGTCTCTGCTTCGCCAATTACAGGAAAAACAGGTGCCGGTGTTGTTGCTGTGCGAGCCGCAGGCCCACAGCCTTCAACCGTTCGCGACCTGGACGCTGAGCGCGCCGCTGGACAGCGTATCCGCCTTTGACAGCTACGCCTCTGCGATGGGGTTGGTTAATCTGTTGAGCAACGCGCTGCTGCATGAAATGTTGCAGGACGGACGTCAGCGTATTCATCATATTGCCGATCTGTATCAGCAGTTGGATGAGTTGGAGCAACGCTAGGCGACACTGAGTCCTTGCATGCAAACACGGCTGACCCTCCCGTCCTGTTCGGCCATTTCACTATACTTTTCAACGGATTAACGATTGCATCCGTTTTCCGGCACATCTGAATCATCGGTTTATTTCACCAGCCCGGATCTTAGGCGTTAGCGCCCTGAACATCGTCGCGAGGGCGATGGCTGTTCAGCTTGATGAGCGTGACGGGCGCTCATGACGTCATGTTGCATCCATGCCGGTAGCGCTCAGCGATGAGCTGATATTCAGCACCAGAATAGTGCTGTTGCTCCTCATTGGTGCAACATGTCGGGGCCACCTTTCCGCTCGATGCTTGCCGTTTTGCGCGATGATTTTCTCCGTTTCATCTGAGAAAAGCCTTATCTCAAGGATTGCCTGCGCTTTTTTCTCACCCGAATTCACCTCTCCCCGCAACCTCATTATTGGCATATATTTTGCTCTCTGATTTGTAACGATAGTTTCACTATCTTTTATTGAAGAATCTTTTGTTTCAAATTGGCGAACCAGGAGCAGAGCGATGAATATCAGAAAAGGTTTCTTGGCCGTGATCAGCGCGGCGCTGTTTTTCGTACAGGCCGGCCATGCCCTGGCTGATCAGCTGCAAGACATTGAAAAACGTGGCGTACTGCGCGTCGCCGTGCCGCAGGACTTCCCGCCGTTTGGCTCTGTCGGCACGGACCTTGAGCCGCAGGGCTACGATATCGACATGGCGCGCTATCTGGCCAGCGAGATGAAACTAAAGTTGCAGCTAGTGCCTGTGAGCAGCGCCAACCGCGTGCCTTATCTGCAAACCAACAAGGTGGATCTGGTGATCTCCAGCCTGGGTAAAAACGCCGAACGCGAAAAGGTGATCGACTTTAGCCGCGCCTACGCGCCGTTCTTCCTGGGCGTGTTCGGACCGAAAGACGGCGATCTGAGCAATCCTCAGGCGCTGGCGGGCAAAAGCGTGGGCGTCACCCGCGGCGCGGTGGAAGATATGGTGCTGACCGATCTTGCGCCGAAAGAAGCGCAGCTGAAACGCTATGAAGACAACAACACCACGCTGTCCGCGTATCTGTCTGGACAGGTGCAGTACATCGCGACTGGTAACCTGGTGGTCGCGGCCATCGCCGCACAGAATCCGACGAAAGCGCCGGTGGCGAAATTCATGCTGAAAGATTCGCCGTGCTTTATCGGCCTGAAAAAAGGCGAACCCGCGTTGAAAGAGAAGGTCAATGCGCTGATCGAAAAGGCGGTAAAAGACAACACGCTGAACGGCCTGTCGCAGAAGTGGCTGAAGGCGCCGCTGCCCGCCAATCTGGGCGCGTGAGGGTAACGCATGACCTATCAGCTTGATTTCGCCGCGCTGTGGCCTTACTGGCCGGACATGCTGGCCGGTCTGTGGGTCACCGTGCAACTGACGGTGCTCGCTACGGTCGGCGGTATTGCCATCGGCATCTGCGGCGCCGCGTTGCGCAGCGGCAAGCCGAACGTGTTGAGCGGGCTGTGGGGCGTTTACGTCGAAGCGATTCGTAATACGCCGTTCGTGGTGCAGCTGTTCTTTATCGTGTTCGGCCTGCCGGGGCTGGGGCTGAAGCTAACCGCAGGCGAGGCGGCGTTGATCGCCATGCTGGTGAATCTCGGGGCATACAGCACCGAGATTATCCGCGCGGGCATTCAGGTGACGCCGAAAGGGCAGTGGGAAGCCTGCCGGGTGCTGGGATTGACGCGCACGCAGACGTTTCTGCGTGTGATTTTACCGCCGGCCCTTCAACGGATTTATCCGGCGCTGGTGAGCCAGTGCATCATCGTCATGCTCGGCTCTTCGGTGGTGTCGCAGGTGTCGTACGAAGAGCTGACCTTCGCCGCCAACCTTATCCAATCTCGCACCTTCTTAAGCTTCGAGGTGTATCTGGTCACTACGCTCCTGTATCTGGCGTTGTCGCTGCTGATGCGCCAACTGCTGATGATGTTGGGGCGACGTTTTCTGGGAACGCAGGGCGCATGATGAACTTTACCGACTGGGATATAGTGCGCAACCTGCTGCTGGCGGGGCGCTGGACGGTGTTGCTGTCGCTGACCGCGTTCTTCGGCGGGGCGCTGGTGACGTTGCCGCTGTTGCTGCTGCGTCTGACCCGCCGTCCCTGGCCGCTGCGGCTGACCCGCGCTTACGCCAACCTGTTTCAGGGCACGCCGCTGCTGATGCAGCTATTCCTCGCTTTTTTTGGTCTGGGTCTGTTCGGCATTGACGTCAGTCCGTGGGTGGCCGCCGCACTGGCGCTGACGCTGTTCACCAGCGCGTTTCTGGTGGATATCTGGCACGGCAGCGTACTGGCGCTGCCGCGCGGACAGTGGGAAGCCTCGCGCTGTCTGGGACTGAGCTTCTGGCAAACCTTGAGCCGGGTCGTCGCGCCGCAGGCGATGCGTATCGCCATCGCCCCGACGGTCGGCTTTTCCGTGCAGGTAATCAAAGGTACGGCGCTGGCGTCCATCATCGGTTTTGTCGAGCTGACCAAAGCCGGAACCATGCTGAACAACGTCACCTACCAGCCCTTCAAGGTGTTTGGGCTGGTGGCGCTTGGCTACTTCCTGCTGTGCTACCCGCTGTCTTACTACAGCCGCTATTTGGAGAAGAAATTCAATGCCGCTCATCACCATTAATCAGGTTCATAAGTTTTACGGTCAAAACCACGTGTTAAAGGGCGTGGACCTGGACGTCGAGATGGGCGAAGTGATCTCTATCATCGGGCGCAGCGGCTCGGGGAAAAGTACGCTGCTCCGCTGCGTCAACGGTCTGGAAGGTTATCAGGAAGGCAGCATCAAGCTGGGCGGAATGACGATTACCGATCGGGAGTCTCAGGCGCGTGAAATCAGCCGTTCCATCGGCATGATTTTCCAAAATTTCAATCTGTTCCCCCACATGACCGCGTTGGAAAACGTGATGCTGGCGCCCCGGTTGGTGCTGGGAAAAAGCGCGGCGGAGTGCCGCAGTCTGGGCGAGCAGATGCTGGACAAAGTCGGGCTGGGCGAACGGCGAAACTACTATCCCGCCAATCTGTCCGGCGGCCAGCAGCAGCGCGTCGCCATCGCCCGCGCGCTGGCGATGAATCCGAAGGTGCTGTTGTGCGATGAAATTACCTCGGCGTTAGACCCGGAGCTGGTGGGCGAAGTGCTCAAAGTGCTGGAGCAGCTGGCGGCGGAAGGCATGACGCTGATTCTGGTCACCCACGAAATGAACTTCGCCCGCGAGGTCGGCGACCGCGTGGTATTCATGCACCAGGGCAAAGTGTGGGAGCAGGGCGAAGGCTCCCGCCTGTTCGCCCAGCCGCAGACCCCGGAACTGAAACAGTTTATTGCCTCCGTGCGCGGGCTGACCGAAGCCTGACGCGCGGCGCAGCCGGTACGCCTACCTCCGTCCGGCGCGTCAACGCACACCATGAATTAAGGACATCAGGAGTTAACCACTATGCAAAGCGAACTGTTCGCCCAAATTAATCCGCCACATCGTCTGCTGATGGGGCCGGGCCCGATTAACGCCGATCCGCGCGTGCTCCGGGCGATGTCCAGTCAGTTGATTGGTCAGTACGATCCGGTGATGACCGGCTACATGAATCAGGTTATGGCGCTGTACCGGCAGCTGTTTCGTACTGAAAACCGCTGGACGATGTTGGTGGACGGCACGTCGCGTTCCGGAATTGAAGCCATTCTGGTTTCTGCGATCCGCCCCGGCGATCGCGTACTGGTCCCGGTGTTTGGCCGTTTCGGCCATCTGCTGTGTGAAATTGCCCGTCGCTGCCGCGCCGAGGTGCATACGATTGAAGCGCCGTGGGGCGACGTGTTCACGCCTGACCGCATCGAAGAGGCCGTGAAGCGGGTCAAACCGCGTCTGCTGCTGACCGTTCAGGGAGACACCTCGACGACGATGCTTCAGCCGCTGGACGAACTCGGTGACATCTGCCGACGTCATGGCGTGCTGTTTTACACTGACGCCACCGCCTCATTTGGCGGTAATCCGCTGGAAACCGATGCCTGGGGGTTGGATGGCGTATCCGCCGGACTTCAGAAGTGCCTTGGCGGTCCGTCCGGCAGTTCGCCGGTGACGATCAGCGAGCGCATGGAAGCGGCGATCCGTCAGCGCAAATGCGTGGAGCAGGGGATCCGCACCGACGATCATCAGGATGGCGATGAGGAGATGGTGTACTCCAACTACTTCGATCTGGGCATGATCATGGACTACTGGGGGCCGGAGCGGTTAAACCACCACACCGAAGCGACCAGTATGCTGTTCGCCGCCCGTGAGTGCGCCCGCATTATTCTGGAGGAGGGGCTGGATACCTGCATCGCCCGCCATGCGCTGCACGGTCAGGCGCTGTTGGCCGGGATCGAAGGGATGGGACTGAAGGCTTACGGCGATCCGGCGCATCGCATGAACAACGTATTAGGCGTGACGATCCCCGAAGGCATACACGGTGAAGCCGTGCGTAAGCTGCTGCTGGAGGATTTCGCCATCGAGATCGGCACCTCTTTCGGCCCGCTGCAGGGCAAGATCTGGCGGATCGGCACCATGGGCTACAACGCGCGTAAAGACTGCGTCATGCAGACCCTGACCGCATTGGAAGCCGTGCTTAATCGGCTGGGATTCCGCTCCGTACAGGGCGCCGCGTTGCAGGCCGCTTGGGATGTCTATAGCCGCCAGCAGGCGCAGGCATGAATCCCGTCGCGATGACGGCTGCCGAGGCGCTCAACGCCGCGCGGCAGGTTATGGATCGCTGCGATGCGCTGGCGGAGATTTCGGAAAGCGCAGGCCAACTGACGCGGGTTTACCTGTCGAAAGAGCATCTGCGCGCCAATCAGGTAGTGGGTGAGTGGATGCGGGCGGCGGGAATGCGCGTCTGGCAGGATAGCGTGGGCAATATTTGCGGCCGCTACGAGGGTCAAACGGCCGATGCCCCGGCGCTGCTGCTCGGTTCGCATCTAGACACGGTGCGCAATGCCGGTCGTTACGACGGGATGTTGGGCGTGCTCAGCGCGTTGGAAACCGTTCGCTATCTGCATCAACGTCAAATTCGGCTGCCGGTGGCGCTGGAGATCGTGGGCTTCGGCGACGAGGAAGGCACGCGCTTCGGCATCACCTTGCTGGGCAGCCGCGGACTCACCGGCACCTGGCCCGCAGAATGGCTGGCCTGTCAGGACGCCGATGGCGTTCCCGTGTCGCAAGCGCTGACGCAGGCCGGTTTGTCCGCCGACGCGATCGGAGAGGCGGCGCGGCCGCCGAGCGATATTCTGGCCTATCTGGAGCTGCATATCGAACAGGGGCCGTGTCTGGAACAGGCGGGACTGGCGCTGGGCGTGGTCACGGCAATCAATGGGGCGCGGCGGTTGAATTGTGCGTTTGTCGGTCATGCCGGTCATGCGGGCACGGTGCCGATGGGACAACGACAAGATGCGCTGGCGGCCGCGGCGGCCTGGATGACGCAGGTGGAGGCGCTGACGCAGTCGAGCGATCCGCATTTGGTCGCGACCGTAGGGACGTTGCACTGTTTGCCGGGCGCGGCCAACGTCATTCCCGGCGAAGTCAGGCTGACATTGGATGTCCGGGGACCGGAAGATGCAGCGCTGGAAGCGTTGCTGACCCGATTGCTGGCGGCGGCGAAGGAGATCGCCATGCTGCGCGGATGTCAGTTCAGCGCGGAGGAGTACTATCGTATTCCCGCGACGCGCTGCGATGACAGGCTACAGACGACGTTATCTGACGCTGTGACGGTGGTGCAGGGAACGAGTTTGTCGCTGCCGAGCGGCGCGGGCCACGACGCCATTGCCATCGCCGAACGTTGGCCGGTAGGCATGCTGTTCGTGCGCTGTCGAGGCGGCGTGAGCCATCACCCTGATGAGTTAGTGCTTACTGACGACGTGGCGCAAGCGTTGCAGGCGTTACTGCTGACGGTGGTGAACGTTGGCGCAACGCGTAAGGGGTGAATCGCGGAGCAGCTGAAGCGCCTCAACAGGCGGAGCGCGGGGCGGACATACGCCGGGTGGCGAGGGCTTTTTGCTGCATCAGTGTAAGCACTGACTTACATCGTGAGCAGCAAGAAGCGTCGCGCTGACTAGAGGGTGAACGCGTCCGCGTCGCGCCAGGCGGGGAAAGCTTGCCGATAGGCTTGCAGCGCTTCCAGCGACAGTTCCGCATCCAGCCGTGCGGGCTGATTTTCCGGGGCGCTGGCCAGCGTCTGACCGAGCGGATCGAGGATCACGCTGTCGCCCTGATAGCTGTGGCCGTTGGCATCGATACCGACGCGATTACAGCCCGCCACATAGCTTTGGTTTTCAATCGCGCGGGCCGTCAGCAGCGTCTTCCAGTGATGAGCGCGCGGCGTCGGCCAGTTGGCGACATACAGCAGCAGGTCGTAATCCTGCTGGTTGCGCGCCCAGACCGGGAAGCGCAGGTCGTAGCAGACCAGCGGCATGATGCGCCAGCCGCGCCACTCCACCACCAGTTTCTTCTTTCCTGCCTGATAATACTGATGTTCGTCCGCCATGCGGAACAGATGCCGCTTATCGTAGCGATACAGCGTGCCGTGCGGATCGGCGAACAGAAAACGGTTCGCCGCTCCTTTCGACGTTTGCACCGCCACGCTGCCGCCGATGAGCGCGTTGGTGCGCTGCGCCCACTGGCAGAGCCAGGCTTCCACCACCGACTGCTCCAGGCTGTGTCCGGCGGCTTCCATCGCGAATCCGGTGGTGAACATTTCCGGCAGCAGAATCAGATCGCGGCCGGTGATGTTTTCCAATAACGCGTCGAAGTGGCTCAGGTTGGCGGGACCATCCATCCACGCCAGCGGTTGTTGCAGTAGGGTGATTTTTAAAGTCGACATAGGCGCTCCGCAGCGGCATCCAACGTTGATTCCTGCTTGGCAAAACATAGCCGAATCAAGGTGTGGGGGAAAGTGTCTGCGCAGAAAACCGACAGCGGAATGGCGGCGACGCCAACGTGTTCGGTCATCCAGCGGCAGAAGGTCACGTCATCCTGCGTCGAAATCGCTTTGTAGTCCGCCAGCAGGAAGTAGGTGCCCTGACACGGCAACAGCTCAAAGCGGCTGGCCGACAGCGCATTGACGAAACGATCGCGTCGCGCCCGATAAAAATCAGGCAGCTCGCGCCAGTGTTCCGGGTGTTGCCGCAGCATATCGGCAATCGCCAGCTGTGCTGGCGTGTTGACGGCGAACGTCAGATATTGATGGATTTTGCGCAGTTCGGCGCTGATAGGCGCGGGAGCTACGCAGTAACCCACTTTCCAGCCGGTCATATGGAACGTTTTACCGAAGGACGAGACGGCGACCGCGCGCTGACGCAGCTCGGGATGCGCCAGGACGCTGGCATGACCTTCCGGATCGAAGCAGATGTGCTCGTACACTTCATCGCTCAGCACGTAAATTTCGCGTTCGGCAATCGCCTGCCACAGGACGTCGAAATCCGATTTTTGCCAGACGGTGGCCGACGGGTTGTGCGGCGTGTTGAGGATCACCAGCCGGGTTTTATCGCTGAGAAGCGCGGCGAACTCCGCCCAGTCCACCCGAAAGGCGGGGGGCTGCAGCGCCAGACGCTTCACGACGCCGCCAGCCAATTCGATGGCTGGCGCATAGCAGTCATAGCTCGGATCGAAGCAGATCACTTCATCACCCTGACGCACCAGCGCGCTGATGGCGGCGAACAGGGCTTCCGTCGCGCCAGCCGTGACCGTAATTTCCTGGTCGACATCCGGTTCCCAACCATACAGCTGCCCGGTTTTTTCAGCGATAGCCTGTCGCAGCGGCGCGACGCCGGTCATCGGCGCGTACTGATTCGCCCCCTGGCTAACGTGATAGGCCAGACGTTCTTGCAGATACTGAGGACCGTCGAAATCAGGGAAGCCCTGCGACAAGTTGATCGCCTGATGCTTCTGCGCCAGCGCGCTCATCTGGGTGAAGATGGTCGTGCCGAGAGAAGGGAGTTTACTGTGGGGGATTAGCGCCGCGCTCATGACTGAATACAACTCCTGCAAACGTGTATAGCTAGCCAATATATCACGCTGTCGATAATTGGCAATTGAGACGTTTGGGTGTCTATATGGCTAAAAAACATGACGCGTGAATGGGTAGAAAACGGACTTATCGTATTGTTATTCAAGATAAATGTTGTTGAAGTTCTTTTTTAAACCAGAGAGCGATAAAGGACGGTAATAAACAGGCATAAACAATCCTGAGGAACAGGAAACCCAGTGTGAATGCTGGATATTGGGCACATTGAAACAACATAAGGACATCGTTTGTTTATGAATAACGTAATGAAAAACGTCGAGATTATCGATTTTGGAAGCGGTCAATCTATTCCAAACCCCAAAGCATCATGTGGCGCAGTGACGCCGTATGAAAAGTTGATTTTCAGCGTGAAGCGGTTACCCGAAACGCTGTCGTCTTATTTCCCTCTCAATGGTTATTCGACGCCCTGCCGGGCCGTCAACAATTTGTCGTCAACGATAGAGGTTTGTTTGCGCGCGATGATAGCGGCGACGCTTCCGCGGAACTTTCTTCATTCAACGTTACAGATGACGGGACAGACGTATGGAGCCGCAACGACGGAACCGACCACCTGTGCCTGTCACCGTGATATTACGCTCGCCGAGTTACGAAAAATCGCGCCGGAGGCCGATGAAGACAAGCTGACGACGTACCTGCAGGCTTTTAATGAGGGATTCGCTAAATACAGGATGACCACATGCAGGGAAAAAGCGCATTTTCTTGCACAGTGTTGTCACGAAAGCATGGGCCTGGTCTACACCGCGGAAATCGGCGGGAGTCAAAAGAGCTATGCGCCTTGGTACGGTCGGGGCTTGATTCAATTGACCTTCGAGATGAACTATCGCGCGTACGGGAGCGCGGTGGGCGAGGATGTGTATTCCAGTGAAGACAACCGGAATAAACTGACTACCTCGCCTCACTGTGTGACCTCGGCCTTTTGGTTTTACATGGATTATGGCAACCAGAATCTGAATCGTTACGCCAAAAAAGATGACTTCAATATCATTACGGCCAGAATTAACGGCGGTTTTAATGGTTATGACGACAGGTTGCGCTATTTCGATAAGGCCGTTGAGGTGCTGAAGTGTGAGCACCTCAATCAATTAAGGAAGGCGAATGGATTCACGTTCGAGGAGAGCGCCATTTATAACAATAAAGTTTATGCGTACAGCTGGGCGCGTTATCACGATCCGTTAAGCAAAGAACAAGGCACTCGCAAAGATAAGGCTGAGGCGCTGGTGGCTTATAAGAGGGCGCTGGCGTTATATCAAGCGGCGAAAGATACCACCAAAGCCAACGCGATTCAGACGCGAATAAATCGCCTAAGTTGAACCATGGGGGGCTGATTCAGCCCCCTTTTTTTATCCGAAGATCGCACAAGCGCACCCGATGAACGCCGTGATTTGTGCATCGAAGTGAACAGCGGCGGATTATTTTGCCAGCGCCGACCGTTCATTGACGTCCTCGCCAAACGAACAGAGCACATCAGACAGTCAGTTTATATCGATAGAGTCAGAGAAAAACTGACCGGCTGCGCCGGTGTGCGTCGCGAGCGTTTTGGCTAATTTCCTGCACGGTTTCTTCTAACACATTGCTTTTGCCGTTCCAGGTCAATATCAACTTCCCCTCCCGTTTTGCCGGTGTGATGTTATCGTCTGTCGGACAAGAAAACAGCAGCGTGTCGTCAGGCGACGGGGCGGTCTGAGCTGGCGGTCAGAAAACAAAAAACAGTATAAAAAAAGGGGGATTACCCACCCTCTTTTCGCGGTATTCTCCTTGGCCGGAAGGGCCGATGATCTTCTTGAGATCCCCGATTTCTCCGGGTAATCTCACGCGTTAATGTGATACTTATCATCAGGCGAAGGCGCCGAGAGTATATGCCAGCGCGCGAATCAGAGGGTTCAGACGCGGGGGAAAGAAACCGGCGTATTTCTCTCTGATGTTTATAAAAATTCATGCTCACTGAGCGGCAATAACAACACTGAACGCCGACGGTTGCGTCGGAACGTTTGGGGATTCACCTGCACTGGGAATAGACCATGAGCGATAACGTATTTTTGACCGACCTGCTGGCGGCCTGCCACTGGATCGGGGAAAGAGGCTTGTGTCCCGCCACCGGCGGCAACATGTCCGTCCGTCTCGATGAGGCGCGCAGCCTGATCACGGCATCGGGCAAAGACAAGGGCAATCTAAAGCCGGATGACTTTCTACAGGTCGATATTGCTACCAACCATGTGCCTAGCGGCCGTACGCCGTCCGCGGAAACCGGTTTGCACACCTTGCTGTATCGTCTCGACGCGCACATCGGCGCCGTGCTGCATACGCACTCGGTCAACGCCACGGTGTTGTCCCGTGTAGAGAAAAGCGATGCCTTGATTCTGGAAGGCTACGAGATGCAGAAGTCGCTGGCTGGCCAGCGCTCGCATCTCGACCAAGTGAACATCCCTATTTTCGATAACGATCAGGACATTCCGGCGCTGGCCGAGCGCGTGGCGGCTCGCCATGCGTCCACGCCGCTGCGTTACGGTTTTCTGGTGCGGGGCCACGGCCTCTACTGTTGGGGACAGAGCGTGCAGGAAGCGCGACGTCATCTCGAGGGGCTGGAGTTTCTGTTCCAGTGCGAACTGCAACGACGTTTGCTGGAGGCGCAATGATTAAGGCCATCGTCACCGACATTGAAGGCACCACCAGCGACATTCGCTTCGTACACGACGTTCTGTTTCCCTACGCGCGCGCGCGTTTGGCGGACATCGTGGCTCAGGCCGGCGAGCAGCGGGAAGTCGCCGATGCGCTGGCGGCGCTGCGGATCGAGCTTGCGCGTCCGGAAGCCAGCGAAACGGAGCTGGTGGACGCACTGGCGCAGTTTATGGATCAGGATCGCAAGTCGACGGCGCTGAAAACGTTGCAGGGCATTATCTGGCGTACAGGCTATCGGCAGGGCGACTTCCATGGCCACGTCTACGCCGACGTGACGCCGCAACTGCATGCGTGGCTTGAGCAGGGCATCAAGCTGTACGTTTACTCTTCCGGCTCGGTCGAGGCGCAGCAATTGCTGTTCGGCCACAGCGACGTCGGTGACTTACGACCGCTGTTCAGCGGCTATTTTGATACGCGCGTTGGCGCCAAACGTGAAGTCGCATCCTATCGGAATATCGCCGAAGCCATTGCGCTCCCGGCGGCTGAAATTCTGTTCCTTTCCGATATTCATCAGGAGCTGGACGCGGCGCGAAGCGCCGGTTGGCATACCTGTCAGCTGCTGCGCGGCGAGGCAGACCCCCAGAGCGATCACCCGCAGGTGAGCCGCTTCGATCATATCGACGTACAGGAGATTTCCTCATGAGCGCACTCACTATTTTCAGCGACCAAGACGCATCACAACCGGTGTGGCAGAGCCAGGACGCCGAGGCGATCCGTCAGCGTTTGACGGCTATCGGCGTCCGTTTCGAACGCTGGCAGGCGGATCGCGCATTGAGCGCAGAGCCTGACGCGGAAGAGGTGCTGGCGGCCTATCAGCATGAAATCAACAAACTGGTGGCGGAAAAAGGCTATCAGAGCTGGGATGTGATCAGCATGCGCGCCGACCATCCTCAGAAGGAAGCGCTGCGCGGCAAGTTTCTGTCTGAGCATACGCACGGGGAAGATGAAGTGCGTTTCTTTGTGGAGGGCGCGGGGCTGTTCTGCCTGCATGTCGAAGGGCAGATCTTCCAGATCTTGTGTGAGAAGAACGATCTGTTGTCCGTCCCGGCGGGAACGCCGCACTGGTTCGATATGGGGTCGTCCCCGAACTTTACGGCCATTCGTCTGTTCGACAATCCGGAAGGATGGATCGCCCACTTCACCGGCGACGACATCGCCACGGCGTATCCGAAGCTGGCCTGATTTCCTGTCGTTAAGCGTCTCCCCACCCGAGCGGCGGGGAGACGTTTCCTACGGTATTAACGCGACAGCGTCTGCTGAAAAATACCGGCGCGCGCCTGCTCTGGCGTAATTACACCGCTGTCCAGCACCCAACCGCTAATCAAGGCGGCCGGGGTGACGTCAAACGCCGGGTTATACACTCGCGCGTCCTGCGGGGCCCACTGGGTATGGCCAAAGCTTCCTGATACGCCGGTGACTTCGGCGGCCGCGCGCTGTTCGATGGGGATCGCGTGTCCATCCGGGCAGTGCGGATCGTGCGTCGTATGAGGCGCGGCGACGTAGAACGGAATACAGTGATACCGCGCCAGTACCGCCAGGCTGTAGGTGCCGATTTTGTTGGCGACGTCGCCGTTGGCGGCGATGCGGTCCGCACCCACCCACACGGCATCAACCTGACCCTGCGCCATCAGCGATGCCGCCATGGCGTCGCAGATCAGATGATAGGGAATGCCCAATTCCCCCAGCTCCCAGGCGGTCAGGCGTCCGCCTTGCAGCAATGGCCGGGTTTCATCCACCCAGACATTTTCTATCTTGCCTTGCTGATGCGCGCGCAGCAGTACGCCGATCGCCGTGCCGACGCCCGCCGTCGCCAGTCCGCCGGTGTTGCAGTGCGTCAGCAGCCGACTGCCGGGGGTGACCAGCGCTGCGCCGTAATCCGCGATGCGATCGCACAGGGCGCGATCTTCCTCAATCAGCCGCAGGGCTTCCTGTCCCAGCGCCGGGATCCACTCCGGCGCCGCCAGCGCCTGCTTCATGCGATCGAGGTTGTTCATCAGGTTCACGGCGGTCGGGCGGGCCGCGCGCAGCGTCTCCAGCGCGGTCGCCAGCGCAGGACGAGAGAGACCGTGTTCCGCCAGCAAAGCCAGCAGCAGACTGGCCGATAGCCCGATCACGGGCGCGCCGCGTACGCGCAACGCTTTGATGTGTTCCACCAGCGCATTGACGTCTGGGCAGGGATGCCAAACCTTCTCCTGCGGCAGCGCTTGCTGATCGAGGATCCAGAGCTGGTTATCAATAACCTTTAAACTTGTAGTGTTAATGTTTTGCATTTGGAGTTAAATCCGTGTTGCGCTATTGCATCAATTTTTTAATTCTGCCAGTATGCTTTGCGGATGTATAGACGTCCAAACGCTTTTATGTCTAAAACAACAAGAAAATGGCACAGATACCACCTACCAGGGGATTCGCAATGTCACAATACCGTACTTTTCATGCAGACGATGCCGTAGCATACGCCCGCCAATACGGCGGCGTGGCAGAGGCGCACACGTTGGTCGCCGCCGAGGAAATTGGCGACGGCAACCTGAATCTGGTCTTTAAAATTCGCGATACGCAGGGCGTCAGCCGTGTGATCGTCAAACAGGCATTGCCCTATGTACGCTGCGTCGGCGAGTCGTGGCCGCTGACGCTGGATCGATCGCGCATCGAAGCGGAAACCTTGCTGACACATGCGCAGTTTTGCCCGCAGCATACCGTCTCGGTGCTGCATTACGATCCTGAACTGGCGGTGATGGTGCAGGAAGATCTGTCCGATCACCGCATCTGGCGTAACGAGCTGGTCGCCGGGCGTCATTACCCGCAAGCGGCCGCGCAATTGGGCGAATATTTGGCGCAGACGCTGTTCCATACCTCGGATTTCTATCAGCCGCCGCACGAGAAGAAAGCGGCGGTCAGTCGTTTCACCAACCCGGAGCTGTGCCAGATTACGGAAGACCTGTTCTTTACCGATCCGTATATCGACCATGAGCGCAATCAGTTCGAGCCAGAACTCCTGCCGAACGTACTGGCGCTGCGGGAAGATCGCGAGGTGAAACGCGCGGTGGCGGCCTTGAAACATGGCTTTCTCGCCAAAGCGGAAGCGCTGTTGCACGGCGATGTGCATAGCGGATCGATTTTCGTCGCGGAAGACAAGCTCAAGGTGATTGACGCCGAGTTCGGTTTCTACGGCCCTATCGGTTTTGACGTGGGGTCTGCGTTGGGGAACCTGCTGTTGAATTACTGCGGCGCGGCCGGGCTGTTGGGTGATGAAGCCGCAAAGGTGGCTCGATCTCAGCGTCTCGACGAGTGTGCCGCGCTGTGGCGGACGTTTGCTGAACGTTTCGCGGCGCTGTGCGCTGATCAAGGGCGTGAACCGGCGCTGGCGGCTGAGGGCTATGCCGAACTGTTTTTACGTCAGGTGTGGCAAGACGCTATTGGCTACTGTGGCACCGAATTGATTCGTCGCACTATCGGTTTGGCTCATGTGGCGGATCTGGACAGTATTGCGGACACTCAGGCGCGATTGACCGCCAAACAGCATGCGCTGGCGCTGGGCCGGGCGCTGATCGTCGACGCGCAGACGATCGGCGACATCGGCGCGCTTTTGACGCGGATCCGTCAGTTCGACGTCTGATCAACACCGTATGGCCGCCGTCACGACAGGAAAAGAGAATCCGTGGCGGTGGTCGAAGCACCGGATATCGCGTTCATTTGTTATGGCGGCGCGCCAGCGCTTTAACGCTGCGCGCAATTTTACTCCTCGTTGTTCCTCCTCGTTCCTTCCCCACATATTGCTAAATCAAGGGTTCTTTCAGGCAAGTGCTGTCGTGATGAACCGCCCGAATGTGTCACTGTTTTGAATGAGGGCTTTGCGACGTTGATGCTCCGTGGGCGTTGTTCATCTTTTCATAAAACACCAAAGGTTAAAGTCGGTGGATTGTGGCTATTTTCACCTATCATTTTCATGAGCAGGGTGGCATTAACCATCATGAACGCTTGGCTTTCGGCATCAACGCGCTGATAGAGGGGAGAAGATGAAAAAACGTGCTTGTCATCAACATGACGGCAGTCTGCTACTGTCGGCGGGTAGCGCTCACGCGGCCAGCGCGGACCCGTATATTGAACGTGAAACGCAGGCTTTGTTGACTGCGCTGAACCGCGGGGGCAGCCAACCGATTGAACAGCTTTCTCCGGCAGAGGCGCGAAAGATGCTGGCCGAACTGCAGGCGAGCGTCGACGTGGATATGTCCGGCGTCGTCATCTCGCATAAAACGATTAATGTGGACGGACACCCGCTGGCATTGACCATCGTACGGCCTGACAACGCCGGGGACATGCCGCCCGCATTTATGTTTTTTCATGGCGGCGGCTGGGTGCTGGGTGATTTCCCGGCCCACCAACGCATGGTCAGAGATCTGGTGCGTTCTTCCGGCGCTGCGGCCGTCTTCGTGGACTACACCCTCAGCCCGGAAGCGCATTATCCCGTGGCGATCCATCAGGCTTATGCCGCGACCCTGTGGGTGTCTGAGCACGGCGCGGAAATCAACGTCGATGGACAGCGTCTGGCCGTCGTTGGCAACAGCGCTGGCGGTAACATGGCGACGGTGGTCTGCCTGATGGCGAAAGAAAAGGGCTCGCCGACGCTTCGCTATCAGGTGCTTTTCTGCCCGGTCACGGATGCCAGATTCGACACGGAATCTTACCAACGTTTTGCTGAGGGCCGCTTTCTGACGCGCGCCATGATGACCTGGTTCTGGGACCACTATACGACCCGCGACGCCGAGCGCGCCGAGATTTACGCATCGCCGCTGAGGGCGAGCGAAGCGCAGTTGAAAGGGTTACCGCCAGCTCTGATCCAGACCGCAGAAAACGATGTGCTGCGAGACGAAGGAGAAGCCTATGCTCGCCATCTGAATGCGGCAGGCGTCGACGTCGTGCAGGTGCGTTACAACGGTATGATCCACGACTTTGGTTTTCACAACGCCTTGGTGAAGGTGCCGGAAGCTCAGGCCGCGTTGGACCAGGCTGGCAGGCTGCTGAAAAAGCATCTGCGTTAAGCATCGAATTCTGATGTTGCGTTTGCATGCCGCCTGGCGCCGTTTCGTCGGTATGTTTTGATACCGGTGGAGCCTTGTGGCGTCCTTCTGTATGAGCGGGAGCGCCCCATTGCGCGCAAATTAACCGCTCCGGCGTGACCGCTGCCGCGAATCATGACAATCGTCAATTGTGCGCTTCTCCGGGTTTGGGCGATCCGTTACACTGCACGGCAGACCATCGTGATATCACCTAATGAGAGGGTTCCATGTATCAGGACTTAATCCGTAAAGAGCTAACCGAAGCGGCGGATACGCTGAATACCTTTTTAAGCGACGATGCCAATATTCAGTCGATTCAAGCCGCAGCGGTACTGCTGGCGGACGCCTTCAAAGCGGGCGGAAAGGTTATCTCCTGTGGGAACGGCGGTTCTCATTGTGATGCCATGCATTTCGCCGAAGAGCTGACCGGCCGTTACCGTGAAAACCGTGCGGGACTGCCGGCGATTGCCATTTCCGATCCGAGTCATATTTCCTGCGTCGGCAATGATTTTGGCTACGACTTCGTGTTCTCGCGCTACATCGAATCGCTGGGACGAGAAGGGGATGTGCTGCTTGGGATTTCTACCTCGGGTAACTCCGGCAACATCATCCGGGCCATTGCGGCCGCGCGCGCCAAGCGTATGAAAGTCATTACGCTGACCGGTAAAGACGGCGGCAAAATGGCGGGTTCGGCTGACGTTGAAATCCGCGTGCCGCATTTTGGCTACGCCGACCGGATTCAGGAAATCCATATCAAAGCGATCCATATCCTGATCCAGCTGATCGAAAAGGAAATGGCGGAGAACTAATCGTGCATTAGGCCGCATCCCGCTGCGTGCGGGTGCGGTCGTTGCCGTCAGATCGCTTCATCAAGGCGCGGACCGGCGCTCGGCAGAAGACGGTCTTCAGACGTTGGCCCCGAAGGAACCGGGCGGCGTCGCTCGTCGTCGATTGGGCCATCCACACCGCACGGCTCGCGCCTTGAGACGCAGCCTAATCACCGCCAGCGGCTCTCACGTTCTAATGGCGGGTCACAAAGGTAAGGAACCAACCATGTGTGAACTGCTTGGGATGAGCGCCAATGTCCCAACTGATATCTGTTTTAGTTTTTCCGGGCTGATGCAACGCGGTGGTCGTACCGGGCCGCATCGTGACGGCTGGGGCATTACTTTTTACGAGGGGAACGGTTGCCGGACGTTCAAAGATCCCCTGCCCAGCGCCACGTCCCCTATCGCGCAGCTGGTGCAGAAGTATCCCATCAAATCCTGCGCGGTGGTGTCGCATATCCGTCAGGCTAACCGCGGTGCCGTGGCGCTGGAGAATACCCATCCGTTCACCCGCGAGCTGTGGGGGAGAAACTGGACGTTCGCCCATAACGGCCAACTGAAAGGCTATCGCAGCCTGAAAACCGGCACCTACCGCCCGGTAGGCCAAACGGACAGCGAATACGCATTCTGCTGGTTGCTTCATCATCTCTCATTACGTTATCCCCGCACGCCATCGCACTGGTCCTCGGTGTTTCGCTACATCGCTTCGCTGGCGGAAACGCTGAGCAAAAAAGGGGTGTTCAATATGCTGTTGTCCGACGGGCATTTCGTGATGGGCTATTGCTCCACGCGGCTGTGCTGGATTACGCGTCGCGCGCCTTTCGGCAAGGCGACGTTGCTGGATGATGATGTGGAAATCGATTTTCAGCAGCAGACCACGCCGGATGACGTGGTGACCGTGCTGGCGACGCAGCCGCTGACAGGGAATGAAACCTGGCATCAGATTGAGCCAGGCGAGTTCGTGTTATTCCACTTTGGTGAGCGCGTAGTTTGAAAACGGGTTCTTGTTCGGGGTCGCCTGGTTCACCATATACTGGCCGTTGAACACGGCGACGGCCGGCGGCTGGTGATGTTGGTTAAAGTAAGCGTAACCCGGCTGCAATTGCTGCCAGAAATTGGCGTAAGTCGAGTTGCGATGCCGCTGCAGGTTTTTGTCCGTCATGCGGAAGGGGTAGATCGCCAGTTCAACCTTTGCCTGCCCGTTCAATAGCGCCCTTTCGACGTAGGTGTAGATCTCATCGATGTACTGATTGGTCATGGCATAACAGCCGACCGACACGCATTCGCCGTGGATCATCAGATAGCGTCCGGAATAGCCCTGAGAGAGGTCATATTCGTTGGGGAAACCGACGTTGATGGCGCGGTGAAAGTGGCTATCCGGTTTAAGCTGATGCAAATCGACCTGATAAAATCCTTCCGGACTCTTCATATCGCCTTCCACCCGTTTGGGACCGAGTCCGCCCGAGTATTTGCAGATGGGATAGCTTTGCACCAGACGATAATCGGTGCCGACTTTGGCATACAGCTCCAATAACCGCTCTTCTTTGAATATCTGAATATAGACCGGCGAGCCTAACGCTTGCTGCTTAAATGAGGTCGTTACCGGAATGACTTCGCTGGCATAGCTGGTAACGAAAACGGAAGGCAAAAAAAACAGCGTCGCAAATGACAGTGCGATTTTTTGCATTGATGGATCCTGATAACTGAAGCTGTGTCACATACGGTATTTTTGTGGTGTCGTCCCGTATTCCGGTGCCTATGGCGGTGTAGCGCTGTCACATTAGCACTGCTTTTATTTTATTCAAGTTGGAAATGATGTCGGGAAACGACGGTTCTGACACGCCGGGCAGAGTGTGAGCGTCATGCGTGCGAGAAGGAGCGTTTAGGACGATGTTGACTCGGCGTGGTGAGGTCATCGCGAAGACGTGCTAACACAAAGATATTATTAGGAAACTTGTTGGCTGTCATGCCGCTCGCGGCGTTCGGCGAGTCGCGGCTATCGCTGTGACGGGCCGGGGGCGGGCGGTTTTTTTATTTTGCCTCTGTTTTGGGAAAATAGGGCGGATGAGCACGCGCTAAGGGCATTTGACTTGCCGTGTATCACTGGCGCGGCGTTGTGGCGATGGTCGGCCAGCTTGCATCACCCTGTGTGGGTACTGTATTTTTATACAGATACCGGAGGGGATATGCGCAAGATCATTCATGTCGATATGGATTGCTTTTACGCCGCAATTGAAATGCGGGACAACCCGCGCCTGCGCGATATTCCTCTGGCTATCGGCGGCAGCGCGCTGCGGCGCGGGGTGATTAGCACCGCCAATTATCCGGCTCGTCGTTACGGCGTTCACAGCGCGATGGCGACCGCGACCGCTTTGCGACTGTGTCCACATCTGACCCTGCTGCCGGGGCGTATGGAAGTCTATAAAGCCGCCTCCCTCCAGATTCGACAGATCTTTGCCCGCTATACCGAACTGATTGAGCCGTTATCCCTCGACGAAGCCTATCTCGACGTCACCGAGAGCCCTCATTGCAACGGTTCCGCGACGCTCATGGCGCAGGAGATTCGTCAGGCTATTTTTGATGAGCTACATCTGACCGCCTCCGCGGGCGTTGCCCCTATCAAATTTCTGGCGAAGGTGGCCTCTGAACAGAACAAACCCAACGGCCAGTACGTCATTACGCCGGCTCAGGTGGATGAGTTCATTCTGGCGCTGCCGCTGGCGAAGATCCCCGGCGTCGGCAAAGTGACGGCCAGTCGATTGGCTGAACGAGGATTGCAGACCTGCGCCGACGTGCGGCGCTACGATTTGTCTGCGCTCTTGAAGTCGTTCGGCAAGTTCGGGCGGGTGCTATGGGAGCGCTGTCACGGCATTGATGAGCGTCAGGTGTCGCCTGACCGGCTGCGTAAATCCGTCGGCGTCGAGAAAACGCTGGCGCAAGATATTCACGACTGGTCTCAATGCGAAGCGCTGATCGATACGCTGTATGACGAGCTGGAAGTGCGTCTGCGCCGGGTGAAGCCGGATCTGCATATCGCGCGTCAGGGAGTGAAGCTGAAGTTTGATGATTTTCGGCAAACCACGCAGGAGCATGTCTGGCCGGTGCTGAATAAAGAGGATCTCATTCAGTTGGCGAAGCAGACCTGGGAGCAGCGGCGCGAAGCGCGCGGCGTTCGGCTGGTGGGGTTACACGTGACGCTATTAGACCCGCAGTTGGAGCGGCAGTTGGTGTTCAACTGGGAACATTAATGGCGAAGGATTTGGCTCCGCATCCGGCGTTGTGACCAGCCGGATGCGGGAGGGGTCAGGCGACGGACGCCTTAGCTTTTCTCAGGGATGGCTTTCAGGACCGCGGTCAGCAGTTTCCAATACAGGCCAACGCTGGCGATATTCACCTGTTCATCCGGCGAGTGCGGTCCGGTGATGGTCGGACCGATGGAAACCATATCCATCTCCGGATACGGCTTCTTGAACAGGCCGCATTCCAGACCGGCGTGGATCACCTGCACGCTCGGCATTTTGTTGAACAGCTGCTGATACGTTTCCCGCACCAACTGCATGACCGGCGAATGCGCATCCGGCTGCCAGCCTGGGTAGCCGCCTTTGGGGCGAGTTTCCGCACCAGCCAACTGCCCCAGCGACGTCAGCACGCTCACCACATAATCCTTGCCGCTGTCGATCAGCGAACGGATCAGGCAGTGCACTTCTGCCTGGGTTTCCGTCATGGTGATCACGCCGACGTTCAGTGAGGTTTCCACCACGCCTTTCACTTCGTCGCTCATGCGGATCACGCCGTTGGGGATCGCGTTGAGTAAGGCCACCAGCCGATCGCGGCTATCGGCGGTCAGCGCCGCCGCGTCATTCGACGTGGATTCGACCAGGACGGCGATGTTTTTTTCCACCGCGGCCAGCTCATGTTTCAGTACGGCCACATAGTCCTGCGCCGCGGCTTTCAGCGCGGCGACCTTATCTTCAGCGACGGCCAGCGTGACCGCGCTTTCGCGAGGGATGGCATTGCGCAGCGTTCCGCCGTTCAGATCGAGGATTCGCAGGTCCAGCGTTCCCGCCTGTTCCGCCAGAAAACGGCCCAGCAGTTTATTGGCGTTGCCCAGTCCCAGGTGAATATCACAGCCGGAGTGTCCGCCTTTCAGTCCTTTAATGACCAGCTTTAGCACCTGATAGCCCGCAGGAACTGCTTCCCGTTGCAGCGGCAGGCGCGTCAGGAAATCGATGCCGCCCGCGCAGCCCATGTAGACCTCGCCTTCCTCTTCCGAGTCGGTGTTGATCAGGATCTCACCCTGTAGCCAGTTCGGTTGCAGGCCGAAAGCGCCGTCCATACCAGACTCTTCCGTCATGGTGAGCAGCACTTCCAACGGGCCGTGTTCAACGCTGTCGTCGGACAGAACGGCTAGCGTGGATGCCATGCCGATACCGTTGTCCGCGCCCAGCGTGGTGCCGCGCGCTTTCACCCATTCGCCGTCAATATAGGGTTGAATCGGATCTTTCGTGAAATCGTGCGCCGTATCGTTGTTTTTCTGCGGCACCATATCCAGATGCGCTTGCAGTACGACCGGTTTACGATTTTCCATACCCGGCGTCGCGGGTTTGCGCAGCAGAATGTTGCCGACGCTATCGCGCTCGGAATGCAGGCCGCGCGCCTGCGCCCATGACAAGATGTGCGCCGCCAGCGCCTCTTCATGATAGGAGGGATGCGGAATGGAACAGATCGTGGCAAAAATATCCCACAGGGGCTGTGGGGAAAGCTGAGACAATTCAGACACTATTCACGTCTCCTTTTCAGCAGCCTAAGTCCGCGTCTGGCGCGTGAGGCGCTACAGGTTAAAAAACAATCGCCTTTGAGCATGGCGATCGGGCATCATGAAACAGAGTATCACTTTCCCGCCGCTGGGGAGAGTCTGTCAATCCGGGTCGCGTTGAACGGGCTGAGGCAGGCGATAGCCGCGGGATAACAGACGATGATGGCGGGGATTTTGTCGCCATAAACAAAACTCAATCGGATTAAGGCTGGTTTTTATGGGGTTGCCTATCTATAATCTCGCGCAACCTTTTTCCCCCTCCGACTATGATAAAGCCGACTCCACCGTTGGCCGGGATATATTATATGAGTGAAAAATACGTCGTAACCTGGGATATGTTGCAGATTCATGCCCGCAAACTGGCCGAGCGTTTACTGCCGGCGGACCAATGGAAAGGCATCATCGCCGTCAGCCGTGGCGGTCTGGTCCCGGGTTCTCTGCTGGCCCGTGAACTGGGCATCCGTCATGTGGACACCGTATGCATCTCCAGCTACGACCATGACAATCAGCGCGAGCTGAAGGTGCTGAAACGCGCCGAAGGCGATGGCGAGGGCTTCATCGTGGTGGACGATCTGGTCGATACTGGCGGCACCGCCAAAGCGATTCGCGATATGTATCCGAAAGCGCACTTCATCACCATTTTTGCGAAGCCGGCTGGGAAACCGCTTGTGGACGATTATCAGGTCGATATCCCGCAGGATACCTGGATTGAGCAGCCTTGGGACATGGGCGTGGTGTTCGTACCGCCGTTGTCTGACCGCTAATCGCTCCCTGATTTGTCGCCTATAACGCCCGGTTCTGCCGGGCGTTGTCATTTCTGATTCTTTTCCCTCTCCCGTACTGCTTTTCCTCGTGGTGTTGAGTACACTTTAGCGAAACGCTCTCTCTCTGCTGCTTGACCTTTATGGAGGCTGCTGTGGTTCAGGCCAACCTGTCCGAAAAGCTGTTTAAACCATCCTTCAAACATCCGGAAACCTCTACCTTAATCCCGCGCGCCCACCACTCCACCAGCGGGATGCACTCCGCCCTGGAAGGCAGCAACAACAATGCCTGGTATCGGATGATTAACCGCCTGATGTGGATTTGGCGCGGCGTCGCCCCGCTGGAAATTGAAGAGGTCTTGTCACGTATCGCCGCCAGTACGGCCCAGCGCAGCGACGATGCCTTGCTGGATACGGTCATCGGTTATCGCGGCGGAAACTGGATTTATGAATGGGTTGTGCAGGGGATGCGCTGGCAGCAGCAGGCGGCGGAGAGCGAAAGCGAGCAGGATGACGAAACAAAAGGGCAGTGCTGGCTTAAAGCCGCCATGCTCTACAGCATCGCCGCCTATCCGCACCTGAAAGGCGATGAGCTTGCCGAGCAGGCGCAGACGATGGCGAATCGCGCCTATGAAGAGGCCGCCACTCTCCTGAGCTACGAGCTGAAAACGCTGTCTATTCCAATCGAAGGCGGCGGAACGCTGACCGGTTTTCTGCATCTGCCTTCCCAAGGCAGCGCGCCGTTTCCCACCGTATTGGTGTGCGGCAGCCTGGACCTGTTGCAAAGCGACTATCACCGCTTATTCCATGACTATCTGGCGCCGGCGGGCATGGCGATGTTGACCATCGATATGCCGTCGGTCGGTTTCTCGTCGCGCTGGAAGTTGGATCAGGACTCTAGTTTTCTGCATCAGCAGGTGTTGAAAGCCTTGCCGGACGTGCCGTGGGTGGATCATACCCGTGTCGGGGCTTTTGGGTTTCGCTTCGGCGCCAATATCGCCGTTCGGCTTGCGTATCTGGAATCGCCGCGGCTGAAGGGCGTCGCCTGTCTGGGCCCCGTGGTGCACTCGCTGCTGGCCGACGCCGTGCGTCAGCAGGACGTGCCGGATATGTACATGGATATTCTCGCCAGCCGACTCGGTATGCCGTCGTCCACCGACGCCGCCTTAAAGGCTGAAATGGGACGCTACTCTCTGAAAACACAGGGGTTGCTGGGGCGCCGCTGTCCAACGCCGATGCTCTCCGCCTACTGGAAGGATGACGTGCTCAGTCCGAAGGAGGAGTCCGAACTCATTGTTAACTCATCGTCTCAGGGGAAGCTGATGGCGGTGAATACCTCACCGGTCTACGAAAGTTTCCACCTCTGTTTACAGCAAATCAGCCATTGGTTACGGCATCAGCTTCAGTAGTGATGTCTTTATCTGCCGCATAATCGTCCCTTTTATCGTCCCATTACCTTGGGTGGGATGGTGATAACGTATCCGTTAGCTATGCTATTTAAAAAACGAAATAGCGACGAAGGTAAGCCGCCGCGCGTGCGGCTTTACAGCGCGTGCAAAAAAACATTCCTTCCCAATTGGATGATAAGCAGCTGGATAACGTTATTATGGAGAGAAGGTGGATCTTACTTGTTCTGATATTTTTGATGTTACCCCTTATGTTAGCCAGGGCCGAGGCGTCCAATCTTAAAACAGAGATGAGTCAAGTTTCGGCTGCCGACCTCCGCCGAACTGTCTCCGGCATTGTCAGCTACACCCGGTGGCCAACCACCCAAACGGTTCCTACGCTTTGCGTATTCTCTTCAGCGCATTTTGCTGCCGTGCTCACCGATACTCGTAATGAACAAGATATCCCCACGTTCAATACAATATTAATAGATGATGTCGATGATTTTTCGTCCTCGCACTGCGATGCGGTATACTTCGGCAGGGAATCCATTCAAGAGCAGGTCGGAATTTCAAGCCTGGACCCGGCGCATCCATTACTGACCATTTCGGAACAAAACCCCGAATGTGTCGATGGCAGCGCATTTTGTCTTATCTTCGCGGATAAAAAGGTCAGTTTCTCTGTAAATTTGGACTCGTTGTTTCGTACCGGGGTGAAAGTCAGTCCCGAAGTGTTAATGCTTGGTCGTCCGCGGAATGCTAAACATGGATAAGCCAGCCTCTACGTCCAGTACAGTCACCGGCAGAATCACGTTCAGAAATGCCCTGGCTCGTATCAGTACCTTAAGTATCGTCATCACAATGACGGTGTCATGGATGTTGATCACCACGGCGTCGTTGATTTCATTCAAACAGTATTCTGAGAAGAATCTGCAGTTGCTCGCCAGTACCCTGAGTCAGAGCATCGAGGCCGCTGTCGTGTTCCGCGACGGCGTGGCGGCCCGTGAAACGCTGAGCACCCTCGGTCAGCAAGGCCAGTTCAGTCAGGCTATCGTCACGGATGCGAACGGCCGAAAAATCACGTTCTGGCAGGCCGCGGGCAGTGAGCACGCTGACCCCATGAGCCGGGTGATCGCTAAGTGGCTGTTTCCCAGCTCGGTGCTGCAACCTATCTATCATCGGGGCAATCTCGTCGGTCATATTGAGATTTCGGGCAGCGACGCCCCGGTAAAAAGCTTCGTCTACTTCTCCTTGCTGGTGCTCACGCTGTGCCTGGTTTTCGCCTCGATATTGTCCGTTATCATCACCCGTCACCTGCACCATGGCCTGATTATGGCGCTGCAAAATATAGCTGAGGTGGTGCACGACATTCGCGAAAACCGTAACTTCGCCCGGCGAGTACCGTCGGAAAAAATTGTCGAACTGGACATCTTTAGTCAGGATTTCAACAGCCTGCTGGAAGAAATTGAAAGCTGGCAGGAGCAGATCCTGAAAGAGAACGATTCCTTGCTGAAACGCTCTCTGCACGATGCATTGACGGGGTTGGCTAACCGCACGGCTTTTTGCAGCGCGCTGGAAAACGTGCTGGAAGATGAAGAGAGCCACAGCCATACGGCTGTACTGTTTATGGATGGCAACCAGTTCAAATACATCAATGATACCTATGGCCACGCGGCTGGCGACAAGGTGTTGATAACCATTGCTAAGCGATTGAAATATTGCGCAGGGAAAAAAGACCTTCCGGCGCGATTGGGCGGCGATGAGTTCGCTTTGATCCTGTCTGACGTCCAGGATATGGATGACGTCATGCCCATCGTGAACAAGATCCGGCGCCGTGTAAGCCAGCCGATCGAACTTCAAAATGGCGCGGAAGTTGTGATGTCGCTAAGCATTGGCGTAGCGATTGCCGATCAGTACTCCACTATAGAGGACCTCCTGGAGCAGGCTGACAAAAACATGTACCTGGAAAAACAAAAATACAGGCGACATGCGTTAACGAGGTAGTGGTTGTATGAAATTCAGTCTGCAGTTTGTACTCATTGCTGTCATGGCGCTGGGTTTGGTGGCCTGCCAGTCTCACAAAGGTCCGTTCACGCCTGCGCAGGTTGCCGCATTGCAATCGTCCGGATTTAAGGCGAGCGAAGAGGGGTGGACGCTGGGACTCTCGGAAAAGGTCTTGTTCGGGCTCGATCAATCCGGGCTGACTCCTCAAAGTCGGGCGGCAATCAAAAGAGTCGCCAACACGTTGTCCGCCGTAGGACTGAGTCATGCCCGCATGGATGGTCATACGGATAATACCGGTGATGACCGTTATAACGAGGCGCTCTCCTTGCGCCGAGCGGAAGTCGTCGCGGATGTGTATGCCGCCAGCGCCAATATCCCGCGTAGCCATATCCAGACGCGTGGTTTAGGTAAGGATTACCCTATTGCGAGCAATGCGACGGCGCAGGGTAGAGCCGAAAACCGCCGCGTTTCCATCGTCATTACCGCGCCATAATCTGTCCCCTCTGGCGGTAGGCGTCGACAAAAACGCCTGTCGTCAAGCCTTATTTCTCCCGCGATTAAGTTGAAAAATGCGGCATCTCTGCTAATAACTTAATGTTAAAACTGGGAGAATGCCGAATGACATTACCGTGTGGACATACGCGACACCGTTTGATTAAAAATTTCACCTCTTTGGGTCCTTATTTGCGGGAAGGCCAGTGCCATGATTTCTACTTCTTCTTTGACTGTCTGGCGATGTGCGTCGATGTCAAAGCGGAACCGGAAAAGCGCGAATTTTGGGGCTGGTGGTTGGATTTGGATGCGCAGGGACAAAGTATGACTTACTCGTATCGTTATGGCTTGTTTGATGAAGCCGGTAACTGGTCTGAAATCAAATTCAAAGACAAAGCAATCACCGAAAAAGTACACACCACGCGGGAAAGTTTCCACAAACGACTGGAAGTCTTGGTGCAGCAGCTCGACCCCCCTTATTCCTTAACGGAAAGACCGTAACGCCCCTTCAGGTCATAGGCCTGTGTCGGTTTTTTTCGCGTTGTGCCTGTTGGCATAACGCGTCTCTCCTGTTACAACGTTTTCTTCACCATCATCTTTTTTTATACAACGCAATGGCAGAAAAATTATGAGTGGCAGCCAAACGATGGTTGTAAAACTGGGCACCAGCGTGCTGACAGGCGGGTCTTCTCGCCTCAACCGGGCCCATATCGTAGAACTTGTGCGTCAGTGCGCGCAGTTGCATGCCGCAGGGCATCGCATTGTTATTGTTACCTCTGGCGCTATCGCCGCAGGCCGGGAGCACCTCGGCTATCCCGATCTCCCCGTGAATGTCGCGACCAAGCAGCTATTAGCCGCCGTCGGGCAAAGCCGTCTAATCCAGCTGTGGGAACAGCTGTTCTCGATTTATGGTATCCACATCGGCCAGATGTTGCTGACCCGTGCGGATATGGAAGATCGAGAACGCTTCCTGAATGCGCGCGACACGATGCGTGCATTGCTGGATAATCGCGTTGTTCCGGTTGTTAATGAGAACGACGCGGTCGCGACATTGGAAATCAAGGTCGGCGATAACGACAACCTATCGGCGCTGGTCGCCATTATGGCGGACGCCGACAAACTGTTACTGCTCACCGATCAAAAGGGCCTCTTTACTGCCGATCCGCGTGACAACCCGGATGCGAAGCTGATTAGTGACGTTCAGACCATCACCGATGAGCTGCGTCACGTCGCGGGCGGCAGCGTATCCGGTCTGGGCACAGGCGGTATGTCGACCAAAATTCAGGCGGCCGAAGTGGCCTGCCGCGCGGGGATCGACGTCATCATCGCGGAAGGTTGCCGACCGGGCGTGATTGGCGATGTCATGAACAATGTGTCGGTTGGTACTCACTTCCATGCCGTTGACGAACCGCTTGAAAAACGGAAACGTTGGATTTTCGGTGCGCCTCCGGCAGGTGAGATCATTGTGGATGACGGCGCACTCTCCGCCATCCAGGAACGCGGCAGCTCTCTGCTGCCAAAAGGCATTCGGGAAGTGACAGGGATTTTCTCCCGTGGCGAAGTCATCCGCGTACGCAGCCTGTCCGGTCGGGATTTGGCCCATGCGGTCACTCGCTACAACAGTGATGCACTGCGCATGATTGCGGGCCATCACTCGCAGGAGATCGAAGATATTCTCGGATACGAATACGGTCCGGTGGCGGTCCATCGGGACGACATGATTATCAATTAAGGAGTACGCGGTGCTTGAACAAATGGGCAAAGCGGCAAAACAGGCCTCTTATCAACTGGCGGCCTTGAGCACCAGTCAGAAAAATCAGGCCCTTATCGCGATAGCCGATCTGCTGGAAGCGGAGAGCGCCTCTATTCTGTCCGCTAACGAACAGGACGTTGCCGCCGCGCGCGAAGAGGGACTGAGCGAAGCGATGCTGGACCGTCTTCAACTGACGCCAGCACGTCTGGCCGCGATCGCGAGCGACGTACGTCAGGTTTGCAGCCTCAACGATCCGGTCGGCGAAGTGATGGATGGACGTATTCTGGACAACGGTCTCAAGCTGGAACGTCGGCGCGTGCCGCTGGGCGTGGTTGGGGTGATCTATGAAGCGCGTCCCAATGTGACGGTTGATGTGGCGAGTCTGTGCCTGAAAACCGGCAACGCGGCTATTCTGCGCGGCGGGAAAGAAACGTATCGCACCAACGTGGCGACGGTCAGCGTAATCCAACGGGCATTGACGCAGTGCGGTTTACCCGCTGCGGCGATCCAGGCGATTGAGAAGCCGGACCGCGAACTTGTGAACCAGCTGCTGAAACTCGATCGCTACGTAGACATGCTGATCCCCCGCGGCGGCGCCGGTCTTCACAAACTCTGCCGTGAACAGTCGACCATCCCCGTGATCACCGGCGGTATCGGCGTTTGCCATACTTACGTCGATGAGTCGATGGAGTTCGAACCCGCACTGCGCATCATCGTGAACGCGAAAACCCAGCGTCCCAGCACCTGCAACACGTTGGAAACGCTGCTGGTGAATCAGCGTATTGCGCAGGATTTCCTGCCACAGCTGAGCGCGGCGATGCACAAAAGCGGCGTCACGCTGCATGCCTGCCCACGTTCCTTGCCGTTGCTGAGCGAGGGACCGGCGAAGGTGATCGCAGTCGAAGCCGCTGACTTTGATGATGAATGGCTGTCGCTGGACCTGAATGTCGCGCTGGTGGACGATCTCGACGATGCCGTCTCCCATATCCGTGAACACGGTACGCAGCACTCAGATGCGATTCTGACGCGTTCACTGAGCCGTGCGGAACAGTTTGTCCGTGAGGTCGATTCTTCCGCCGTTTACGTGAATGCCAGCACCCGTTTCACCGACGGCGGACAGTTCGGACTGGGCGCAGAAGTGGCCGTCAGCACGCAGAAACTGCATGCGCGCGGCCCGATGGGACTGGAAGCGCTCACCACCTACAAGTGGATTGGCTACGGCGACGATCTCGTCCGCGCTTAATCGTCTGTGTTATAGCGGGTTGGAGATTTATAACAGGCTGCTATAACACGAAAAAAGCGCTCGGCTGTCCGATTATAAAATCGGCAGACGAGCGCCAGATGCTTGACTTGCCGGCATGATTTCACTAGTTTGTCACTCCGTAACACATCGTCAGGCATTCGCAGGGCGACCAAAAAGCCGATATAGCTCAGTTGGTAGAGCAGCGCATTCGTAATGCGAAGGTCGTAGGTTCGACTCCTATTATCGGCACCATTCAAACATCTCCCAACGTCTACTAAAGTTCACTAAAACCCCTTATACTCTGCGTTGTGTCGCTCCTGATAGTATTTTCACGTCTACTGACATACCCCAAAATCTACATGCTTCTGGGGGTACATTCGGGGGTATGTTCTGTTCGGTCTTGTGGAGATACCCCCAATGAAGCTCAACGCCCGCCAGGTTGATACCGCTAAGCCAAAGGATAAACCCTATAAACTTGCTGATGGTGGTGGGCTTTATCTTCTGGTTAACCCAAATGGCGCACGATACTGGAGACTCAAGTATCGGGTGGCCGGGAAAGAGAAGTTGCTCGCTTTAGGTGTGTATCCAGACGTTACCCTAGCCGACGCGCGTTCTAAACGTGATGAGGCAAAAAGGGGTATCGCTGGGGGTATCGATCCTAACGAAGCAAAGCGGGAAGAAAAGGCCACACGCGAAGCTCAGGTAAACAACACATTCCATGACATCGCTACAGAGTGGCATACGAGTAAGTTAAAGAAGTGGTCTCCCGGATATGCCTCCGACATTATGGAAGCATTCAAAAAAGACGTGTTTCCCTACATTGGCAAAAAGCCAATTGCAGAGATTAAGCCGCTTGAACTGCTGAATGTACTTCGTCGAATGGAGGGTAGAGGGGCTACGGAGAAAGCTAAAAAAGTGCGGCAGCGTTGCGGTGAGGTTTTTCGTTACGCCATCGTTACTGGCAGGGCTGAATATAATCCCGCTCCAGATCTCACTAGTGCCATGCAGGGGCATGAATCCAACCACTACCCTTTCCTGAATGCGCAAGAGCTTCCCGCATTTTTTGAGGCGCTATCACGCTACTCAGGTAGTGAGCTGGTGGTATTGGCTGCGCGTTTGCTAATCATTACCGGTTTAAGAACTGGCGAACTGCGTGGGGCTATGTGGCAGGAAATCGATGCTGATGATGCGGTGTGGGAAATCCCGGCAGAGCGAATGAAAATGCGCCGCCCGCATTTAGTTCCTTTGTCATCACAGGCCCAAGCCATTATCGCGCGTATTCGGGAAATGACAGGGCGCTATTCCTATATGTTCCCTGGACGTAATGACCCGCGTAAAACCATGAGCGAGGCCAGCATTAACCAGATTTTCAAGCGCATTGGATATGCAGGGAAAGTGACAGGTCACGGATTCCGCCACACAATGAGCACCATTCTCCACGAACAAGGCTACAACACCGCGTGGATTGAAACACAGCTGGCACACGTTGATAAGAACAGTATTCGCGGCACCTACAATCACGCCCAGTATCTGGATGGCCGCCGTGAAATGCTTCAGTGGTATGCCGACTATATGGACGTGTTGGAGCATGGTGAAAACGTGGTTCACGGGCGTTTTGGTCAATCCTTATGACTGGATGAATAGACAGTGATAGTAGATGTGGGTAGACTTCTGTAGACGAATAAAGAATAGGCTATGTCTAGGCTGATCCCCAAAAACCCGTACACCTCTGCGGGCTGGCATAGCCGCCAAAATCAGAGGGCGTGAGGTGGCGTATGCTTAATCCAGCGATAGAGCTAAAAGCTAAAAAGCAGCAATTCATAAGCATTAGAGAACTGATTATTCGAATCGAGTCTAAATATCCCGATATGACAAGGGATCAGATAGCGAACTGGATAATTATCCGGCTAGATGAAGAGCAGGAATATGCTCCTAGCCTGCTAATACAAGATGCTCGTGGAATAACTAGAAGACCTTCCTCCAGTGACCCATTTTTAAGTGCATATGAGCTGTTAAATCGGGTTATGGCGAGTCCCAATATGGATAACCCACCGTACGAAGGGTGGACACCATCTATGACGAGGACAGGGCAGGAAAAAAGCACTGCAGACCTTAACTTTGATGATGATATTCCATTTTGAGGTGATGTTATGAATTCGTTTGATTTTTTAGGTTTTAACCGTTCGGAGATAGAAAAGACTTTAGGCCTAAACCTCCACGATAATCTATTAGAATATAATATCGGGTTGAAAAAAAATTTAGATAGCTGGCTTGTTCCTTATCTTTCACGCGATAATATTCTATTAAGTGATGCTGCTTGTTTAATTATTGGTGCTAATCCTAGGTTGAGCTTAGGAGGAGAGAAAAATAATGAATGTGAATCTTATAAAGAATCACTATGGGACGCCATTGATAATGGTAAGCTAAACGCAAGGGATATTTCGCACTACGATAATATGGATCAAGACCGTCGAGACTGTGTGCTTGTTCGTAGTGAAGTCGAAAAATGGGTTGCTGAGCATGAATTTAATTGGCCTTTACCTCTACAGCAATCACAGGTAATCGAAAATACCAATCAGGTGTACCTTGACCAGTGGGGAGAGTTCCCTGGTAAAAATACAGCACTTATGATGATTGCTGGTATGGCTATTGCGCTTGAAAAATCGAGTAAATCTTTTCGGAATGGAGATCGGTTAAATAAGCTCTCTATAGCCAGAGCTGTAGCTCACAATCTAGCGGCATTGGGCTATCAGGGGATGGTTGTAACAGAGAAGCAAATGACTAACCTGATTAAAGAGGCTTTAGAAATCACTTTGCCTGATAGTGAGGAGTAGCCACTTCTAAACGTAACCTTAATGCGGGGCAGCATTTCTAAAGTCCCGTATCTGCCTTTTCTACATTTCCAATGTTACGATAAAAATGCTGTTTTCCTGTCGCTTGGCTGAATTACTCTTTCCATCTTTATTGTTGTGATTTCCACACTGAATAGATTGAATCTGATTAAATTAATCTCGTAAACCGCAATGGACGTTACGAGGTAAATATGTCTCAGTCATTAATTAGATTTGCCGAGGTACAAAAGCGCACTGGCTATAGTAAAGCGTGGTTATACCGCCTTATGAGCGAGAAACGTTTTCCCGCTGCTATTAAAATAGGTTCACGCTCAATCGCTTTTATTGAAAGCGAAATTGATGAGTGGATTAATCAGCGCATAGCTGAATCACGTGGCGAGGTGGCGTAATGAAAAAGAAAAACCGCCCCGTACAGCAGGCGGCTAACTCAGATATTCGCACGTCTGATATTACGCCGACCACCAGCCCGGTACAAGTACCTAAGCGTACCCCAAAGAAACACCGCGCCCGTGTCTATATGCTGCGCACTGGCGTAGAGGGATGGACAGAAAATGACATCCTGCGCTACTGCCGTCTTTCATCCGGGCGTAATTATGCGTCTGAGCTGGAGCGCCAGCTTGATATTCAACTAGAGCGTATCGACGAGAAAAACCCGGATGGTATTGGCGCACACCTGCGATACCGCTTTTCCTGCCGTGGCGACGTTCTCAAGGTGATCCAACTTGTGAACCATAATGCCGCCATTAATGAACATCACGGGCTATCTCAGCAGGATATTACCGACATTCTCTCCCTATACCCGGATGCGTTCAACGCAGCTTAACGGAGCCTGACAGATGAAAACTGAAAAAAGCAGATTAATTTCTGAGGCCGCCCCACAGCCTGCTACCAGCATCAGCGATATTTCAGGCAACGAGTTTGCCACTATTGTCCCGGTTATTTCCGGCCAAATCGGTGGGCGTGAAACCAATATTGTGAGTGCAAAAGCACTGCATAAAACGTTAGGCGTTGGGCGTGATTATTCGACGTGGCTTTCCGATCGCATCAAAGACTATGGATTTGAGCTGGGGGTTGATTACGTAGTTTTTGATTCCCCCACTTTGAGGAATCAAAGTACAGAAAACAGCCAAAGCGCTAGCGGTTGGAAAACTAAAAGAGGTGGCGATCGTCGCAGTAAAGATACTGGTCTTTCACTTGGCATGGCAAAAGAGCTGGCGATGGTGGAGCGCAACGAGCACGGCCGCGCCGTGCGCCGATACTTCATCCAGTGTGAAGAGGCACTACAGCGTAGCGTACCGGAGATCGCCGCACAGTATCGCCGCCAGCTTAAAGCCCGCCTGAGTGCCGCTAACATGTTTAAACCGATGTGCGCAGCTCTGGATGCTGCCCGTGCTGAACAGGGTAAACAGACCTTACACCGTCACTACAGCAACGAGAGCAACATGATCTCCCGTATTGTCCTGGGTGGCCTCACAGCTAAACAGTGGGCGCAGGTTAATGGCATTGCTGGGGAAGCACGCGATGCTATGAACGCCGTTCAACTGGAGCACCTCACCTATCTGGAAGGCACTAATACCACCCTGATAGATATGGGCATGGCCTACGACCAGCGAAAAGCTGAGCTAGTGCGCCTGTCACAGCGATGGATGACTAAGCGACTGGGGGCTGACCATGACTAAGCTCACCGGTAATAAAACGACGTTCACTGCTAATAGCAGCGATATTTCGGTAATTAAGTTCGAGGGTAAGAACGTTCGTATCGTGAATGTTTACGGTGATCCGTGTTTTGTTGCTAAAGACGTTTGTCGGGCTCTGGAAATGACAGATCACTTAGTCGCACTTCGCCGCCTTGATGGTGAGGAAAAGGGGAAGTGTTCAATACCTACCCCCGGCGGCAGCCAGGTTATGCGTACAGTATGCGAGTCTGGTTTCTACAAACTGATCGCCCGCAGCCGCAAAGCGACCACACCCGGCACATTCGCACACCGGTTCACTAACTGGGTATTCCGTGAGGTTATCCCGTCTATTCGTAAAACCGGCGCCTACGGTATGCCGTTCGCTTTCCTGAACGACCACAGTAAACGGCAAGCAGCATATATCAAGAAGGCCAGTAAGCGCGGTAAAGACCTGCAAGCCTGCAAAGGTGAGAAGTCCCACCTAATCGCCGAAGAAGCTGAGTTATGGCGCAAGTATCAACCTCAATTACCGGAGGTTCACTAATGCTCGCCGTCCAGGATAAAGCCTTTCCCTTGGCTAGCCTGTTAGCAAATGTTAGCCCTCAGAACCTAATAAAACCTAATACAGCGAACGGCAGATTGTTATCAATTGTTATGGTTCGGGGCTTAGCAAAACCAAGTGAGAGCCTCACAAAACCTCACATTCAGCGCCGGGCGATGATGACAAATGACGACATTTCGAACCTGAAAAAACCTGAGTCGCATGGGGTGAAAACTCGCATAACAATGCCAGCTAATGCCAGCCCCTCATTTTCTCGTCGTGGTGACGAGGAGAGTTTCGAGACCAGTACGCGCGGGGAGTTTTCGGACTCCATAAAAAAGGGCTTGCCGACTATCGCCAACCCGGTTTATGGTTATAGCGCACCAGCAAAATCTGGTGTCGGGATTGGCGTCCCGGTAACCTGTATAGTGCCGACACGCACTAAGCGTGTTTTTTTGTCGGCAAAATTCCTGCGCATCCAAATTATGGTGGGCTGGATGAGGCTTCCGAAAGGAAGGCCGGTGTCTATACAGGCCGGTTACGCCAACCTTGTTCAGCTCACCACCAGTCTGAGATTGGCGTCTCTTGGTGGTGAATTAAAAATTCACTGTATAGAGGCTGCCATCATGGCTACTACCCCTACCAAAAATCCGCAATTCATCTGGCTAATCGCAGTCGTTCGACGCGATATGCCGACAATTACCGCCAAAATTCACCATATCGCCGCAGCGTCTGAACGCGAAGCTCGCCGCACGCTGGCACGGGATCACGTCTGTTTCTTTGCCGGACGTATCCGTCTGGAGGTGGCAGCATGAACATTAACGCCTTGTACCGCCATCCGTCCGAGCTTGAAGCCGAAGTGATGTTATCCCGCGAGCAGGCTTACCCTGATGATTTTACGCTGGCAGAGCGTACAGCAGAACGTATGACTCGCGCCCGCAATGGGCTGGCTCACGTTATGACCGATTTAGCCACTCAACTCGACGATGAACAGGCCGCTATCGTGCATTGCTGGTTGAGTGAAGTCATGACGATTGTCGATATAGCCAGGATTGATGCGGAGGCCAGCGTATGAGCCAGTTACAACTAATTGATGCCACCTGTCAGATTGAACAAGCGCAGGCTGTTTTGTCCATGTGGCTGGAAAGCACCACCAATAAAACAGATCCCGATTTACCGCGCCTGATTGGTTCCATTCTGACGTTATTACACGGTGTACCCGAAGCAATGAACGAGGCTGAAAGCAAACTGGCTGACCATGTAATGCGTGAATACAGGGAGGGGAAAGCATGAGCAACGTACTGACATTAAAGACGGATAATCCCGACGTGTTCCACGCCGAAGCCACACCGTACGGCGTAAACATCATGACCCGCAACGATGCCGGGATGGATGAGCATGTTTGCCTTGTTCCCTATTCAGATGCGGTAACTCATCTCGATATTGGCAGGTATGACGAAATCCCCGATGAAGGTTTTGCCCTGCATTTTGCAGTGGCTGACGGCGGGGCGCGTGGCTGGTTCGATTTCACCACGCAGCACAACGTCACGATGTGGCGCTGGCTGATTGCTGCGACGTTCGTTTCTGAGATGAAGCGCGAGAACGGCACGTCCACGGTCACGGAACCAGACGGCACATCATCGCAGGTAGCGATTTACTCCAATGGGACAGCGGGCATTGTGGTTTACCCGTTTGCTGAACGGCTGGCGATGGCGAACAACATTGAGGGCGCACTGATTGAGCGCTACGGCGCTGAACAGGGGGCGGAGAACGCCATTGTGTTCTATCAGGCCATGCTGGATGCGGAGCGCGGTGAGCTGACCCCGTTTGGACGTGAAACGCTGGCAGAGCTACACGATCACTTCATTGCCGATCTGGATGAAAACGGCTGGCCTGAAATGCCAGCGGCGCACTGAGGGGGCAACATGATTACCAAAAACTTCCGACTAAATGCGCTGGCGAACCAGTACGCGGCGGCACTTTACAATCACATCACGGCTATTAATGGTGGTGATTACTTCATGGTTGACGCGGCAGGCCAGCAAATCCGTGTGGAACTGGTGGGCGGCGTCAGTGGCACGCGCCAGCTTATTGATGGTTACGCGCTCGAAGCACTCAAAAAGACATACCCTCAGCGGGAAAGCATCGGGATCACCATGCTGGAGAAATGCGTTAATGCTGGTGGCCTGACTGATACCGGGCGCGAGATATGGCAAAGCATGGTTAATGATATGGGCGCGACCGTGGCAGGGGGCAATCATGCGTAATATCGACCTTATCCGCGAAGTGAGCGCCGCCGCCGCCGGTAACTGGCCTTATGTGCTGGCTGGCCTGTCTATCGACGTGCCTGATTCATCACGCCGCCATGCCCCCTGCCCTGCATGTGGCGGTACGGATCGCTTCCGGTTCGATGATAACGGGCGCGGCAGCTTTATCTGCAACCAGTGTGGCGCTGGCGACGGCTTAGACCTGATTAAGAACGTGAACAACTGCGACACCACGGAGGCGGCACAGCTTGCGGCTGACGTGCTGGGTATTGATCATCGGGCAGCGCAAACCGACCCGGCGGCAGCGAGCCAGAGAAGGGAGCAACTGGAAGCTGACCGACAGCGGCGTGAGCAGGGGCGCCAGCAACAGGCAGCAGAGGACGCAGCGAAGCGAAGGGCTACGTTTATCCGTCTGTATGCCGGAATGCGCCAGAGCGTCACACAGGGCGAATCTGATTACCTGCAATCAAAAGGGCTGACCGGGTTTAATTACCCGGTTATGTCCGATGGTTCGTTACTCCTGCCGCTGGTGGATGAATCCGGCGCAGTGGCGGCAGCGCAGACCATCACCCCACAGGGAGATAAACGACTCCTGACTGGTTCAGCAAAGCGCGGAGCATATCACGCTGTTAACGCACCGGAACAGCCGCAGGAGGTGATCATTGCCGAAGGGCTGGCAACGACTTTATCCGCTCACCTGATGCGCCCTGACGCACTGACAGTGTGCGCCATTGATGCTGGCAACCTGCTGCCAGTGGCGGAGTTTATGCGCCAGCAGTATCCACAGGCGCAGATCATCATTGCCGCTGATAATGACCGACTGGACGACAAGCCCAATACCGGCACGGAACGGGCAGAGAAGGCCGCTTCTGCCGTGGCGGGCTATGTTGCCGTGCCTCCAACAGACTATAAAGCCGACTGGAACGACTACCACCAGCAGCACGGGCTAGCAGCCGCGACAGCCGCTTTTAACGATTCGATATACCCGCCGCAGGGGGATAACGTGAAACCGCAGCTACAGGCCATCAGGGGTGGTAAATCCAGCCAGCCAGAGAAAGATCCGCTAAAACCTCACATTGAAAGCCGTAGCGATGGTGTTTACTGGATCACGCCTAAGGTGGACAAAGACAGCGGCGAGGTTATCAACCACGATGCGTGGCTATGCTCACCGCTGGATGTTGTAGGTACTGGCCGGGATGATAAAGACCAGTACCTGATTATCCGCTGGCAGGCATTCGGTGCTAATGCGCTGACGACAGCCGCGATCCCCCTAGCTGACATTGGCGAACGTGAGGGCTGGCGCACTCTGAAAGCGGGCGGGATTAACGTTACCACCAAAAGTAGCCTGAGGGCGATCTTGGCCGACTGGCTACAGCGTAGCGGCTCGCGTGAATTGTGGCGTGTTGCTCACGCTACTGGCTGGCAGTGCGGGGCATACATCATGCCAGACGGGGAGATAATCGGCGCACCTGCACAACCCGTTTTATTCAGTGGCCGCAGTTCTGCTGCTGCCGGGTACACAGTAGCAGGAACCTCAGAGCGCTGGCGTAAGAGTGTTGCGCGTCTGGCATACGGTAACTACTCGATGATGACGGGCATTGCCGCCGCTCTGGCAGCACCGTTAATCGGGCTGGCTGGCGCTGATGGGTTCGGCATTCATTTCTATGAACAGTCGAGCGCAGGTAAAACCACCACGGCGAACGTGGCGAGCAGCTTATACGGTAACCCGGACTTACTACGCCTGACATGGTACGGCACTGCGCTGGGGCTAGCGAACGAAGCCGCCGCACACAATGACGGCCTGATGCCGCTGGATGAAGTCGGACAAGGGGCTGACCCGGTAAGCGTGTCACAGTCTGCCTATGCGCTGTTTAACGGTGTGGGGAAATTGCAGGGAGCAAAAGAGGGTGGCAACCGTGATTTAAAGCGCTGGCGCACCGTGGCGATCAGTACCGGGGAAATGGACTTAGAAACCTTTATAGCCACCGCCGGACGCAAGACCAAAGCCGGGCAACTGGTGCGCCTGCTGAATATCCCGCTGAGTAAGGCGGTGCGCTTCCACGACCACCAGAACGGCAAACAGCACGCCGACGCGCTGAAAGACGCTTATCAGCACCATCATGGCGCTGCCGGGCGGGAGTGGATCAAGTGGCTGGCAGACCACCAGCAGCAGGCGGTTGATATCGTGCGTGAGTGTGAATCCCGCTGGCGCAGCCTTATCCCTGCGGACTATGGCGAGCAGGTACACCGCGTGGCCGCACGCTTTGCCATTCTAGAGGCTGCTTTGCTGCTGGGTAAGGTTGTCACCGGGTGGGATGCTCAGACATGCCGTGATGCGATACAGCACAGCTACAACGCCTGGCTGCGCGAGTTTGGCACAGGCAACAAAGAACATCAGCAAATTATCGCCCAGTGTGAAGCGTTCCTTAACGCCAATGGCTATAGCCGGTTTGCTCCATTCCCTTACGACCCTCAGTCGCTTCCTATCCGGGAAATGGCTGGCTTTCGTGCCAGCGGAAACCATGAAAATGATCCCATCGTCTTCTACACCTTCCCTGCAACGTTCGAGCAGGAGATCGCCAGCGGTTTCAACCCGAAGCAGTTCGCTCGCGTGCTGGTGGAAAGCGGAATGATGACACCACCAGCCAGCGGCAGGGGTTTCCAGCGTAAATCACCGAGGATTAACAAGCGTCAATACAACGTCTATGTGATTCAGTACCGGCCAGACGATGAGGCAGAGGAAGAATAAGCCTCACATGTAAGGATTTTAGTGTTGGTTCAGTTAGTTCAGTTAGTTCAATTCTTTATTAGCCATGATTTATAAATAAATTATTTTGATTACTGAACCAACACTGAACCAACAGATGGCAGTTTTGAACCAACAAACTCTGAGTAACCAGATGTCAATTCAGGGCGGCATACATGGTAAGTGACAAAAAAGCAGAAGAACTTGAGGCGAAAGGCCTGTATAGAAGAGCAGCTTCTCGTTGGCTGGAAGTGTTTGACCAATGTGACACGGAAACCGGGCGGGAATGGCTCAGAAATCGCCGCAACGAGTGCTTGGCAAAGCGGGTGAGGCCAGTGGTGCTAATCGACACCTTTGGCGACGTGTCCAAAGCCGCTGCTGATACACAACGCCGCATGGGATTAGCTAAACCCTGCGGCGAGGCATTCCGACTTAAAATGAAGTGATCGATGTCTATGGAATGGATGGTTTTTATTGCTATTCGATAGATTGGGCCAATAGGATTAGTCCCACCAATACAGACGAGATAGATATATGTTCAGACTATCGTTAAGCATTTTTTTCCTTTCCTTTTCAACCTTATGTTGTGCCAACGATGAGGCTGTTATCACTAAAGCTAAAAACGCTGTTTTGAACCAGCTAACAGCGCGGCAAAACATTAAGGAATGTACAAAATTCAAGATATTGGCTAAAGGTGGTGAGATTGATAAATCAGCTGTCATAGCTAAATGTGATAACGACTTCAATGTGAACTACGGCTTAGAATACAGCAGCTTAAAAATACACCATTTGAATGATGGTTTGACTGTCTGCGGGATTGTGAGCGGAACAACTGAGCTAAGCAGAATAGGCGCAAGATTTGTTTATGAGGCAGGAAGTGGAAACGTGACGCTCAAACCATCAAAACATCCATTTTATAATCACCAAGCTTCTGGAGAATTTGGTAAGAACATGGCGAAGCTTGTAAATAATCAATATCGCATTGTGTATAAGGCATCATGTCTCTAAACAGATAATCACGCGCCCCTCAGGCCCTAGCAATACCAAATACCCTCTAAGGCATTCTAGCCTAACTAACGATAAAGTTATTGTTTCACAAAGTGGCACAATCAACTCCAATATTTCATTAATTGCAATTATAATTACTGTATAAAATAACAGGAGGTGTCATGATCCAGAAACCAACCGTGAAACCCGTATTGATGCGGATTAATCAAATTGAAGCTCTGCGAAAAATTCAGGAAGAGGAGCGCACCAAATCACCATTAGGTGTGGCCCCAACCATTCACGTCATAGCGCGTGGGCTGATGGATAAAGCGCTAGCTAAGTTGGTCAGGAGGCATAATGGAGCAATTACAACGTTTGGCTGAAGCCATTGCTGACGCCTACATTCGTGATCTCGTCCGCGTTAGCGGGAGTGCTCAATTTTCACATGTAGGAAAGGAAGGTGTAGTACGTCGCGAGTTGTTGGCCTCTGGGCTGGTTGATAACAGTGTTTACGCTGCCCGCCTCAATGGGAAGGTGGATTACGAGCGCGCGGCGTACCCCATGCTGATGAGAATGATTTCTTTGGATGGTAAGGAATACCAGGTGACCAATCACGGGAAAAATATTATTGATGGAATGCTTCGCCTAGCTCTTACCAAGAGTGCTATTCGAGTTAGCCACTAAAGGGGCGTGAAATGACGGGAGCCGATAACGTTGGTGGCATCTATTACGAAGTTGATATTGAGGTTGATAATGCTCTGAAAGCTAACGAAAAGTTACGAGGAGAACTCAGATCACTGGCTGAACAGTCTAAGGCCTCGGCCAATGGAATAAAAACTCTCGAAACCCAAATGAAAACGTCAGCGATAGCGGTTAACCAAGCTACTAAAGCTGGTGGCTCTCTTCGAAGCCAATTCCAGCAGGCTGGCTACCAAATTCAAGACTTCATTGTTCAGGTACAAGGCGGTCAGTCAGCATTAGTCGCTTTTAGTCAGCAAGGATCGCAATTAGCTGGAGCGTTCGGCCCGAGCGGCGCTGTAGTAGGCGCGCTTATTGCTCTTGGTACCGTTATTGCTGGTACTCTTATTACCGCACTGAATGGCGGCAAAAATGCTATGGACGCCCTTAGAGACGCCGCCGACTCGATGGATAAGGTAATCACTATTTCACAAAGTGGTGTCGCCGCTCTTTCAGACAAGTACGCCAACCTTGCTAGAGTGAATGCCGCCGTTGCTACTCTAATGAGAAATCAGGTACTGCTTGAATATAACCAAGCAATGACGAAAGTGGCTAAGTCTATTTCCGACACCACCAACGAATTTTTCACGTTTGGTGATACAGCCAAGGCAGCTCTATCAGGCGGTACAGTTAGCGTTAAATTGCTCGGCGCGATCCTTGATGTGGCCGAAGTTAAAACTACTAATCTCAATGAGGCTTTTAGCCAGGTCAGCAAAAGCGGTGTAGCTAACGAAGCTACTATATCCACTTTTATCAATACCATCGGGGCGTTGGCGTCCCGCCTAGGCATAACTGATCAGGCTGCTTTCGAACTGGCAAAGGAGCTAAGAGACCTAAGCACAAATCCTTCTCCGGAAGCGCTCCAGACGCTGGCATTGCGTTTACAAAACATGAGTTCTTCGAGCAAAGATGGACAAGCTCAAATCACTGCTTTGGCTGGATCATTAGTAGATTTAGCGCGCGAAGCTGCGAATGCGAAATTCAACGTCGACAGCCTAAAGCTCACTACTGACAACCTCACTGATGGGCAAAAAAATCTGATAAAGCAGGCTGAAAGAAATCTCGCTTTATCAAAGCTACAGGGAGAAGCTCGCGCCCGCCTCGCTGCCCAATATTCCGCTGAGGATGCAGGATTTGCTAAAGGCGATCCGCATACTAAAAAAATGGAAGATGACGCGGCGGCTACATACAAAAATTTAGAGGCAACTAAGCAACTTAGATCCGAAGAAAAGAAATCAGCATCTCAGGCAGAGAGAAACGCCAAGGTTTTGGACGAATACAGGCAGAAAGCTGAACTGAGCGCTGACTCAACGAGTGACTTGTCAAGAGAGCAGGCGATACTGGCTGCAAAGAGCAAGCTGATTAACCCGACATCGGAGCAAGTGGCTACCGTTGAGCGAGATGCCGCAGCCGCATGGGATAAGGCCGCCGCCCTCAAGGCGCAAAGCTCTATTCCTGAACTCAAAGAGAACGCCGACTATTCCAAGCAAAAGCAGCAACTGGAGCTTTTGAAAACCGCCAAGGATTCGCAGGGTAATTTGCTCATCAGTCAGCAGCAATATAACCAGCAGTCCGAGCAGTTGGAGCAAGACCACCAAACGAAACTGGCTGAAATCAGGGCTAATCAGGTGGTCACGCCGCAACAGGATGCCGCCGCCAAGGTTGACCCGGTACAGCAGCTGGCGAATGAAAATGCGCGTAAATTGGCGCTAATTCAGCAGTTCGAGGCCAATAAAACATTGACCCACGATCAGGCTGAAGCGCTTAGAAACGCGACGGATACCCAGTACGAGCAGCAGCGCATCGCCGCACAATGGACGATTTATCGCAACCAGAGCGTGGCGAATGAACTCCTGGCTTCTTCCGTTGAATCGTTCAGCAGTGGGGCGTCTAGCGCCATCACTGGACTGATCAACGGTACGCAGAGCCTTTCTGAATCCTTCGCTAACCTTGGAACCTCAATCCTAAACGGCGTTGTCAGCAGCCTTGTGCAAATGGGGACGCAATGGGTGATGTCTACGATCATGGGTCAGACAGCTCAGCAAACCGCAATTGCCACGAATCAGGCATCAGCCACTGCCGCCTTAGCAACATCAACGTTAGCTGGTCAGGCTGCGGCGTCAGCATTGTTGGCTTCGTGGTCTCCGGCTGCGATGGCGGCATCCATAGCATCTTATGGTGGCGCGGCGACCGCAGGCTTAGCTGGCTACACCACGGCGATGACTGCGGCTCAGACGATGTCTATTGCTGGAGCGAGAAAGAACGGTGGACCTGTAACAGCCGATTCCATGTACCGAGTCGGCGAAGGGGGAAAGCCTGAGATATTCAAAGCCAGCAACGGCAATCAGTACATGATCCCCGGCGACAATGGATCTGTGATAAGCAATAAGGATATTGGGGGGGCAGGTGGAGGCGGGACGAGTATTCAGCAGGAAAATCATTTCCACATCACAACTACAGGTGGGATTGATGACGCTACAAAGGCTTGGATAATTAAAAATATGAAACAGGTAGCGCTCTATGAAATCAAAGAGCAAAGCTCGCGACCTAAGGGGCTGATTCAGCCGAGGAAATAATACTGACCGGCACCGCAGGGACGCGATCATGTTGAGTTTGGTCAAGGTGAAACGGGAATGAGAAATAGCGAAAGGTGGCAGATAGATGCCTGACAGCACGAAAGAACAGGCCGGCCGTGATAAAGGCGGCAAATGGAAGAAAGGCGCATCGGGTAATCCCGGTGGGCGCAGCAGCAAAGCAGCTGAATTGAGGCGTGTGCTGGAAGGTGGCGCTGATGATGCTGTGAAAACCATCATGGACGCGGCTAGAGAAGGCGATATGGCTGCTTGCCGCCTCATCCTGGACAGAGTTGTCCCGCCGAGTAAGCCGGTTTATCAGCCGGTATCTTTCGAGCTGGACGACAGCAATTTACCTGCAGCGGCCCGTTCTGTGATTAAGGCGATTGCCGCAGGCGAACTACCCGCCGACCAGGGGAAAATGATTCTGGATGGCCTGGCGAACATGGCGAAGATTATCGAAATTACAGAGCTGGCTGAGCGCGTTGCTGAGCTGGAGAAGGCACAGGAGAGCGTACAATGAGCCTGTTAAGACGAATTGAAGCACTGGAGGCCACCAGCGGCGCTCAAGCCACCAGCGGCGGCCCTGATGAAATCTGGCTAATCGGTGTCAGCCCTGACGGCTCCCGCGAGTGTGGTGGCGGCTGGGTGAAGCATAAAGGGCTGTTCCGAAATGCTACGGTTGAAGAAGCACAACACCATAATCAGCTTAACCTGCAGGGTGACAATCATGGGTAGTCTGCTGGCACGACTGAACCGGCTGGAAAAGGCCATGACGCCGAAAGATGGTGATGTGCAGGTGATTTCTGCTCTGATGGATGAGTTAGCAGGTAATGCCTCTTCAGGAGCTTATGAGAAGGCCATAGAGCGCCTGTCACTGCGTGGGCACAGTTTCCCGCGGTCCTCAGAACTGAGAGCGTTGCTGGTGGGGGCGAGCGATGAGCATTAAAACTCGCCTGGCTGCGCTGGAGAAGGTAGCTAGAGATAAAGGCAGCAAATCTATTGATGGCCCACAGCCACCCGTTAGAGCAGCTTATCAGCGTGAAGATGGCACCTTTGACCATGAGGGCTACATAGCGGACGCTGACCTGTGGAGCATTGAAGTGTTTGGCAAGCCGCTGGCACTGGTGGCCGAAGAGATAGTAGAGAATGAAGGGTTTTGACCTACCATAGCCCATAATATCTGTCCTACCCCATGAATACCTGACAAAAGTTAACATTGAGGCGAAGCGGGATGGAAAGCAAAGCAGCATTATTGAAGCAGCTGAAAGCATACCACCAGCGAAGCAATGAGAGATTCAAACGCTGGCAGGCGTCAGGATACCGGCACGAATTCAAGCTCCGGCATGAGCCAATGCCAGACGCTCCACCAGCGACATTAAGCAAGCATCAGGATTACTGTCTGGCAGCTCCAGTTTCTGTCGTATGGCATCTACAAGCCATGCAGTTTTATCGCCACCAGCAGCACTCACAGCATCTGTAAAAGCCTCGCTTAGCTCAGCAGGCACACGAAAGGTAACAGACAGGGATTTGCTCATAGGTCACCAATATCAGGGAATTAGTGAGCATTTTGTCATCGTAAGACAATGTAAGACACTCTCTTTTATTGGTTCACATGACATAGTTTGTTGGTTCAATTCGGGGTTGTGCTGGTTCACTTTTTTGAGAATAACCCTTTAAAATCAGTGTTGTTTACAAATTGAACCAACTGAACCAACTAAACCAACACCTTTTTACTTATATAGAAGCATTTAGTCGGTTTTGAACTTAGGCAACAGACGGGTAATTGCTGCGTGCTAGGGTTAATCCGAAAAATACTAATGGGGATATGAAAAAAAACAACTTTAGCGTGCGTTATTGCTACCACTCTTTTGACCGGCTGTGGCCCAAAGAAATTAACCCCTGAGCAAAAGCAGGAAGTGAGCAGTTTTAAAAGCCCGCTTTAGCTAATACGTTGGACAGTATCCGAAACCTGCCTACTTGGAGGGGAGGCTCAATCTCTGGGGGAGAGCGCGTTCCGTTCTGCTCGCCCCGTCAAATTTTATACCCGCGAAAAATGAAATTTAATTCGGGCGTGTTTCACCCTTCCAAAGGGTATGACATATGACACCACGCGAAATAGCTTTATTGACCACCGCCAAATTGGAGCACGAAGGCCACCAGCTTACCCCGGCAGATCAACGGGAGATAGAACGCTCAGTTAATGCCGATATAGCTCGGCGTGAAAAATTCCGCGAAATGATGCGATCACCCGTCTACCAGTGGAAGAAGCCAACGCCGCGCAGGTAGATACGGGATTATTCCGCATGTAACTTATGCGTATTAAGCAAATTACCTTTATTCACCTTTACAGAATTGTGAGTGCGTCAGTATCGTTATCCTCCCGATTCGCATTTATTCAGGATTTGCATGTACCAGCTAAAGATAACCATCCGAGACAGCAAACCACCAATATGGCGGCGTGTGCTGGTTCCAGAGCAAATCCCCTTTAGTAAACTTCACGCGGTGATCCAGTTGGCTTTTGGCTGGAATGACGAACACCTGTATATGTTCGAGAAAGGGCGTAAAGGTGATCCCGGTAGCGAGTATCGCGTATGGGGTGAGGATGAAAGCATGGGTAATGCGGCAATAACACCACTATGGGCAGCGCTCCAGAATGATGGTGACAAGCTGGTTTACACGTATGACTTTGGCGACTGGTGGGATTGTCTTGTTATGCTCGAGAAGCAAACACACGATACGAGTAAACAGCCCATTAGCTGTCTGCGTGGGAAAGGCACCACCCCGGCGGAAAATTCCGGTGGTTTGCATGGTTACAATGAATTGCTCTTACAGGCCAGAGAGTCTGATAATCCTGAACAGGCCGAGATCCACAATTTTCTGATGCTGGATATTGAACGCCGGATTTACGACCTGAACAACATTAACGACAGATTGCAGGCTCTTAACTGACCCGCATGTATTCGCCTGATATTGCGTTATCAGCGCCGCCAGTATCGCGCATAACAGCGTACTGACCGGGTAAACCGTAGCGCACGACCATTGCGTTGGTTTCACCGCCGCGCCGTACCTGACGCGACTCATACACTGTTACACGCTCCAGCAGCCCACCAGCAACCATGCTTTCCAACGTACGCCGGGTTGATTCTAGCTGGTGGCGCTTATCGAACGACACCATGCCATGAAGCAGGTAGGCCACGCCCGACACATCGAACGGCGGCGCACCAATTTCACCTGTCACCCATTCGAGGTTATCCGGTTCAAAATAGCTGAGTATCTCTTTTTTGCGGTTGGTCATTCTCATGACTGGCAGGTTCCTTATTGTGGGATAGCACTATCATACAATAAGCGGGTTGAAGGGAGAGCGTGATAGCCTGATGTACTGTATGAATCACAACCAGATTTCATGGGCGGAAAAATATATGGGGGTACTTTTGGGGGTATCTAGAAAAAACAAACAATAAAAATAACAATAAAAACAAAGATTATAATCTATATGTATTGTTCCTATTATCGGCACCATTTCAACATCCTAAAACATCCAAATTCATTCATAATCCCACTATTTTATAAGATCTTTTTATACTCAGCCCGTCCATTTGACCCTGACCCAAAACCCTGCTCCATTCAGAAGCAAAATTCCGGCTTGATAAACACTCCCCTGAACGGAGGTGGTGCCGATGAAAAGATCACTATTCACTGAAGAGCAGATTGTTTTCGCCCTCAAGCAGGCTGAGCTGGGGACCTCTGTGCCGGACGTCTGCCGCAAGCTGGCTATCTCCGACGCCACTTTTTACGCCTGGCGTAAGAAATACGGCGGGATTTCTCCTTCGGAACTGAAACACATGCGGCAGCTGGAAGAAGAGAATCTCAGGCGGAAGAAGCTGGTGGCTGACCTGAGCCTCGATAAGGCCATGCTACAGGACGTGCTGACAAAAAAGATCTGACGCTGGCACGTTTGCGTGAATGGGTCAGGGATTTGCAGGCCCGTTACGGAGCCAGCGAGAGGCAGGTTTGCTTTGCGCTACGCGTCAGTCGCAGCTCATTCCGCTATCGTTCTGTGGCCGCAGACGACAGCGCGCTGCGCTTACGCATTCGGGAGATCACCGAAACCCGGGTGCATTACGGTTACCGCCGGGTACACGTGATGCTCAGGCGGGAAGGCTGGGCGGGATAACCACAAGAGGATTTATCGGCTTTACAGCGAACAGGGACTGTCGCTGCGATTCAAACGTCCACGCCGCCATAAATCCGCCCAGCGGCGTCAACCGCAGCCTCAGGGGCTCTACCCAAACCACGTATGGGGCATGGATTTTGTCTCTGATGCTTTGTTTGACGGGCGTCGGTTGCGTTTGCTGACGGTGATTGACCTCTATACACGCGAATGCCTGGGGATCTGCGTGGGTCAGAATCTGCGCTCAAGTGAAGTTGCAGAGATGCTGAACAGCATAGCGCTCAGGCGACCTTTGCCACAGTTGCTGAAAACCGATAATGGTTCTGAATTTTCAGGGAAAATGCTGGATAAATGGGTTTACGAACGGGGTATAAGGATTGATTTTTCCCGACCCGGGACACCCACAGATAATGCTACGGTGGAGTCTTTTAACGGCAGGCTGCGGCAGGAGTGCCTGAATGAGAACTGGTTCATGTCTCTGGAGGATGCACGGAGCAAAATCGAGGCCTGGCGCATACACTATAACCAGAGTCGTCCCCATTCCGCGCTGGGGTGGATGACCCCCTCTGAATTCGCCGAAAAATCTGCCGGTTGCCAGAATATGCAGCCAACCTGAAACCGGTTATTTCTGATTATGGGTGGATCATATTTGGGGTCAGGATCAAAGAGCCGACATTACTAACTGAGCGTTGTATCTAATCATGGGGGCAGGTCAAGTGAATTACGGTAAAATATCTCTTAAAACGTAATGAGAGAGCAGAATGGCATTTGAATTGAAAGAGTTATTAACCCCGGCAGCCTCCCTCTTGGCTGTTTGGCTTACAGCCAGATTTACCCTTAATCGGGAAATTCGTAAGAAAGAGCTGGAGATCCGTGTTGATCGGCTGGAGAAGCTCTCAGCTGATTGTGATGAGGTCTTATCACAGCTTATCAATTATGCTGGTTTTATTAGTGGTCTTGTTCAGTCCCGGCTTTTATTATTCACTCCGACTCAGTCAAAGGCCCGGATCCCTGTTCAAAAATTTATTGAAGTCAAAGACCTATTGGATGACAGTGAGTTAGCTCCAGATAGAGAGAAAGTGCGAAGATGCGAACACGGCCTACGCTTTCATCATTATCAGGAATGGCAAAAATGGGATGCTATTGTCCCGAAGCTGAAAAACGATATTTATGATTTTTTCATGATTACACCTGCAGGCGCGATTGTTAAAGTTTTAAAGGATCAGGGTCGAACACAAGAGGATTGTGAGGCGTTCATTCGACAACTCAGTAAATGGCAAAAAGATGCTGATGCTCTGCGGAAACAGCTACTTGACGCTATGTCCAGCGATTTTCACGAGTTAACGAAATCGAAACCACCTTTATGGCTTCGATGGTTGTGTATACATACATGGTTCAACAAGTCTGGATGTTAAAGTCGTAAATAGGGCTGTGTACGTCATGGGTAAACAAAGTGACGTATCGCACAGTAAGCAATATTATTCTTAATCAATCACCGCAGATACTTGGGTGAGTAGAGGTATCTCTATCGAAATTAATGATATTGGCGACTCGATAAAAGGCTCATCGAGTCGCATGAAAAACAAGGTGGGGGGCACAAAGGGGGCATTTATAAATATGAAATAAGAAAATATGTATTTTATCAATGATTTTATGGGTTGTGCTATATTAAATTGTCTGAATCTCATATTCAGAATATCAAAAATACTTTGAATATGCATTTTTTCGTGCAGATTAAATAGAATTAATGTAAACCCTCATGGATAATTAAAAAATGTCACTTTTTCACATCAAAAATAAGTCATTAAGCGCAGTAAAGAAAACAAATTTTCAATCTGCAGGTATTACTGAACGGTATGATTTACAGCAGGCATTAAAAAGCAATATTGCCTCTATTGCACCGGATTGTTTGGTTATTTCTGAAGAGTTTTCTGATTGGGAAGATAGCCGCCGAAGAATTGATTTGTTGGCGATAGATAAGAATGCAAACCTTGTTGTTATTGAGTTAAAGCGTGATGAAACAGGCTCTCATATGGAGCTTCAGGCTCTGCGTTATGCAGGAATGATTTCGACCATGACGTTTGAGAAAGCATGCGGATATTATGAGAGTTATCTTCAAAAACAAGGAATCGAGAGAAACGCGAAAGATGATATTTTGAATTTTACCGGCTTGGATGAGTCGAATATCGATGAGTTTGGTAATGATGTAAGGATAATACTTGCCTCCGGGGATTATAATAAAGAAATTACCTCATCCATTCTTTGGTTGATCAGCAAAGGCATCGATATAACCTGCGTAAGAATGACATGTTATTCATTCAATGAGGATATCTTTATCGATATAGACCAGATCATTCCTGTCCCTGAAGTTGCTGATTACCAGGTTAAATTTCGTGAAAAGCAAATTGAACAAAAAATTAGTAAAACAAAATCCAGAGACTATTCGATGTATAATTATAATGGAGAACTATATAACAAAAGAAGTTTAGCTTTAAGGCTTATATCTGACTGGATTTCAAATAATGATTTCAAAGACATTGATTCTGTCAGGCGTGCGTTTGACGGTAGACTATCCAATAAAATCATAGAGTTGCCATCAAAAGTGCTTGATGGGAGTCGTTATTATATGCGTAAAGAAGACTTGGCTAGGCTTTCTTCTGGAGAAATGGTTGCAATATCGAATCAATGGGGAGTCGATAACATTAAAACCCTTATTGATTTTTTAAGTCAATATAACCAAGTCGTTGATAAAGTGAGTGGCTGATGTATTTGTGGCCTTAGTTGACTAAGGTTTTAGAGAGGGGCGAGCTGCCCCTATGTTCATTTTTTTATTTCGCCGGTACATTGATACTCAGCTGTGACTGTTGTTTGCATACAACCTGAAGATGATGGTTGCGTGCATTGAGAGGTGAACCCTCCGAATGGCTCAGCACCGGAATAGCCCCAGGCAGCACAACGAGCTTTAGCTGAATTTATCCCTTGTTTCGGATCTATCACCGGACTTTCGAACATCCCAAAAGAATAGGCCATACGAACAGTGCCATCGGCTTTACTACCACCTGTTGGAATAAGCTCCTTCTTCGTTGAACATCCGGAAATAAGTAGCGTGAAGAACAATGCCATCATAAGTTTTATTTTCATAGTTACCTTTATTAATTATTAGTGGAGTTGGAGTGTGTTTTATCAATATCAGTAGGATTGTAGTATTTATTCGTTTTTTTGTTATGTGATGTATTTGTTTTTTTATGAAGATGCTTTGTGGTGATTATGAGTATTGTGGTTATTCTTCGTAATGGATGCTGTTCTTGAAATGTTTATTTGATATATTATATATAACAAAATGGTTTCTATGAATTAATGATACATTCCAAATGAAATAAAAAAGGAAGATGTGTTGCAGGAAAACTGGCAACTCAGAAAAGGGAAGTGAAATACACTCCCCTTTTTTTATTCATTGTAGATATCAAATCCAAACATCATTTTGAGCGGTTCGATCTCCGCCTTCGTCTCCGGTATTTAACACACCGCGCGGTTCGATCAGCAGAAGTTTTACCTCTTTCTCTGCATAGGGTTTATGTTCAAGCCCGTGTTTAACCACAAACATTTCCCCGGCGTTGAGGGTAACTGCACCATCACGAAAATCGATCCGTAATGTGCCTTCCAACACGATGAATGTTTCGTCCGTCTCTTTGTGGCTGTGCCAGACGAACTCGCCTTCGATTTTGACGACTTTAAATTGATAGTCGTTCATTTCAGCGATGACTTTCGGGGTCCACTGCTCATTAAATAACGACAGCTTGTGTGCAAGATTAATGGACTGATACATGTATTCTCTCCTGGTTGAATAGAGAGACATCCTAAGAGGGAAAGCGATGAGGGTCTTGAACGTTTGTGCAGCGAGTTAGATACGCTGTTTGTTGATTATTTTTAGCCACATTCCCGGTGAAATACCGAAGGCTTTAATAAAATGCCGCGTCATATGGCTCTGATCGGAAAAGCCGGCAGTCACTGCAATATTCGCTAAGTTTTCACCCGTCAACATCAGCTTTCGGCAATATTCAAGACGCCGCAGGGTGACATATCGGTAAGGGCTGGTCCCATATAGCATGCGGAAGTCGCGGGACAAATTCCATCGGTCTCTTCCACTCACGATAGAAAGCGCATCCAGCGTGACCGTTTCCGTGAAGAGGTCATCGATGTACTCGCGGGCACGCTCTGCAGCTGGGTAATCATACGAACGCCGTATGATTTTTTGTCCCCCAACGGCAGACAGGGCGTGTGCTAGTTCATAGATAGCGTCATCTTCTTCCAGCGAATCAAAGGTATTATCCATTCCTCGAAGTAAGGATTCCGTCGCAGTAATAAGACGCGGGTCAGTTGACGTCCCCCTTGAATAAAGGGAAGAGGCTGGCCTCCCAATATTTTTTGGATAGAGGAGGGCTCGATATAAATCATGCGGTAGTGAAACCCATCGGCTGTGCCAGCTTCTCCATCATGGATTTCATCCGGATGAAGCACCATCGTGTGGCCCGCCAGACTCTGTCTACGACTACCTCGATATTTGAAGCTTTGTATGCCCGAGAGCGTGCGACCGATGGCATAGGTGTCATGTCGGTGCGGGTCATATCCGTGACCGGTAAAAAACGCTTCCAGGCGTTCGAATTTGTCTGAAGGGGTGGCGAGTTTTACCCAATCATTTTTGACCGTCTTGCGAAACATGACTTTCCGCCTTTGTCGTCGTGATCCGTAAACCGGGACATGATAATTAAAAGCATATAGCGCGTTGTGCAATAGGAACACTATTTTATTCAACCCGGAAGGCGCAGTGACGCCCTGGGAAGTTATTGGTGTGTGACTTCAACGGAATGCTTTGTTTCTTACTTACGCGCTGGTGACGTAAGGGGGGGAGAATTTTCTCATGGTCACTGAAACCTCATGGCTCCTGTGTAGGAATATGGGGAGTAAATGATGAAAATCTTCGTGTCGATATTCTGCCGAGTAGAAATGGCGGTGTGGAATAAAGAGTAAGGGGATATCCACAGGCAATACCAAACCTCGATAATATGATTATGAATGAATAAACCATTAAATAAACCCCCTCGTTATTATCTGAGTATCACCACGGCCTATTTTTCATAAATTCGTAATTAGCAGGCTAACCATCCGCCGTTCTTTTTTTTCATCGGATGAGGAGCGGTTTTTTTATTTCTTATGATAGCTTGCCAAAAAATAGTCTTTATCTGTTTTTCCTCAAAAGTTAATTTCGTTTTTTTAGCACGATGTGCCGGCGGTTATATCGATGATGGGTCAGGAATGCATGCTGCCGTTATTACTTAGTTTTAAAATTAGTTTTTTAACCAAAGTTAGGCAAGGGCGATATAGATGTTAGATCGATTCCATCGATCAAAACACAATACCGCGATAGCCTGTAGCTATCATTGTTATTATTTTGATCGCTATCACCTATTTTGAGGTGGTTTTATATGGTATTAATTTTGACAGGATACATTAAGCCATCTAGGCGCTGGTTGCCTGATTCTCTCGATGGCATTAAGCATCTCAGGTGCAATATTCGTAACTTATTTTGTGTCGACAAGGACGCCTTATGAGTCATTTTTATAATAATTTCATGTCATTATCTTCGGGGGGTAAACATTTGGAACCTTCACGCCACCGCCGTTTTTTTTCGAACCAGAGCTCGGGTTTACCGGGGATAGCGCTTATCTCTAGGCATGAAAAGACCTCACCGTTCTGGTAACGAAGACGCTCATTTATCGCCCTGAACGATTGGGCTACTGACCTGAATTACGCGCACGTTTGTACTTGTTTTTATCTCCAATGGGTGAGAAATCACTCAGGCCTTCTTTTGTCGGAGATAACGGATATAGACAAGCGTGAGAATAATCTTCCTATTGCATGCACAGGTATTGCTATGGCTCAGAATGTTAATCCGTCGGCAAAAGTGATTTCTTCATTAGTCCAGCACAAACATTCACTGTCTATTTATGCTAAAGAGATGGTCTTTTCGGTGACAGCCAAAATAATAGATTTAAGACCGGCTAATGGTCGTATGGTTCTCGAAATGGAATACCCGATTATTAATTTTGAAAAATATTTAATGACGGATGCCATCACTATTGATCTGGAAGCATTGAAGGGGCCGCACAGCGTCGAACGCGAGACTTACAGTCTCAGTAATATACGCGCTAAAATGATTAAAACGCATAAAATGCAGTACCACTTGGAATGTCAGCTTCCTGAGTCGGTCTTTATTAATGAAAGCCGCGGGGCGATTCGTATTCCCTTTATTCTTGGCATGTCTGGACGCGCCAGCATTGAAGTGTATCCCCATGAAGCGCGAGTGGCGGGCCACCTGCGTGATCTGTCGGTTGGCGGCTGTATGGTCGATGTCGATCTGTCTGACTGCATTGCCATGAGCATCGACCAGCCTTTGCCCGAAATCAGACTCGAGTTCCCCAACGGAGAGATCTTTTGGGCTGAAGGCAAAGTTCGCCATATTCGCCCTTTTGGAACCTATGGGCACGCGGCGGTGGGAATACAGTTCATCAATTTATCCGCACCTCAGACCGAAGCCCTCTATCGCTATGTTAATGAAGCCGAGAGAGACGCCATTTTTAGAACCGGCATCAGCGATAAAGTCGAGCATCCTTCTCCTTTGTTTATTCCCGGTGTCGTAGAAAAAATGATGCTGCAAAGAGAGAGTCAGGAACGGGAAAAGCTCTCGCGCCAGCCTGCTGTTGAACGCGACGTCATGAATATCGTCCACCAGCTCCAGATTGGGCTGATGTATATCAAAATCCGTGATGTTTTCCCTGCTGAGATATTTTACGGGTGTGCTGATATTTTGATTAATTGGGTCAAACAGGACCGGAAGGCTTTTTTACATGCGCTGGCGTTTCTTCGCGATGAGCCTGATTGGGTCAGACAGGCTATCAAAGTTGCAGGGCAACTGGCTGACATCTTATTACTGCGCAACCCCTTCGATCATCAGGTGAGGGAAGCCGTGTTAGGCGCATTGCTGCATACACTGGGTAAACCTTTACTGGTCAGTGTTGAACTGCCTTCTCTCAAAGCGAATATGACGCCGCCGCAAAAAGAAGTGCTGAAAGGCCATGTCACGGCGCTGTGCGCCAAGCTGGACGCGTTATCGTGGGAACCGAGTCCCCTTTGCAGAGATATCATTAAGAATGCAAATGAACACCTTGATGGTTCCGGTTATCCCGCCGGTAAAACGTCGGCGCAGCTATCGGGTCTGGTGCGTCTGGTTTCCGTCATCAAAGCGGTCAATAAAGCGATCCATCGGCGTAACGGTATTCCTGCTCGCAATCCGTTGGTCGCTTACCGGCATATCAATGAATGCGGCGATGCCTATGACAAGGCCATTTTGGTTGAATATATTCGTGTCTATGGCCCCAATCCCATCGGTACATTGGCGAAATTCAACGGGGGATTTCTTGCCTGGATTATGGACGTCAACGGTCGAGGCGATCCGGTCAAAGTGAATATCGTCAAAAATCTCCGCTTTCTGGAAAGCAACATCAACAGCGTGGTTTCCGGGAGCGATTTGGCGCAGTTAGGCAAGCTCGAAGGTATTGTGGATCCCGCTGATTATGGTATCGAAGTGCTAAAAATCTGATTGGCGATCGCGCTCAACAGCCAGACGGTTTCCGTCGCTACGCGTCGTGGGTTACGGGCGGCTGAAATCGTCTGACGCCTGAACGCATCTTGACCCGCGATGGTTCATTATCGCGAGACCACTTAATTTTGACGCGGGGGAAACCCTGCGTTGCTGCGTCACCTTCCTTTGACTCATCGTCGTGTTGAGTTCTTTCAACGATGCGCCATCGACTATGTTCCCGTCTCAAAGGGATGCGCTGGCAGCGTTGAATGATGGCCCCTTTTTCGCTCTCCCCAGAACGCCCTTTGTGGCGTTCTCCTCCGAAGGTTTTTCGCATTAATGAACGCTTCTCGGCCGCGGCATTATCCCCTATCAAAAACCATTAACTATATTTAAAGCAGGGTTATTTTTGTGCCTTTCTTATGTGTCTGTTTTTTAACAATTAACAGGAGGCAACATGAAAGATGAAAAGGATCGAAAGCCGACGAAGAGTGTCAAGTTGGACGCCTCTCAGTCAGTGAAGCCTCATCTGGCGGATACCGCACCGAACGATGCGGCGGTAAAACCGACCAGCAGTCCGACACCTCCCGGCGTGGAGCCGATGTTTCCCGGCCAGGCCAAATCGCCTAAAAATACCAATGCTAAATTGAAACAGCTGGATAAATACCATACCCATCCGGAGCACGAAGCCTTGCGTACGGATCAGGGCGTTAAAATTTCAGATAACCAAAACTCGCTCAAGGCAGGCGCACGCGGCTCTACGCTGCTGGAAGATTTTATCCTCCGCGAGAAAATCACGCACTTTGACCATGAGCGTATTCCTGAACGTGTGGTGCATGCGCGCGGGGCGGCCGCGCACGGTTATTTCCAGGTTTACGCACCGCTTTCTCGTTACACCAAAGCGGAGTTTTTGCAGGACCCTAAGGTGAAAACGCCGGTGTTCGTCCGTTTTTCTACCGTACAAGGTTCGCGAGGTTCGGCCGATACGGTGAGGGATATCCGCGGATGGGCCACCAAGTTTTACACGCAGGAAGGCAACTTCGATCTGGTTGGGAACAATACGCCGATCTTCTTTATTCAGGACGCGATCAAATTCCCCGACTTCGTGCATGCGGTGAAGCCGGAGCCTCACAATGAAATTCCTCAGGGGCAGAGCGCGCACGACACCTTCTGGGACTACGTCTCCCTACAGCCGGAAACGCTGCACAATGTGACCTGGGCGATGTCGGATCGTGGTATTCCGCGCAGTTATCGCATGATGGAAGGTTTCGGGATCCACACCTTCAAGCTGATCAACGCCGAGGGAAAAAGTCATTTCGTCCGTTTCCACTGGAAGCCGGTTTACGGCGTGGCGTCGCTGATTTGGGATGAAGCCCAGCTGCTGACGGGGAGAGACCCGGATTTTCATCGTAAGGAGCTGTGGGAGTCGATCGAAGCCGGTGATTATCCCGAATATGAGCTGGGGCTACAGATCATTCCCGAAGAGGACGAGCACAAATTCGATTTCGATATTCTTGATCCGACCAAGCTGATCCCTGAGTCGCTGGTGCCGGTACAGCGGGTCGGCAAAATGACGCTCAATCGCAATCCAGACAACTACTTCAGCGAAACGGAACAGGTGGCGTTCTGTCCCGGCAATATTGTGCCTGGGATCGATTTCTCCGACGATCCGCTGCTGCAAGGGCGGTTGTTCTCGTACCTGGATACGCAGATTAGCCGACTGGGCGGCCCGAATTTCCACGAGCTGCCGATCAACAAACCGGTCTGCCCGTTCCATAATCATCAGCGAGACGGCATGCACCGGATGGAGATCACGGGGGCGGCGAATTATGAACCCAACTCGATTAACAACAACTGGCCACGGGAGACGGCGCCCGCGAAGGCTGACGGCGGATTCGCTACCAATCCGCAGCCGCTGGACGGTCAGAAAGTTCGTCAACGCAGCGAGTCGTTCGCCGATTACTACTCCCAACCTCGTCTATTCTGGCTGAGCCAAACCGATGTGGAAAAAAATCACATCGTAGGCGCCTTCAGCTTTGAGTTAGGGAAGGTGGCGCGTCCTTGGATCCGCGAGCGCGTGGTGGATCAATTGACGTATATCGATCACGACTTGGCGCAGAAGGTGGCGGAGAATCTGGGTATGAAACTCACCGCCGAGCAGCGTAAACATCCACTACCTGGCGCAATCAATGGTATTACGTCGGATGAAACGCTCAGCATCTATGCGGGGAAAAAGCAGACGTTGAAGTCTCGGCAGGTGGCGATCCTGGCGGCGGACGGCGTGTGCGGCGCATCGGTCGAGAAAATCGAAAAAGCGCTGCATCAGCAGGGGATTCATACCAAAATCTTCGCGCCTCACCTCGGCAAGATCAAAACGCTGCAAGGGCAGGAGCTGGACGTGGCGGGAACGATTGAAGGGAATCCTTCCGTTCTGGTCGATGCGGTGATCGTGCCGACCGGTCAGCAAAGCATTGAGACGCTGAAATCTGACGGCAACGCCAAATACTATCTGTTGCAGTCGTTCAAACATCTTAAGGCGATTGGACTGCAAGGGGATGCGCTGAGCCTGTATCAGTCGCTACCGCTGCCTGAACCGGATGAAGGCGTGCTGGTGGAAGAGGACGCCAAAAAGGTCGCGGAGAAATTTATCCACGCCATGCGGGAGCACCGCGTCTGGTCTCGTGAGGCCGTCGCGCAAGCTGTTCCGAGCTAATGAGGCGCGACTCGTAAGTCCGCGTTAGCCTTCTATATCACGGCTGTCCCTGTCTCCATCACGAGCGAGGGCAGCCGTTTCTGTATCAACTACGCCTTCTCTAAAGAAAAACATTCAAACATCACCTTCGGATGGATCATGTCTCTCGCCCCAAAAGCGCAGAGTCGCTGCGGCCAGAAACAGTATCCGAAAGGGTGACAGAGGCCTCATTGGGAGAACGGCCGGGGTTGCCCTATGCTTGTGTCTTGAGGTTCCGGTCATTGGGCGGTGGGGACCGACTTCCGTGGGAGAAATACGGTTATGAAAATAAATCGTCGACATTTTCTGGCGGGCTCGGCGGCGATGCTGCTGACGCCTCTTCGCGGCAGTTGGGCGACCGCCGCGCCGCAGAGGACTCATTTGCCGCTGTGGAAAGATATTCCGCCGGGCGGCGGTGGTCCTGCGGGAGGAGAGGCGCTCTCCGCTGGCGGGGCGCTGAAAAATATCTCCCGACCCTCTCTGGAGGTGTTTACGCCCGTGAATCCTAACGGCTGGGGCATCTTGGTGGCCGGGGGCGGGGGATATAAACATATCGAAATGGGGGATGAGGCATGGCCTGCCGCGAACTGGTTGGCGGCGCTTGGGTATACGGCCTATGTCCTCAGCTATCGCTTGCCGGGAGAGGGATGGAATGACGGCAATCTGGTCGCATTACAGGACGCGCAGAGGGCGTTGCGGATGATTCGCCGCCGTCAGCAACATGTCGGTGTTCTGGGATTTTCCGCCGGAGGCCATCTGTTGGGGATGGCGATAACGCGTACAGAAGTTAAGTCTTATCCTGCTCAGGACGATCTTGATGCAACCCCCGTCTCTGCGGAACACGCCGCGCTCATCTATCCGGTCATTACTTTGGAAAAGCCCTATACGCATACCTCGACCCATAAGATTTTGGTAGGGCCTCACGCGGAGCCAGCGGCGGAAGCCGCGTGGTCGGTACAGAATTTTGTCACGTCGGCCACGCCGCCGGTCTTTTTGGCGCAGGCGGAAGATGATCCCATTTCCGATCCGCATAACACCTTAATCATGGCGGCAGCCTGTCGGCGCCAACACGTTCCGGTTGAGATGCATCGCTATCGTCGCGGCGGACACGCATTCGGTATGGGGAAGGCAGGAACGCCGACGGTGAAATGGCCGGTCAGCTATCGGGATTGGCTGGCGAAGCTTCAAGCGCGCGCCGCCAGCGAGTGTTCAGCTAAAAAGAGCAGCGAGTCACGCGCTTAAACCCGCGCTGGCGTTATTCGTAGGGACCATGACGCATATCGACGGGCAGCAAGATCGTGTCGACGATGATAGAGAAGGGGACATCGATAAACGTGATGTATTTCAACCAGCTATCACGTACGTCCCACTGAACGCCGGGATAATATTGATGGCCGTGTCCCTGTCCCTTGATGTTGCGGCTGATGATGCTGCCGCAGCCGGAAAGAAGGCTGCTGATGATGAGCATGGCGATAAATCTTTTCACTGGATCCTCGGTTTGAGCGTCGATGGGCTGGCGTATGCGGTAAGGAATGTACGTCAAAACAGGGCGATTTGGCGATCTGAATCGGTGAATTTTACTGTCATCTTATACATAAATGTTCTCTGAATGTCAGCGTATCCCACAATGTGGACATAACATGACGCTTTTCTGACAGGTGAGTCTGCCGTCACAGGCATTTACTTCCCGATGCGCTATGATTAACATTCCTTGAATATCAATTAAATAACGCTAATTTTTATTTTTTGGTGCAGCGGTTTATCTTCCGTTTGATCGAGTTGTGATGACTTATTGGGCGATATGAGGGCTGAATTGAATATTAAAGTACCGATTACGGATGCCGATATTCATGTATCATGACCCACCCGAATCATATCAACATAAAGTAAGCAATAGGATGATTGAGATAATTACTATGGGCGACAACCAAGACTCCGATTTGAAGCGTAAAGCCTGGACTGCTTCATTTGTTGGATGCCTGCTGTTTTGGATTGCTGTAGGTGCTTTAGCTTATTTCTACTTCTGAGTGGTTCTCGCCGCCGCAACGGCTGATGAATACCCCATTCTGGATAGCTATCTTGCTGTTATCACCCCAATAATTCACCTCGGAGTCGCGTTAGCACGGTTGGCGTTATGCTGATGGATGCCAACGAGTGACGAATCTACGAGAGACGCTTCTGCTACTAGTGGCCGAGCCGGGCGTCTTTTCTATCTCGGCAATGGAAACCCGATGACTTCATTTTAGTGAACAGAGAGTGCGTTGGCCATTCGACGCGATCTCCTCTATCAGCTTGCACAGTGCCAGACCCCAGACCCCAGACCCCAGACCCCAGACCCCAGACCCCAGACCCCAGACCCAGACCCCAGACCCCAGACCCCAGACCCCAGACCCCAGACCCAGACCCCAGACCCCAGACCCCAGACCCAGACCCCAGACCCCAGACCCCAGACCCCAGACCCCAGACCCAGACCCCAGACCCCAGACCCCAGACCCCAGACCCCAGACCCCAGACCCCAGACCCCAGACCTTGTTTCAGATACTGACCTGACACGATAAAGGACTACGTTGCCTGAGAGCATGCTTCCTATGTCAGTCTTTATACGAACAGATATCCCTCTCCGGTATTAAATGCAGAACGATCTGACAATGGATGCCTGACGTGCAGCTCTCTCCCTCATTAATCCTTTTGCCCCACCATTTGCCTGACGATGGAAGCGATGTCTTGCATGGCATCTCGCGCCGTTTGACTGATTCCGGCCAACTGGAAAAATCCATGAATCACGCCCAGATAGCGTTTGCACCGGACGTCCACGCCCGTGTTCACCAGCGTACGATAAAGCTGTTCCCCCTCGTCACGCAGAGGGTCGTACTCCGCGGTAATAATCAGCGTTTGGGGAAGGTCGGTCATGTCAGGCCGCCACAAGGGGCTGGCTTCAGGATGACCATACTCAGACGGCGTAAAGTAAGCCTCATAGCCGGTGAGCAGGGTATCGCGAGTGATAATGAAATCGTCGCCATTAGTCTGGTACGTGTCACTCACGGCGGTGGCATCCAACATGGGGTAAATCAGCACCTGTCCGCGAGGCTGAATGCCTTCGCGATCTCGCACCCGCAATGCGGTGATGAGAGCCAAATGACCGCCCGCGCTATCCCCCATCAAGACCAAATTGGCGGCATTGACGTGCAACTCATCCGCCTGTTCCTGAATGACGCAGAAAGCCCGAAAAGCATCGTCGTGGGCGGCGGGATAACAATGTTCAGGCGCTAGACGATACTGGACGGCAATGACTCGACATTGGCTGTGAAAAGCCAACTGGCGAAGCGTGTTGTCATGAGTGGCAAATCCGCCACTGACGAAACAGCCGCCGTGATAATAAACGATGGCGGGAGTATGTGACGGCGCCTGAAGCGGTGAGTAGATACGCAGGTTCAGCCCTTGTAGTTCCCGTTCTTCTACATCGACGCGCGTTTCGATGTCGCCGGACAGAGCGGCTCCGGCGATGTATCCCGCTCTGCGATCGTCAATAGATTGGTTTCTTGCCGATGGGCGGCCTGCATTGATGAAGTCCTGAACGAGTGCGGCGATGCCGGGCTCAAGCGTCATGGCGATAGCTCCAGAGTGCGTATTCATGGATAGCCGCCATCGGAGAGGTTGACGTCATCCTGCCAATACGTAGATGGGAAAGCCCGTACGTTACCGGAATATTTTTGGCGGCGTCAAAGCCTTCTGAGACGGAAATGGCGAGCTTGTATGCAGAGGTTGATGAAATCAGCGATAGCGTGGACGTCGATTTTTGAGGGGGACTTCGGCCGTAAACATGAAGGGATTAATGCGATGATATGATCGAATGTGATGGCGTTGTGGGTAAGCAGCGGCCGGTTGGGCCGCCGGGATATGAAACGGTTACTGTCCTTTCACGTCGCCGCGCTCCAGTGTTTTTACGCTATTGCCCATGGCATCTTTGGTGCTCATATCGGCGCCTTTTCGCTGCAAGTCGTGAAGAAGTTCAGTGCGTTTGAACAAGGCGGCATACATGGCCGCCGTCTGTCCGGCGTTGTTGCGTTCGTCCGGATTACATTCCGCGGCGAGCAGCCGTTTGGCGATGCGCAGTTCGCCTTTGAATACGGCGCCCATTAGCGCGGTATTGCCTCGTTTGTCTTTCAGGCAGGGATCGGCGCCGTGTTTTAGCATGAGCGCGACGGCGTCATCGTGGCCGTGATAGGCCGCGAGGATCACGGCGGTATATCCCTTTTCATCCTGCACATTCAGGTTGTAACCCGAGTGGATGAATTCGGTGATAATGGGCAGCTCGCCATTTCGGGCGGCATCCCACAAATAGTGGTTTAACTGCGACTGTACGTTCCCAGGGTTTTCTGGCGGTTGAGCCTGTGCGAGGCCGATCAGCATAAACAAGCCCGTGACGAGCGATAACACACGTTTCATGACGGCATTCCCCGAAATAAGTGACCGCCCGCGGGGATGATCCACGGGCGGCCGGGCATCATTAGTCGCTCAGTTTAGCGGCCAGACTCTTCACCTTCGTCAAATCGCCTTTGGCGATCGTCGTCAGCCGTGAGCCATAGTCCTGATCGGCTTTGTAGAAGTAAGACAGCATGATATTTCTGCTTTCAACATCTGCTGTTCCCAAGGCTGAACCCAGGCTATTGACCAGATCGGTGCGATCTTTTTCGCTATAAGAGCGGTACAGCTCGCCCGTTTGCTTAAAGTTCTGCTCTTTCTGGATCTTGCTTTGCTGTGTCGTCCCGTTCAGCGGCGTTTGGCTGTAACGCGCGGAAACCAGTTCTTCACGCGGGTGCAGTCGGCTAGGCTGGTAATTCACGCCTTCATCCTGGGTGTGCCCGTGATTCAGCGTACCGTCCTGATTGCCATTGTTGACCGCTTTCAGAGGCGCGTTGATCGGCAGACTCAGCCCCGTCGTGCCTACCCGGTACAGCTGGGTATCCGCGTAAGCGAACAGTCGGCCCTGCAGCAGCTTGTCTTCGGATGCTTCGATACCGGGAACCAGATTCGCGGGTGCCATTGCGACCTGCTCGGTTTCCTGGAAGAAGTTATCCGGGTTCTTGTTCAGAACCATCTGCCCGATTTTACGTTCAGGGACGTCAGGCCAGATTTTGGTGGCGTCCAGCGGATTGAAGTCGAACTTTTGCAGATCTTCCGGCTTCAATACCTGAACATAAAGATCCCACTTCGGATAGTCGCCGCGCTGGATAGCGCTGACCAAATCATTGGTCATGTGGCTGTAATCCTTGCCTTGCACTTCTTCAACCTGTTTGGGATCCAGATTCTTCACGCCCTGCAACGTTTTCCAATGGAATTTCACGTAGTGAACTTCCCCTTTGGCGTTAACCAGTTTGTAGGCGTGAACGCCGTTACCATCCATATTCCGGTAGGTTGCCGGCGTCCCTTCGTTGGAATAGAGCAACGTCAGCGTACGGGTCGATTCCGGGAGGTGAGAGAAGAAGTCGAAACGACGAGCATCGTTATCCTGATTGGTGCGTGGGTCCGGTTTGAAAGCATGCACCATGTCGGGAAACTTGATGGCGTCTCGGATGAAGAAGGTCGGGAAGTTGTTGCCGACTAAATCCCAGTTACCTTGTGTGGTATAGAATTTGGTGGCGAAACCGCGCGGGTCACGCAGCGTTTCCGGGGAGTGGTTACCATGCACGACGCTGGAAAAACGCACGAAGACGGGGGTGTGCGTGCCTTTTTTGAATACATCGGCGACCGTGAGATCGGAAATATCGTCTGTCGCAGTGAACTGACCGTGCGCGCCGGTCCCGCGGGCGTGAACCACGCGTTCCGGGATGCGTTCGCGGTCAAAACGCTGCAGCTTCTGTAGCAGTTGGACGTCCTGAAGAAGAACCGGGCCGTTGGGACCGGCGGTTTGCGAATTCTGGTTATCACCGACCGGTGCGCCATTATCGCGGGTTAAGGTATCGGCGAATGCCGACTGAAAAACGATGAGTGATGACACGGCGACCAGCGTTTTTTTCCAGCTGGCGCCACGATGCGTTGCGGGTATATTGCTCATAATTTGCCTCTTCTTCCTTGCGATGTTCAACAATAAGGGGTGTATTGCCGTCGAGTCCGTTGTGCTGATTTCCGACAAACCACGGTCTACTGCCGCCTGATGCTCTGTCTTTCCCTGGGCGTGTCCTTCTTCCCTCTGTTCAGGCCTGACCGGGCTGCCACGTATAGGTCTATCATCCCGGGAAGAACAAAATAGTTACTTTCCGTGACTGAATTACTTTACCTGTTTTAACCCTATGCTTGAGGCCGTTATTTCTATCGAATTGATAGGCGGGCTATAGCGGCATGATTGCGGACGGAATCGAACAAAAGAGAACGGGGCTGCGAGGGATGTTGTAGGATCGGTTTCCCGCCAGAGACAAGTTCAATCCGGCGGGAAACACACGACTTAGGTCAGACGCTTACTTAAAGACCATACCACCGTCGATTAACAATGACTGACCCGTCATGTAGTCGGAGTCAGGTCCGCAGAGATAGGATACGCATGCTGCCACATCTTCCGGGGTGGACGGACGGCCCAGCGCAATCTGCTTGGTGAATTGCTCGGTGCCATATCCTTCCGGTTTACCCGCGGCGGCAGAGAATTTACGATCAAACTCTTGCCAAAGCGGCGTAACGACGATGCCCGGGCAAAAGGCATTGACGTTAATACCTAGCGGCGCCAGGTCGCGTGCGGTGGTTTGAGTCAGCCCGCGTACGGCAAACTTGCTGGCGCTGTAGATGGACATATCGGGGTTGCCGACCTGGCCTGCCTGTGAACAGGCATTGACGATTTTGCCGCCGTGACCCAGTTTTTTGAACGCTTTGACTGCCGCCTGGGTTCCCCAGATAACGCCTTTGATATTGATATCCACAACGCGGTCGATGATTTCGGACGTCATGTTTTCAATCGGGCCACGCGGTGCAATACCGGCGTTGTTGACGATGACATCGAAACCGCCCAGCTGCTGTTCGGTTGTTTCGACAGCCGCGAAGATTTGATCGCGGTCGGAGACATCGGCCGTAATCGCAATGGCTTTACCGCCTGCGGAATTGATTTTCTGTGCGACCTGTTCGGCACTTTCGCCGTTGTAATCGACGATAGCGACAGCGAATCCATCTTTCACCAGACGAAGCGCGATAGCTTCACCAATTCCCTGACCCGCTCCTGTGACCAACGCGACTTTATTTGTCATCTGTTATCCCTTTAATAAATTTTATTAATCAATTGCGGGTAGGGTAGCGTCTGGCGTGTTAAATAAAAACTCATAGTAAATTCAGTGACTTTTACCCGGCATTCAATAACCGAGTGCGTTTATCAGTCGAAGCAATTGTTCCTGAACTAACTATTTTTCAGCCTGGGCCGGCATATAAAAATCAACAATCAACGGTGAGTGACGAAGAGAAATACTAGGGGAAAGGGAAATGAAAGAATGCGTTCTCCCGTCTGATTTAATCAGTGGCGGGAGAACGTAGGCGTCGGCAGCCCGGTCAAGACTGCCATCACGAGTTTATTGATTAACTAAATACCATACCGCCATCGATCAGCAGCGACTGGCCGGTCATATAGTTAGAATCCGGGCTGGCCAGGTAAGAAACGCAAGCAGCTACGTCTTCCGGTTCTGACAGACGGCCTAACGTGATGCGTTTGGCGAACTGTTCAGTGCCGTAGCCTTTAGGTTTGCCAGCCGCTTCGGAAATTTGGCGGTCGATTTCATCCCACATTGGCGTTTTCACGATGCCCGGGCAGAAACCGTTGACGGTGATGCCAAGCGGAGCCAGGTCGCGTGCTGCGGTTTGCGTTAAACCACGAACGGCGAATTTACTGGAGCTGTAGACAGCCAGTTCCGGGTTACCGATATGTCCCGCTTGTGAACAGGCATTGATGATTTTACCACCGTGACCCAATTCTTTGAACGCTTTGACGGCAGCTTGAATACCCCAGATCACCCCTTTCAGGTTGATGTTGTAAACCTTATCCACGATTTCCGGCGTGATTTCTTCAATCGGCGTGCTCGGCGCGATACCTGCGTTGTTGACGATCACATCGAAGCCGCCCAGCTGTTGCTTGGCTGCTTCAACGGCGGCGAAGACCTGGTCCCGGTTAGAGACGTCGGCTGTGACCGCAATCGCTTTACCGCCAGCTTCGTTAATACGCTGCGCTACCGCTTTAGCGCTGTCACCGTTGTAATCCACAATAGCTACGGCAAATCCGTCTTTAACCAAGCGAAGGGCGATAGATTCCCCGATGCCTTGACCCGCACCGGTTACCAATGCAACTTTCGTCATGTTCTATTCCTTTGTGTGTGATAGTTAAATCGCTTCTGTGAGGATAGACGTAGACCAAAGGAATAAAAACTCATAGTGAGAATGATTATTGTTATTTGGCTTTAAATAACTCAGGGATATAAATGCGACCATCATTATTTGTTACGTGGCGCATGACAACGAGAGAGGATGCAGGAAGAGTGTCATTCGGCAGACAGGGGAATAATGGGGAAGGGCGGTGTGGAATTGGAAAGTTTGTAACAAGCCAAATTCACCTTACATCCTGACTATCAACCTTACCGACCTATGACAGTTCTATACATTCAGGTTGGTAGATTAGAGTCATCCCTTGTTGATGTTGTGTTATTCATCCCTGTCTGAGAGTAGTTATTTTCCCGCTTTCGAGCGGGATTTTTTTTGTCTGTCGATTAGGATGATGCCGGCGGAGGCAGGGGTTCTTGCTCTGCCAGTTTTTTGAAACGCTGGAGGGTATTGTTCAGCATTTCTTTAGAAAGTAGCGCGAACATCTGACCGATTTGTCGTCCCAATAGTCCACCCGGCGCATCGAAATAGATCGTCAGCGTGACTTCTGTGCCTCTGCTCTGTGGCGCGGGTTGAAAGGACAACTTGCCCTCGTTTGGAATGCGGGCGCCTTCAAGAGAACACCAATGAATGAAACTCCCCGGCAGCTCTTCCACGATGCGGGCCGTCCATTCAATGCTTGGTCCGATCGGCGCTTTGACTCGCCAGAGAGAATCCGTCTCGTTCAGAATCTCTATGCGCGCAAAATGATTCATTAGAACGGGGAGTGTTTCTGGTTTGCGCCATAGGTCGAATAACATGTCTGCGGGTCGGTCTATGACAATCGATTTGCCGAAGCTGGTGGCGTTAGGACCTTTCACGCCCATATTGCGTAAGAACGTTGATGACACGTTCGTCCCTCCTTTATCTGCCGCCCTACGTTGCTGTAGAGAATGGTATTCCCAAGTGTACCGCAGAATGCGTGTTCGCAGGATTGCTCTAGCGGTGTATCGAATCGCGGTTGTGAAAAGGTGACAGCGATCTGAATGTTATTGCTGTATTTGTTACGTTTCTCATCCTTGCTGCGTATCGGTTTGCACTGAGGGACTTGCCACGTTTTTTGAGGCGAGAAATGCTACCCTGATGGGTAACAGCTTCATTACTATAGTGAGTCAGTCGATGACAGAACATCATATTTTTCAGTTAAGTGAGCAGGTTGGCGAACGATTGAAATCCCGTAGCGCGCACATGACCTGCGCGGAGTCCTGCACGGGGGGCTGGGTGGCGAAGGCGATTACCGATGTCTCAGGGAGTTCCGCGTGGTTTGACTATGGGTTTGTGACCTACAGTAATCGAGCCAAAGAAGTTTTGGTCGGCGTTAAGGCTGAAACGCTGGCGCAGCATGGGGCCGTCAGCGGCGAAGTGGTGGAAGAAATGGCCGTAGGCGCGCTGGACAAAGCAGAAGCGGATTATGCGATTGCCATCAGTGGTATCGCCGGTCCGGACGGCGGAACCGCCGATAAACCGGTCGGCACCGTGTGGTTTGGTTTCGCCGCCAGACATGAAAACGGATTCGTCCGTAGAATGCACTTCGACGGCGATCGCAATCGCGTCCGCCAACAAGCCGTTCAGTTTGGTCTGGAAACGCTGCTGAATACTTTTCTGCAAAATTAACCTTGATGCTGTATGAGTGTACAGTATAATGTCCGTCACCCGTTCGGTGAATCATGAACAAGCAACAGCGCAGATGCAGCTTCTTGCTGCGAGACAGGAGTAGAAATGGCTATTGATGAGAACAAACAAAAGGCACTGGCAGCAGCACTGGGTCAAATCGAAAAGCAATTCGGTAAAGGTTCTATCATGCGTTTGGGCGAAGATCGCTCAATGGATGTTGAAACTATCTCTACAGGTTCCCTGTCCCTGGATATCGCGCTGGGCGTCGGCGGTTTGCCTATGGGCCGTATCGTGGAAATCTACGGGCCGGAATCCTCAGGTAAAACCACGCTGACGTTGCAGGTGATTGCCGCGGCTCAGCGTAAAGGAAAAACCTGTGCCTTTATTGATGCGGAGCATGCGCTGGATCCTATCTACGCGAAGAAACTGGGTGTCGATATCGACAACCTGTTGTGTTCCCAGCCGGATACGGGTGAGCAGGCACTGGAAATCTGTGACGCGCTGGCACGTTCTGGGGCCGTGGATGTCATTATCGTTGACTCTGTAGCTGCATTGACGCCGAAGGCTGAAATCGAAGGTGAAATCGGCGACTCTCACATGGGGTTGGCCGCGCGAATGATGAGTCAGGCGATGCGTAAGCTGGCAGGCAACTTGAAACAGTCCAGTACGCTGCTGATTTTCATCAACCAGATCCGAATGAAGATCGGCGTGATGTTTGGTAACCCTGAAACGACGACCGGCGGTAACGCGCTGAAATTCTACGCCTCAGTACGACTGGATATCCGCCGCATCGGCGCTATCAAAGATGGTGACGAAGTGGTCGGGAGTGAAACCCGCGTGAAAGTCGTGAAAAACAAAGTCGCCGCACCGTTCAAACAGGCTGAATTCCAGATTATGTACGGTGAAGGTATTAACACCTTTGGCGAGTTGGTCGACCTTGGAGTTAAGCACAAGCTGATTGAAAAGGCGGGGGCGTGGTATAGCTACAACGGTGAAAAAATTGGTCAAGGTAAGGCCAATGCATGTAACTTCATTCGCGAGAATAGCTCGATTGCCAATGAGCTGGATAAAAAACTACGCGATATGTTGCTAAATAAAGGCAATGAGCCAGCGGCAATGGCTGCCAGTAGCGAAGCGGGTCTTGATGAAGGTACAGCTGGCGAGTCCAAAGAAGATTTTTAATTAGTTCATTATGTTAGCTAGCAGCAGCCATACATCGATCAAGGTCACGCATGTCTAAAATATTGCGTTATGCCATGAATGTGTTGGCGGTCCGCGACCACAGTGAAACCGAGTTACGCCGCAAAATTGCGGCGTTCTTGTATTCCCCATCAGAAGAAAACGGCGATGACTCCATTGCTGTCGATCAGGAAATTGAGCAGGCCATCGCCTATTGTGCCGAGTACGGTTGGCTTGACGATAAACGATTTGCTCAACGTTACATCTCAAGTCGTAGTCGGAAAGGGTACGGCGTGCAGCGAATACGCAGCGAGTTAAGTCAGAAAGGCGTGGACAAATCGACGCAAAGCGAAGCATTGCGCGTCAGTGACGTTGATTGGTATCAATTAGTTCAACAGGTCGCTGAACGAAAGTTTGGTCATCCGCTCCCCAGCGAATGGAAAGAAAAAGCGAAAGTTCAGCGTTACCTCTTGTATCGCGGTTTTTCGCATGATGAAATTCAGTCTCTGTACACGAATTTTTCAGATTGAATGTATACGGGATTTTACTTCCCTCCTGAGAAAATTTATCTTATTCCCACTTTTTTAGTTCGTGTTTGGTCCGATTTCGTCGATATGTCGTCCGGGTCGGACCCGCGACCATTCTTTTAGCTTGATTTCAGGACAATTATGAGCAAGAGCACCGCTGAGATCCGTCAAGCGTTTCTCGATTTTTTCCACAGTAAGGGACACCAGATCGTCCCCAGTAGCTCCCTAGTACCAAATAACGATCCAACTCTGTTATTCACGAACGCGGGGATGAACCAGTTTAAGGATGTTTTCCTTGGTCTGGACAAGCGTAGCTATTCGCGCGCTACTACGTCTCAGCGTTGCGTGCGTGCCGGTGGGAAGCATAACGATCTCGAAAACGTAGGTTATACCGCACGTCATCACACTTTCTTTGAAATGCTGGGCAACTTTAGCTTTGGCGACTATTTCAAGCATGAGGCCATCCGCAATGCCTGGGAATTACTGACCGGCGAGCAGTGGTTCAATCTGCCGAAAGAAAAGCTATGGGTGACCGTCTATGCTACGGATGATGAAGCTTTCAATATCTGGGCCGACGAAATTGGCGTTCCACGCGAACGCATCATCCGTATTGGTGACAATAAAGGCGCGCCGTATGCTTCAGATAACTTCTGGCAGATGGGCGACACCGGACCTTGCGGCCCATGTTCCGAGATTTTTTACGATCACGGCGACCACATCTGGGGCGGACCTCCGGGCTCTCCGGAAGAAGACGGCGACCGCTATATCGAGATCTGGAACCTGGTCTTCATGCAGTTCAATCGTCAGGCCGATGGCACGATGTTGCCGTTGCCCAAGCCTTCGGTGGACACCGGCATGGGTCTGGAACGCATTTCAGCCGTTCTGCAGCATGTGAATTCCAACTACGAAATCGATCTGTTCAAAACGCTGATCGCTGACGTAGCGAAAGTGATTGGTACGGACGATCTGGATAATAAGTCGCTGCGAGTTATTGCCGACCATATTCGTTCCTGTGCTTTTCTGATCGCAGATGGCGTTATGCCATCCAATGAAAACCGGGGCTATGTTCTGCGCCGTATCATTCGTCGCGCCGTACGTCATGGCAATATGCTGGGCGCCAAAGATACCTTCTTCTATAAGTTGGTTGCGCCGCTGATCAGTGTGATGGGCTCGGCTGCAGAAGACCTGAAACGTCAGCAAGCGTTGGTCGAACAGGCTTTGAAAAATGAAGAAGAGCAGTTTGCTCGGACTCTGGAACGTGGATTGGCGCTGCTGGACGAAGAGATTAATGGTCTGCAGGGCGATACGCTAAATGGCGAAGCCGCTTTCCGTCTGTACGACACTTATGGTTTCCCGCTGGATTTAACCGCGGACGTGTGCCGTGAGCGCAATATCAAGGTCGATGAAGACGGCTTTGAACGAGCGATGGAAGCGCAGCGTCAACGCGCTCGCGAAGCCAGCGGCTTTGGCGTGGATTATAACAGCCAGATTCGTGTCGATACGGCCACCGACTTCTGCGGATACGAAAACACGGCAGGCAATGCCAGCGTGATTGCACTTTATCGTGAAGGTCAGTCTGTCGATGAAATTCATGCCGGTGAAGATGCTGTGGTCATTTTGGACAACACGCCATTCTACGGTGAGTCCGGTGGTCAGGTCGGTGACCGGGGTGAGCTCCAAACGACAGATGCGAGTTTCGTGGTGGAAGATACCCAGAAATATGGTCAGGCTATTGGTCATATCGGTAAACTCAGCCATGGTACGCTGCGAATTAATGGTACTGTGAATGCGGTGGTCGATCAGGCGCGTCGTGATCGTATTCGTCTGAATCACTCCGCGACGCATTTGCTGCATTCAGCACTGCGTCAGGTACTCGGTGAGCATGTTGCTCAGAAAGGTTCCTTGGTGAATGATCGCCACCTGCGTTTCGACTTCTCGCATACTGAAGCCATGAAACCAGAACAGATTCGTCAAGTTGAAGATATTGTTAATACTCAGGTTCGTCGCAATTTGCCGATCGAAACCGAAGTGATGGCGATCTCAGAGGCTAAGTCAAAAGGCGCTATGGCGCTCTTTGGCGAAAAATACGATGACCATGTTCGTGTGCTGACGATGGGCGACTTCTCGATTGAGCTGTGTGGGGGCATTCATGCCAGCCGCACGGGGGATATCGGTCTGTTCCAGATTGTGTCGGAGTCGGGCACTGCCGCAGGTGTTCGTCGCATCGAAGCGGTGACGGGTGAAAATGCGATCAACGCACTGCATCGTCAGAGTGATGTATTGCAGGAAGTGACCGCGCTCGTTAAAGGCGATACTCATAATCTGGCGGAAAAAGTGCGTTCTGTTATCGATCGTACGCGTACGCTGGAAAAAGAGCTGCAGCAGTTGAAAGCGCAGCAAGCGGCACAAGAAAGCTCCTCCTTGGCGGGTAAAGCGAAAGAGGTGAAAGGTGTGAAACTGCTGGTCGTTCAGCTGGATAACGTTGAACCCAAAATGCTGCGCACGATGGTCGATGACCTGAAAAACCAGCTGGGGTCTGCGATTATCGTTCTGGCTACGGCAACCGAAGGTAAGGTCAGCCTTATCTCCGGAGTGACAAAAGAGTTGACCAGTAAGGTGAAAGCAGGCGAGCTCATTGGCTTTGTCGCCAGTCAGGTTGGCGGTAAAGGCGGTGGTCGTCCTGATATGGCCCAGGCGGGCGGCAGTGACGTTAACGCTCTGCCAGCGGCTCTGGAGAGCGTTGAAGCCTGGGTGGTTGATAAGCTATAACTAAATGACCAATGTTATCTAGACAAACGTCGCAACCTTAAACAGTTTTGGCGCCTTGGGCTTGCGAAAACGGATGAGCGCAAGCCAGATGGAGTTTATGAGCCCCTGGAAAACCGGGGGCAGGAAGACCTACCGTCTGGCTGTGATAACAAAAATCGCAAGCTGTCTTATATCGACTAGACTGAACATTAGTAACAACTATGAGTGGGATGATGAACAATCATCATCTGGGTTTACGTTTTCTTGGCCCATGACGGATAATGGTGAGAAAATGAAGGGGCCTGACTCTTTATAATCTTTTCAAGGAGCAAAGAATGCTTATTTTAACTCGTCGAGTTGGCGAAACCCTCATGATCGGCGATGAGGTTACGGTTACTGTACTGGGAGTAAAGGGCAATCAGGTACGCATTGGTGTCAACGCCCCCAAAGAGGTCTCCGTTCACCGCGAAGAGATTTATCAGCGCATTCAGGCAGAGAAGTCTCAGCCAACATCGTATTAATTGGCAATGCGTCTCGTAAAACGAGGCGCGATTGCTTCTATCGCTCGTTTTAGTCGTATTTCCCGTTTTCCCCATCTAGGTTCCGCATTTATTTCTTCCTGCTCGCGAGCATGATAAGCAATTGTTTTTCTGTTGATAAAATATACTTTGTGTTGCCAATCTGTACGTATTGGCCGCGAAGTGTGCAAACAAACATGATGAGGGAAAAATTGTTTGACTTATAAGTCGTGGAAAGTAATATGTGCGCCACGCAGTACCGGTGAGCACGAAACGAAAGATGAGTTGAGTATCACAGGTCATGTTAGGTGAGGTGGCCGAGAGGCTGAAGGCGCTCCCCTGCTAAGGGAGTATGCGGTCAAAAGCTGCATCGAGGGTTCGAATCCCTCCCTCACCGCCATTTAATTGATTATGCATCCGTAGCTCAGCTGGATAGAGTACTCGGCTACGAACCGAGCGGTCGGAGGTTCGAATCCTCCCGGATGCACCATCAAGCAGTTTGTTGTTCTGGTGGCTCCTTGTAGTTCATCAGAGAAAAGAGAAGTTTGCAGTGAGTCCCAATGCATCCGTAGCTCAGCTGGATAGAGTACTCGGCTACGAACCGAGCGGTCGGAGGTTCGAATCCTCCCGGATGCACCATCACTACTGTATCATCCTCTGTTTTCAAAAGTATTAGCACATCAATCCTGATATGCATCCGTAGCTCAGCTGGATAGAGTACTCGGCTACGAACCGAGCGGTCGGAGGTTCGAATCCTCCCGGATGCACCATCTTCTTCCTTTAATTATTTCTCCTTTGCTTTTATCCCTTTTTCTCTAGTTCTTGCTATTTATTTCCTCAAATTCTTTTATTCGTTCCTCATTAGATGTTTTCCTCCAGTTGTTTGTCATCATCCTAATGGCATGTTTTTTATATGGTTATTGAATAAGCGACAAGTTTTTTACTTTGCGCTAAAGTAGATATCCATTTTTTAAAGTGCCATGGAGGCAAGATGTACGATCGCTATCTGGGCCTCATATTCGATATGGATGGCACTATTCTGGATACTGAGCAAACCCACCGCCTGGCTTGGAAGCAGGTGCTTGCCGAGAAGGGAATGCAGTATGATCCAGCACCTCTAGTGGCGCTGAATGGCGCGCCGACCTGGCGTATAGCCGAATTTATCATTGCCAGACATCAGCTCGACCTCAACCCTCATCAGCTCGCAGAAGAAAAAACGTCGTTAGCGATGGAAATGTTGCTGGATACCGTTACACCGTTGCCGTTGATGGACGTGGTGAAGCGTTATCATGGCCGACGACCAATGGCTGTAGGTACCGGTAGTCGGCACGCGATGGCGGAAAAGCTGCTCAGCCATCTCGGCGTCAGACATTATTTCGACGCGATAGTGGGTGCCGATGATGTAAAACAGCATAAGCCGTACCCCGACACCTTCCTGCGTTGCGCTGAGCTTATCCATGTGGCTCCTGAAGACTGTGTGGTTTTCGAAGATGCCGACTTTGGTATTGAAGCTGCCACGCGGGCAAATATGGACGTTGTCGATGTCAGAACGCTGTGAGTGAAGTCTGGTCTTTCATTTCGCTCTTCTGGAGCAGTTTCCTGAGCGCCACGTTATTGCCCGGCAGCTCGGAGGTCGTTCTGGTATCGCTATTATTAACCGAAACCTCCAGCCCGTGGCTTCTGGTGATGATTGCTACGGTCGGTAACACGTTAGGTGGGTTCACTAATATGATCGTCGGCCGATTCCTACCTAAGCGTCACAGCGGAAGAGGGCGGGCGAAGGCTCAGCGCTGGTTAGAGCGTTATGGTGTTGCTGCGCTATTATTTAGCTGGGTGCCTATCATTGGAGATATGCTTTGCGTCTTGGCGGGCTGGTTACGCTTGCCATGGGGTCGGGCTACGCTCTGTATTTTCATTGGGAAAGCGCTACGTTATCTCGTGCTGTGCTGGATGACGTTACAAGGGGTTGCATGGTGGTCCTAACCAGTTTTAACCGCGTCTGGTGGATGGCATCTGGCATCAGTTATGCTAACAACTATTACATACTAACTAACGGGAGGTCGCTTTGATCCCGGACGTATCAAAATCTCTGTCCTGGCTGGAACAACACCCTCAGGCCATCAAGGGAATTCAGCGAGGAATAGAGCGCGAAACATTGCGTGTTATGGCTAATGGACATCTGGCGCAGACCGGTCATCCGGAAGCGCTAGGGGCCGCATTGACGCACTCGTGGATCACCACGGATTTTGCCGAGTCTCTGTTAGAGTTTATTACCCCAGTTGATAAAGATATTCATCACCTGCTGACATTCCTGCGCGACATTCACCGCTATGTAGCCCGGCATCTGGGTGAAGAGAGAATGTGGCCGCTCAGCATGCCGTGCTACGTTGCCGCGGAAGACGACATCGAACTGGCCCAGTACGGTTCATCCAACATCGGAAGGATGAAAACGCTTTATCGTGAAGGGCTTAAAAATCGCTATGGCGCGCTGATGCAAACTATTTCCGGCGTGCATTACAATTTTTCGCTGCCGTTGTCTTTTTGGCAGGAAAAATCGGGCGTTACCGATGAAATCAGCGGTAAAGCAGCGATCTCGTCTGGCTACTTTCAGCTAATCCGTAATTATTATCGCTTCGGCTGGGTGATCCCTTATCTCTTTGGCGCCTCGCCGGCCGTCTGCTCTTCCTTCCTGAATGGAAAAGAAACGTCCATTCCTTTTGAACGCACGGAAAACGGCCTCTGCTATTTGCCTTACGCCACATCGCTGCGTCTTAGCGATTTGGGGTACACCAACAAGTCACAAAGCAATTTGGGCATTACCTTCAACGATCTCGATACGTACGTCGCGGCGCTCAAGCAAGCTATTGTTACGCCCTCCGAAGACTATGCTCGTTTGGGCATCAAACGGGATGGACGCTATCTGCAGCTCAACACCAACGTTCTGCAGATTGAAAACGAGCTGTATGCACCTATCCGTCCCAAACGCGTCACGCGCTCGGGAGAAAAGCCGTCAGATGCATTGCTGCGTGGCGGCGTCGAATACATTGAGGTCCGATCGCTCGACATCAATCCTTTTTCCGCCACGGGCGTCAGCGAAGAGCAGGTCCGCTTCCTCGATCTATTCCTGATTTGGTGTGCGTTGGCCGATGCGCCGGATATGAGCAGCGAAGAGCTGCAATGTACTCGTAAAAACTGGAATCGCGTTATTCTTGAAGGGCGTAAACCCGGACAAACCATCGGAATGGGCTGTGATTCACGCCAGCAGCCGCTGGCTGAGGTCGGTCGCGAGCTGTTTGCGGATTTACGTCGGGTGGCGGAATTGTTGGATAAGGAGCAAGATGAACCTTGTTACCAGCAGGTCTGTGATAACCTTGTTGCCCAGTTTGATGATCCAGAGCGCACTTTCTCAGGCAGACTGTTAAAAATGATGCTTGAAGAAGGGTCTGGAGGCGTTGGTTTGGCGCTGGCGGCTCAATATCGTGAAGCCTTGCGGAATGAACCGTTGGAAATGTTGACGGAAAGCCAGTTTACCGCCGAGTCCGAGCGCTCATGGCAGCGACAGCGACAGCTGGAATCTGAAGATAAACAAAGTTTTGAAGAGTTTCTTGCCGCGCAGTAACCGCGGGTAAAAAAGAAACGGCCACACCGAAGTGTGGCCAAATAAACATCTCTGTTAATAGGGATGATGATGATAAATGCGCGTCTTTCATATGTTATGACTTGCGCCAAGAAAAAAAGTTTCCTGGAAACGAGAAAAAAACATTTTTTCGATGAGGAGGTGGCAACATGCCATTACTAGATAGCTTTACTGTCGATCACACGCGTATGGCAGCCCCTGCGGTACGGGTCGCAAAAACCATGAAAACGCCCCATGGTGATACCATCACGGTTTTCGATCTGCGCTTCTGCCGTCCTAACCATGAAATCATGCCTGAGCGCGGTATTCATACGCTGGAGCATCTGTTCGCTGGATTCATGCGCGACCATCTGAATGGTGAAGGGGTCGAGATCATCGATATTTCTCCGATGGGATGCCGTACGGGTTTTTACATGAGCCTGATTGGTACGCCGGATGAAGTTCGCGTGGCTAAGGCCTGGAAAGCCTCTATGGAAGATGTTCTGAAGGTAAAAGAACAGCGTAAGATCCCTGAACTGAATGAATTCCAGTGCGGCACTTATGATATGCATTCCTTGACCGAAGCACAGGATATTGCTCGCCATATCCTTGAGCATGATGTTCGGGTCAATAAGAATGATGAACTGGCCTTGCCTAAAGACAAGCTGGCTGAGCTGCATATCTGACGGCGGACTTCAGAGACAAAAAAGAGAGCATTACGCTCTCTTTTTTTATGCCTGGAGTGTGAGATTAATGAACGAGGAAAGGGTTAATTACACGGCTACCGAAATAGGACAGCGTTAACAGCAATGCACCTATCAGGTTGAAGTAAACTACGCGGCGACCTCTCCAACCTTCATGGTAGTGTCCCCATAGCAGTAGGATATAGACGAACCAGGCCAGCAAAGAGAACAGCGCTTTATGGAGATTCTCTTTATTGTTGAGCAAGTCGCTCATGTAAAACAGCCCGGTACACAATGTCAGCGTTAACAGAATGACGCCGACCTGAGTAATGTGGAACATCTTACGTTCAATGCTGAGCAGGGGCGGCATATCCGACGTAAAGCCCAGCATTTTATTCTTCAACATGTAATCCAGCGACGCCATTTGCAGTGCGTACAGTGCGGCAATCATTAGCGTGGCGTAGGCAAACAGCGCCAGACCGATATGCACCATCAGACCGGGTTCATTTTCAAGATGAGTGATGAACTCGCCCGGCATAAAAGCCGCGAATGCCAGGTTGATAAGCGCGAAGGTATAGACGACGGGCAGCAGAAACCATCCTCGATTGCGCGTGGCGACGAAGGTCATGACCGAGCAGATCATCAGACTGACCAGCGAGCCTATGTTAAGCAAGCTCAAATTTTGCCCGGCGTAGACATCAAAGATGCGTTGATAGAGCGCCACGGCATGACAGGCAAGTGCGAGCACCGCGGAGGCTACCGCCAACCGGCGATAGGCGCTGTTCTTTTTCAACAGACTGGGAACAATCAGCCCCAGACTGAGCGAATAGGCCGCTAAAGCCACGATGGCGAAAACAGACATAGCGTTAGATTATTGGGTATCAACAGAGTAATAAGGACGGCCAGTATAGCCTTAGTCATTACGGCCCACCAACCTGTTATCCGTAAACACTCGCGGAGATTGCCGTGGCTTTCGTGTTATAATCCCCACCGTTCACGTCGCGATAGCGGCCAGTTTACGTTGAGCAGAGCTATGTTTGAAAATCTAACCGATCGACTATCGCGCACTTTGCGCAACATCAGCGGCCGTGGCCGACTGACAGAAGAGAATATTAAAGAGACGCTGCGCGAAGTTCGCATGGCGTTACTCGAAGCCGATGTGGCGTTGCCCGTGGTGCGTGATTTCATCAATCGCGTCAAGGAGCGGGCCGTTGGCCTCGAGGTGAATAAAAGCCTGACGCCGGGGCAGGAGTTCGTCAAGATTGTTCAGAACGAACTGGTTGCCTCTATGGGCGAGGTGAATGCCGAGCTTAATCTGGCGGCACAGCCTCCTGCCGTTGTCCTGATGGCGGGTCTGCAAGGGGCAGGTAAAACCACCAGCGTCGGTAAGCTGGGGAAGTTCCTGCGCGAAAAGCAGAAGAAAAAAGTGCTGGTGGTTTCAGCAGACGTGTATCGCCCTGCGGCGATTAAACAGCTGGAAACGTTGGCGCAGACGGTCGGGGTCGATTTCTTCCCCTCCGATGCGGGCCAAAAGCCGGTCGATATCGTCAATCACGCGTTAAAACATGCCCAACTGCAATTTTATGATGTCCTGCTGGTCGATACCGCGGGTCGTTTGCACGTTGACGACGCGATGATGGATGAGATCAAACAGGTCCATGCGGCATTGAATCCGGTGGAAACCCTGTTTGTGGTCGATGCGATGACCGGTCAGGATGCAGCTAACACGGCAAAAGCATTTAACGAAGCACTACCGTTAACCGGTGTCATCCTGACTAAAATCGACGGTGACGCCCGCGGCGGTGCGGCATTGTCTATTCGCCATATCACTGGCAAGCCGATCAAATTCCTCGGCGTCGGTGAAAAGACGGAAGCTCTTGAGCCGTTCCACCCGGATCGCATTGCATCTCGCATCCTGGGAATGGGAGATGTTCTGTCCCTGATCGAAGAGCTGGAAACCAAAGTCGACCGCACCCAGGCCGAGAAGTTGGCGAAAAAGCTGAAAAAGGGCGACGGATTTGACCTGACCGACTTCCTTGACCAGTTAAAGCAAATGCGCAATATGGGCGGCATGGCTAGCATGATGAGCAAGCTGCCGGGAATGGGCCAACTGCCGGACAATGTGAAGTCCCAGATGGACGACAAGGTTCTGGTGCGTATGGAAGCCATCATTAATTCCATGACGCAGAAAGAGCGCGCTAAACCCGAAATTATCAAGGGTTCGCGCAAGCGCCGTATCGCCACGGGTTCAGGTATGCAGGTGCAAGACGTCAATCGGCTGCTGAAGCAGTTTGACGACATGCAGCGCATGATGAAGAAGATGAAAAATGGCGGTATGGCGAAAATGATGCGCGGAATGAAAGGTATGATGCCACCGGGCTTTCCGGGGCGCTAACGTCTGATGTTTTACCTCGGCGTAGAAAGTATTCGGGGATGAAGCACGCTTTAGATTGCTTTTTACGCCAAAATGAGTAAAATTTTCGGGCTTTTTATATGACACTGGGCCCCGTTCCTCGATGGGGCCCGGTTGTTTTATTCACTAAAGAGGATGTTATGGTAACTATTCGTTTGGCACGTGGCGGCGCTAAAAAACGCCCGTTCTACCAAGTCGTCGTGACCGATAGCCGCAATGCGCGCGACGGTCGTTTTATTGAGCGTGTAGGTTTCTTCAACCCGATCGCAACCGGTCAGGCAGAAGCACTGCGTCTGGACCTGGATCGTATCGAGCACTGGGTTGGCCAGGGCGCTACCGTTTCTGATCGCGTTTCTGCGCTGATCAAAGACGCTAAAAAAGCAGCATAACCTGTTGCGGTGGTGACAATGAGCAAGCAGCTTAGCCCTCAAGCCCCTACAAACCCGGTAGTACTGGGGAAAATGGGGTCGACGTATGGCATCAGAGGTTGGCTCAGAGTGTTTTCCTCCACCGAAGATGCCGAAAGTATTTTTGACTATCAGCCCTTGTATCTCCGGAATAAAGGCGGTTTGCAGCTCATCGAAATCGAGAGCTGGAGGCACCATAATCAGGACCTGATCATCAAGATCAAAGATGTTGAAGATCGGGATGCGGCGAATCTGTTGACCAATTGCGAGATTGTTGTCGACGTATCTCAGCTTCCTGAACTGGATGAGGGTGATTATTACTGGAAAGATCTTATTGGCTGTGAAGTCGTAACCGTCGCCGGTTACGGGCTGGGCAAAGTCATCGATATGATGGAAACCGGCTCGAACGATGTGATGGTGGTAAGAGCTAACCTGAAAGATGCTTACGGGGTCAAGGAGCGGTTAATTCCGTTCCTGACAGAGCAGGTGATCAAGCATGTTGACCTTTCTACTCATCGTATTGAAGTAGATTGGGATCCTGGTTTTTGATTTCCGTACAACGACCAGTAACGAGTGGAACGATGCTATGTGGATTGGGGTAATCAGCCTGTTTCCAGAAATGTTCCGCGCCATTACTGATTATGGAGTCACTGGCCGGGCAGTAAAAAATGGCCTGCTGAGCGTAGAATATTGGAGTCCGCGAGACTTCACCTACGACCGGCATCGCACCGTGGACGATCGCCCTTATGGCGGCGGTCCCGGGATGCTGATGATGGTGCAACCTTTACGGGATGCGATTCATGCAGCTAAAGCAGCGGCAGGCGAAGGCGCTCGGGTGATTTACCTGTCACCACAGGGCCGCAAATTGGATCAGCAAGGCGTACGTCAACTTGCTACAAATCAGAAGATGATTCTGGTCTGTGGACGGTACGAGGGAATTGACGAGCGCGTAATCAAAACCGAAGTCGACGAAGAGTGGTCTATCGGGGATTATGTGCTCAGCGGCGGCGAACTGCCGGCAATGACGCTGATTGACTCTGTTTCCCGGTTCATTCCGGGCGTACTGGGTCATGAAGCTTCTGCAGAAGAAGACTCTTTTGCGGATGGATTGCTGGATTGCCCCCATTTCACCCGGCCTGAAGTGTTGACGGGGATGGAAGTTCCGGCAGTTTTACTGTCAGGCAACCATGCTGAAATACGTCGCTGGCGTTTGAAGCAGTCGCTGGGCCGAACCTGGCTTAGAAGACCTGAACTTCTGAAAAGCCTAGCTCTGACTGACGAGCAAACAACGTTGCTGGCTGAATTCCAACGGGAACATCAGTCTCAACAAGAGTACTAGGGGGCCGCTGGCACAGCGCCGGGCGAACCCATATATCAGTTTACCTAGGGTAAGAGACATATTATGAGCAACATCATTAAACAGATCGAACAAGAGCAGATGAAGCAAGACGTACCTTCATTCCGTCCGGGTGATTCCGTGGAAGTTAAGGTATGGGTCGTTGAAGGTTCTAAAAAACGTCTGCAGGCATTCGAGGGCGTGGTTATCGCTATTCGTAACCGCGGTCTGCATTCTGCATTCACTGTTCGCAAGATTTCTAACGGCGAAGGCGTGGAACGTGTATTCCAGACGCATTCTCCAGTAGTGGACAGCATTACTGTGAAACGCCGTGGTGCCGTACGTAAAGCGAAACTGTACTACCTGCGTGAGCGTGCTGGTAAGTCTGCTCGTATCAAAGAGCGTCTTAACTAAGAACGCGCTTTCGCGACATCCGAAAGTCGATATAAAACAAGGGGTTGACCATTGGTCAGCCCTTTTTTTATTTATGGTGGCAGCAAAATGGCAGCAGCGCATGAGTTGTAGGCAGCAGACATAAAAAAACCCGCTTCGCGGGCTGGTCTCAATGTGGCTGTGGTTAGCTGGATGGGAAAGACAAGATAGGAGGTAACGTTTTTATTCAGTGACGGTAATTATAAGTTCAAGGTGGCCTGATTTCCCCCCTTGGTATGGAGTGGCACGGTATTAACGTTTGCAGGGATCGCAATGGAGCGGATAAAGGTCTCCATCGTAATAAACGTATGGCCGCAATTGATATTCGTGCATTGGTTGTAGCGCTCTTTCGTCTGCGGCGTAATTTCCTGACTGGAACGGGTGTGGGCTGCGCATCCACACAGCGGGCATTTCATCATCGGCTTTCCCTCTTTCAATTCAAATTATCAAGATTATTTCGCATTTTCGAATATTTGATCATTCAATCGATAGGTTGTCAATCTTCACTTCCAGCTCTAACGCGGTCGTAAATCCCTGTCCGCTCAACGAATGCGTGACTGTCGCGATCGTCCACTCCGCCGCGTCGATTTCCTGCTTAAAGCCACTGACCTTTGCTGGCAGTTCCGGGTACAGCTCGGCCCGTCCTCTTGCTAACGTGATGGAGAAGGAGGCGACGCCGCGCTGCAGCCGTTCCCAGTGCATTTTGGCCGCGCGTTCGGCGTTGGCCTGGTTGGCGTAGGTGCGACTCAGGACCAGCACGTTTTCATCGGTGCCGATCAGGTATTCGCCCTGTTTGGCCTCCGGCGTTTTTTTCTGATGGGTGTGACGGCGCCGACGTTTCACCTGCGTTTCCTGACTTTTCTTCGGCTCCTGCGTGTGCAGCCAGCTGGCGACCACGCCGGTGTAAGCATCCCGGTCGGCCAGGGAAAAACGATGGCTGTCGCCAGCGGCGCGGGTGATGGTGACGGCTGGCAGTACTTTGCCGCTGGCCGTTTTCCCCTGTCCCTGACGCAGAAACAGCAGTCGGCCGTCTTTGACTGCGGCGATAGCGCCGTGCTCTTTCGCCAGCCGCATCAGGAAGGAACAATCCGACTCTTTGGTCTGGTCGATGTGGTCAACCGGCTGTACAGCCGTATCCGCATCCAGTGCCGCCGTCAGCTTGTGCCGGTTGGCGATATCCGTGACGATCGCCCCGACCGTGGTCTGATGCCAGGAGCGTTCCCGTTTGATGTTCAGGGTCTGGCGAAAATCAGCGCTACGGGCGCGCAGGGTCAGCCGGTCAGGCGCGCCGCTGTGTTCGATTTCATCCACCACGTAGGTGCCTTTACCGATTAACGCTTCGCCTTTCCAGCCCAAAAATAGCGTGATTTCAGCGCCGCGCCGGGGCAGCGCCAGCTGGCCGTCCGCATCGTCCAGTTCCAGATCGAGCTGGTCCGCCTCAAAGCCGCGGTTGTCGGTAAGCGTCAATGAGATAAGCCGCTTTTCCAGTACCGGCGTAATGTCGGTTTTCCCCAGGCGCAGCCGGTAATCCGGCGTAGACTCGACGCCTGTCAGCCAATTAGTCATGACAACACCCCGCTGACGGCAGACGTCAGCCCGCCGATCGCCTGCGTCGCGCTGTCTTTCAAGCCGCCTAATGACGTGGATAAGTCGCCCAGCATCGCGGACAGCGATTCATCCACACGTTTTAATGTCAGGGTGAACTCGATACGCCGGGCTTTGCCGTCCTGAAAAAACTGGCTGCGGGTTTCATTCAAGCTCTCAATGACATACATGCCATAAATGGTGCCGCTGCCTTCCAGTAACGCCCAAGCTTTACCGGTCTCGGCCATCTGCTCCAGCGCCCACAAAGACAGCGCACCGCCGGTCACCTGTGGCAGTAGCACGCCCTGTAACGTGATGGTGTCATTGTCCGGGCCGACATACTGCGTCACCGGGCGATAGCCAATCCGGCTATTGGTCACATGGCGCCAGGCGCGCTGGCGTTGCAGTTCCTGATAAGGCACGGTCTTTAACGTGAACACAAACAGGCCTAATACCATCATCATGATTCGAGTCCTCCCTGATCGCGGTAACTGCTACGGGCTTTTGCCTGGGCGCGTCGCTCGCGTTCATCGAGCTGGCGCGCCACTTCACGGGCGATATCGGTCGCGCTCTGGCCCGGTTGCGGCACGATGGTGATCGGCGCATGGACGGTCACCGGCGTGACCACCGGCGCGGGCTGGCGCGATGTGGTTGCTGCAGGGGCTGCGGGCAACAGGCTGAATGGATGCAGCGGATAAGCCGTTGCCGGGGAGGCGGTGGAGCCTAACGTCAGCGCCGCCGCGGCTAAGGCGGCCGTGCGCCGTCGGCTGGTCACGGATGCCGGACCGGCGACGATTTCCGGGCCGTTCTCGCCGACAATACCGAGCTGTCCCGACGCAATCTGGCCGCCGGTGTCATACATCGGAATGTCGCTGTACACCGGCGGGGGGAATTGGGCGGAGGTAAAGGCATCGGCGTGTCCGAGTTGGGTTTCATCCAGTTCGGCAGGTAGTCGGTCATGGAGGACAATTTAGCCTTGAGCGCTTCCCATTTTTCACTGATGCCGTTCATCAGGCCGTCGATTAACTCCCGTCCAGCTTCTTTAAAGCGGGCTGGCAATGCTGAGACGCTTTTAACCAGGCTGTCCCATTTGTCACTCAATTTCTGTTTGATCCCTTCCCAGGCGGTCGATACCGTGCTGCTGACATTGTCCCACAGCGCCTTGAATTTGGGGCCGAGCGTGTCCCAGTTCTGCCAGAGGTAGATCGCGCCCATCGCAATCAATCCAATCACGGCCAGTATCGGGTTCGCCATCATCAGCCGTCCTAGCCACATCACCGCGCCGCCCATGTTTTTCAGCGCACTGCCGATCAGCCCCACCGCGCTGACGCCCCTGATGCCGAGCATCGACAGGCTCAATCGCATCATCGCCATGGGGCCGAGAATGGCGGCGATGGTGAGCATCACAGCCCCGATAGCCCCGGTGACAATGGCAAATCCCGCCGCCGCTTTAAACAGGCCAGCGGTCAGTACTGGATGTTCTTTTGCAAACTCATTCAGCTTTACGGACAGCTCGGCCAGTCCGTCGACCAGCTGTTTTAGGTCCGGTGCCACCGTGGCGCCGATGGTGGCCATCGCGTTAGTGAAAGAACCGCCCGCCGCGTCCCATTTGTTCCCCAGTGTTTTCAGCTGGGCGTCGACGCGCTCCCGCAATGAGGCTTGCTCCGCTAATTTGGCCTGCGCATCCTGATAGGCGCCCATGCCCTGACGCAGAATATTAATCACCTGTAGCGTTTCCGCATCATCGCCGAACAGCCCTTTGATCACCTGCGTTCTTTTAGCGGTATTTAGCGAGTTCAACTGGTCGAGTTGTCGATACAGCTGGTCGACCCCGCCGAACTCGCCTTTGCCGTTGGTGAAATCAAACTTGATGCCGCTGCCTTTCAGGTCCTTGTTAACATTGCCGACCTTTTTGGTGTCCATCACCATCTGAAACACTTTGCGGTAGGCGTTGCCAGCCGATTCGCCCGCCATGCCTTTCTGGTCGGCCATGACCAGGAACGGCGCCAGCATTTTCGCGCCGTCCAGCCCTTTGGTATGCAGGATATCCATCGCGCTGCTGATTTTGGTGAAGCCCTGCAGCATGTTGGTGGGGTCGACGCCGGCATAGAAGCCTTTCTGAATCACATCCATCAGGCCCATCATGTCTTTTTCCACGGTGCCGGTGGCGTCCTGCATTTTGGCTGCAAACTCTGCCGCTTCCTCTGAGGGCATTTTCAGCTGTACGCCCAGGTAAGCGGTCGCTTCCCCCATGCCGCCCAGGATGGTTTGCGCAGCGATGCCCTGGCGGCGCAGCATGGTCATCATGTTCTGAAAATCCGCCGTGGTGCCAGGCAGCTTGTCACCCAGCGCGATGGCCAGCTGATTGATTTTTTCAAATTCTGGGGAGACTTTCGCCCCTGGTCCCATCATGGCGCCGGCTAACTGTGAGCCGGCCTCTTCTGCCTCAGCATACGCTTTGACCGGTGCCATCAGCGGGGCTGCCGTGGTGACACTGGTGGCAATCAGACCGCCGCCGTTGCCGGCTAACTGATTGCGGGTCTCCATCGTCCTGGCATGGCGCGCGCGGATCGCATTGAGCCTGTGCTGCTGTTCGCCGGCCTGTCGCAGGCGCCGGGTCTGTTCCGATAATTGGCGGTTGTAGCGTGCGGTTTCCTCGGCGATGCGCGCCGTGGCGCGGGCGCTGTCCTGCGTCGAAATACCGAGTCGGTACAGGTCGCCGCGCAGGCGCCCCAGCTGGTTTTGCTCGGCCTGGTGCTTATTCTCCAGACGGCTGACGGCGCGCCACTGATCTTCCAGCGCTTTGGTTTGCGCGCGGGTCGGTGAAGCAAGGCTACTCATTTCCTGCGTCATCATTTGGGCGCGGAGCCGAGCCTGCGCCAGCGCGTCACCGGTTTGGCTAACACGCTGTTTTAGCGTATTGAAGGTGGTCAGCTTATTGCCGGCCTCGTTCAGCTGCTTGAGCTGGCTCTGCGTCTGTTTGATATCCGAAGCCAACGACCGGGTGCTGTCCCGCGCCGTGCGGAGCGGACGCGTGATCCGGTCAATCGCATTCATCACCACCTGTAAACGCAGGTTGTTATCACTCATCGTCAGATCCGCTGCGAATAATGGCTTTGTGGCGCCAGTTCAGTACCTCGGTTAATGACATCTCCGCGGTGACCGCCGGCGGCCAGTGAAACACGGTGGCGATATCCGCCACTAAATCCTCGACCGTCAGGCTGGGGGCAAAGCTGACCGCGCCGAGTTCGGCAACAAAAAAGTGACTAACTCCACCGACAGACTGACCAGATCGGCCGGGTCCAGTTCCAGCACGTCCGCCTGCGTCAGCGCCGGGGTAGTAACGCGCGGCAGCACCACCATCAGGGCGTTGACGTCCATTTCCATCAGCGCCTGCAGGCGGGTGCCGCGCAGGCTGCCGGAAGTGGGTTTGCGGAGCGTGATTGCCGTAAGAGTGACGTCGCCCCGTTTCAGCGGGGTATCCAGCGTAATGACTTTTTCAGTGGTCAGGGTGTTATCGTCTTTTTGCATGATGTGTCTCTGTTGGGTTGGGGCGCAGGGGTGAACCTGCGCAATTAAAGAGGCGCGTTACAGGCCGATGGCGGAACGGTGGGCTTCCATCAGGTCCACGCCGCCGACAATTTCGATCATGTTCAGCAGGTCAATCTCAATCAGCACCTCGCCGTTGACGGTCAGTTTGTAGTAGGTGCAGGTCGTCGATACTTTGGTTTTGGTCAGTTCGCCGAGTTTGGCTTCGCCGCCGTCGATTTCTTTGTGCCGGCCGCGCAGCACCACCTCGACCGCCTGCACCTCGGCGGTGTCGTCACGCTGTACCGAACAGGTAAAGCGCAGCGGCACGCCATCCGCCTTGGTATTGCCGAGCTGTTTGTAAATCAGCGGTTCAATGCCCGCAATCTGCCATTCGACTTCCAGCGCGCTGTCGTCCAGACCCATGTCGATATCGACCGCGCCCGGCATTCCGCCGCCGCGCCACTTTTCAAACTTGCGCGTCAGCTTGGGCTGGGTGAAGGATTCAACCACGCCCATATAGCTGTTGCCGTCGTTGAACAGATTCAGTTGTTTTAATATCCGTGGTAATGCCATGTGCGCCCCTTAGCTGTTGACCTGGCTGGTGAAGTCGATGAGATAGCTGTCCGTGATGCGCTGGCGCAGCATCAGGTTTTCCAGCGGCGGCACCGGCGTGTAGTCGTAGTCGAGGGTCAGCGTGCCGGCTTTCAGCGTGTCCTTGGTATTGGCCGCCTCATCAATCCAGCAGTCGCCGCCCAGCAGATAGCCATTGGTGGTCATTTCGCGCAGCTTGGCGCGGACCCCCTCGATGATGTCGCGTGCCAGCGAAGGCGTCAGCGGTTTGTCGCTGGCCCACATGTGCGCCTCGGCCATGGTGTCGGCCAGCACCTGAGCGGTGCGGGTGTAGGACTCAAAGGCGAACAGCGGATCGTCGCTACAGGTGCGAGACCCCCAAAAGCGAAAACCGTCTTTACGGATCAACGTGGTGACGTCGTTCTGGTTCAGCAGGCCCGCATCGGTCGCCGGATCTTGCAGGTCCCAGAACACATCGGCGGAAATACCGGTCACCCCGTTGACGCCGACGTTAGACAGGGTTTTATGCCAGCCGGTTTGCTCGTCGATTTTGGCCCGCAGGCCCAGTGCGCGTGCGGTCGCCCAGGCGGACGCATCGGCATTGGCGACCGTATCCCAGGCGATGAAGTCCGGCCAAATCAGCATCAGTTCGCGCTGACTGAAATTGGCGCGGTAAGCGATCGCCGCTTCCACCGTGTTGCAGCCGTAGGCGCTGATGTAGGCAAAGGCGCGCAGGCTTTGGGCTACGCTCGCCAGTTCGGCGGCTACCGCCTGATTGTCGTGGCCGGGTACGCCGAGAATGCGGGGTTTGACGCCGAGCTGTCCCTGGGCGGCCAGCAGGGCTTTCATGCCGGTCTTTTTGCCGTCGGCGGTGACGCCGCCGATGATGTTGGAGGTGGTCTCCGCCTCGCTGTCGCCCTGAGCGACACGCACGACCACCGTCACCGGTTTGGCCTGATCGCCAATAGCATCCAGTGCGCGGGCCAGCGTGCCGGACTCGCCCGCCTTGCCGCTGGCCGTCACGACGTCGGTCAGCAAGACGGGTTTATTGAGGGGAAACGTCGCCGCGTCGGCATCGTCGGCGGTACACACCATACCGACAATGGCCGTCGAAACGGTTTGGATGGGGCGGGTGCCTTCGTTGATTTCAACCACGCGCACGCCGTGATGGTAATCTTGCGCCATAGATCAGATCTCCGCTAAATGAGTTCTGATATGGTGAAAGACACGGCAACACCGCGCACCCCTTCGGGGCTGTATCAGGAATGACACAATAGGAGAGGCAAGGATGCGTAAAGTGGATATGTTGGGCGTGACGATTTATGTGCTGGATACCGAGGACAGTCTGGTCGACTGCCCGGTGGATAGCTATGCAGTATTTAACAATGACGGCTGGATGGCGGTACATCGGCAGGCGGAGCAGGCTATTCCCCTGCATACCGATCCGCTGCCGAGTCTCAACGCGGCACTGAACGAGGTGCTCAGCGTCGCGCTGTTTTTTGCCTAGTGGGGTTAATCGCAGGTGGGGGTGTGAGTACCATCGGGTTTGATGATCACGTTGCCTGACTGATTATTCTCGCACGTCACTCCGTAACCGCCGATAAACCAGATTTTCAGCGATCCATCTTCAAGATTAGCGACGGTGGCAATTTCGTACTCTGAAATATCAGCATCAATCAGTGCTCTGCCACGCATAGGTTGATCCCACCAATGAGCTTTAGCAATTTTGCCGTTACTCATCGTGTCGATACTCTTTATGTACAACACCCCACTATAATCCTTGTTTCCTAACGGATGCTTACTGAAATAATCTGCGATGAGAGCAGTAAAAGCGCGCTGACTTTTAGGCGGAGACGTGACGATATAGTCGTAACCTCGCTCGCCAGATACATCTATATAAAACTCGTACCCTTGTCGTTTTTCAATTAAAGGTGTCCCGAAAAAGAAATGCGTTGAAAACGGGCCGATGTGGTTGATCCATAGCAGCATGGCTACATGAAGGAGAACGGTACATATAGCATAACGCCACTTCTTGCTGAATAAGAAAACAAGGGTACATATGGGAGTAATGAACCATGACAATGGGACTATTATTGAATAGTGATCCCAAAACAGCGTCTCGTTATTGAAGGAATATAAACGTTCCAACATAACCAATAGATAATTTATAACGAGAAATATAAATGTCTTTTTCATATATTCCCTTTAATGGGGTAATCCATTTCGACTACGGTGATGAACGGCTTATAACCGAATTTATCTAAATGTTGAAGTATGAACCAAGAACGAAAGCCTCCAAGCACGCTGTAAACCTTTATCTCCGCAGTATCTGGATCTGGGCCAATATCAGGGATATCCAGTCCAAAATGATCATAAAAGGTCACCCGAACTTTACCTTTATAAAACCGACCACAACGGTCAAAGTCAACAATTTCTGCCTTAGCCGCCCAAACGTCATTGATGGCGAACGTCAATCCACCATTTAACCAGGCTAAGTATTTATCTTCGAATGTATTGAAAGCCGGGGGCGAAGTGATTTTTTAATTATATTCTGATAGCTCATCATCCAATCATTTAAAGCAACAGGGTTAATTTCGCCATGTTGCTGTTTGATTGTGTCATCAATGCCCTGCAGCAATGTTTTTATAAACGCTTGTGTGTTTGGATGCGCACGAACGGCGCGCGTTAGAGCAGGATGCCTAAATTCTCCACCCTCCTTTTTTTCAAATTTGGCAATCATCGCTAGGATAACCATCTCTAATTCACCAGCTGAGAAAAAAAGCTTAGCCATTAACCTAAATTTAAGAAAATTAAGGGAGGCAGAATCGAAACCAAATAAATAACCATCCTTCGCGAAGAGAGGTAAATGGCCAAAGTTTGGTATGGCTCTGATTTCTTCCTCGGTCATATCGCCATAGGTCATATCCGCAGCCGGGCTACCATCGGCATTAAAGCCGGGTTTCCGTCTTGATTCATATACCAGAACGGGGAGATGGATACGCGTCGCACTGGTGGTATCGGTCACTTCGGTGACTTTAAGCGTCGGCGCGGGTTCGGTTCGCGGCGTGGCCGGGCGAGGCGCAAACCCCCAGCCCGCTTTTTGCGCCGGGGCGTTGACCTTGGCGCGAGCGTAGGCGTTTTGGACGGTGTTGGAAAAGTCGCGGCTGGCGTTGATGTCCAAGGTTCCCGCGTTTAACGAACAACAGGCGTGTTCTTTCGAGCCTAATACGACGGTTTTGGCATCCAGCGCGCTGCCTTTTTCAGGCGATAAGATACGCGTAAATTCATCTGGGGTAAGTTCATCCAGACGCTTGGTGATTAGCATTTTTCATTCCCTGTAAACAGATCTATCCCTGTGAAGCGCGGATAGTCTATGCGCAACTTATAGTTATGTAAATGAACGATATGCCACGAAAAAACCGCCAAATCGGCGGTTTAATTTTCCCAGGTGTCGGCATGTATTTTTAGTATGCAGACGCATAATGACATCAGAGCTGTTTGTTTTATAAACGTTTATACAGATCAATTTTTCCATTTCGATCGGTATCAGCGATCAATCGTTAAAGACGCCGTTTTTCACTGGCTTCGGTATCAGGCAGGCACGTCCGTCCATCAGGTTGCCTGCGGCCACGGTTGCGGAACGCTGACAGGAAGGTAGCGATCGATATCGACGGTTTCAAGGTGGGGTAGCTTGGCAGCTAAAAGTGCGGTCAGCAGGCTATCCGCATAGGCCTTCATCTCAATCGGCATTCGGCGATATACTGACGAATGGTCAACACCACTGACGGGTCGATTTTCAGCGTCGCGTTGTCGGCGCTGTTGACGACAATGCTCATGCGCACGGTCTGGGTGCGGCCGCTGCCCTCCTGCAACTGCGGCTTGTAGGTCTTCGCGCAGTTGGCGACGGCTAGCGTCACCACGCTGGCGTACTTGAGGATGTGGAGAAGGCGAGCAGGGTCTTTATGAGGAATGAGGGGATGCCGTTGCAGAGACGGTTTGAGGCGTTGAATGAATAGTTGGGAGACGAAACTATCAGGTTTGGGTTGTACAACTTTCTTTGACCATAATAGCGAGTTACGGATCTCAGCAACTCGCTATTAATGAAATTTTATTGGCTAAAAATGCAATCTTCTGGATATGAAGAAGTGCAGTGAACAAACACACTGCCATCAGATTGCTTCTCATCTTGCCAATATTTACCCAATGGTTTTACGGGCAGTTTTAATGTGAGGGACATTCTCATACCGGAAACATTGTCATGGCCCACATAATCACAAGCAATCAAGTTTTTAACGTTGAGAATATAAGCCTCTTTGAATGAAATCTTTTGCAGATCATTCTTTTCGGCATAAGGGTTTTCCCCTGTCCATTTCATGCTATCTCCGGCGTTAGCTTTATAGCTATAGCCTGAGTCAGCTTTATTTTGTTTTATCTTATTTATTGCAGGGCACGAAAATACGGTCGCTTGAACGTTACCTACCATGAAGAAAGAGAAAAAGGCGATAATTAACTTGCTATTAATTGGCATATTTTTAAATCCTTTTCAATACTGCTTGTCCTTTGAATGGCGCTAATAAGTTTATTACCCCCACAGCGCAGGTGATTTATGCCATATGATGAATGGTGAGTCTATAACATTCACATCTCTTAACAGTAAAAAGTAATATAGACAGCGAGTTTTATAACGAGAGATATTTTCAGCGTGAGATGAAAAACAACGAATACCTCGTATAAACGTTCCGTTTAACTGCACCTACCTCAGAGCTTAAATAAAAACTACGATGCTCTGGCGTGCCAGAAAGCCCATGTCTGTGAAGGTTGTGAGGTCATCGTCGCCGGGTGTCCGGCGTACAGTTAATGACAGAACGCTAAGCGCAGGTGGAAAAAGTGATGAGATGTGACAAAACGCGCATGCCTCCTGCTTAGATGCACGGAATGGGCTACGTGGCAGATGAACGTGGCCATCCGTATGGAAGAGCTATATCGCCTGCTGTTAGTGGACTTCAATCTGCCTGAATAGCGATGTCCCAAAAGTAACTAGGGCCTACCCTATCTATGCATCAATACCTTCTGTCTACCGCATAAATTAGCGTCGTGCCAATTTATGGAGTAGTTTCAGCACGTTGATGCACATTATTCATAGAATCAGACTAAGAGAGTTAAAATGAAAGTCATCAAAACGGCAACCGCAGGTCTGCTGATGCTTATGAGCAGTGCTCATGCCGACGGGCTGACAACCGCAGCGGAGGGTAAAGAATTAACCGTCAGCTTCGGTCAGCCCACCATCAAGCAGGTGCTGCATTATCGTAAAATGTACGACAAAAAACCGTTCCCCGATGCCGAGATTTACTATTACGACAACAGTGTCTATAAAATAATCTCCCAGGGTGAAAACCACTATGGTGTTTACTCCATGCAGGGCAAGTTCGATGATGAAACCTTCACTGTGCGTTTCATTTCGCTACCTTCCAGCGACTGGGGCAATAAAACGGCCTTTCATCAGTTAACGTTCGTTCGTGGAGAAAAACAAAACGTGTTTATTCAGAACGCGATTGTAGATACTGGCGAAGCCATTGCCCAACAGAACGGCACTTATACCCAGGGGAGAAACCCCGTAATCAACCCGGTGTCCACCCACTGGAAAAAAAATTAATTCTCATGTGACTGTTTATCTGGCAAAGAACCTTTGCGGCAACGTTGGCATGAAACAGTCACAGCAGGATCTGACGTGACAGAATCCGTGTAGCGTGAAGACAGTGGTCTCCTTGCAATCGCTTAAATCAAATCGATCCGTTATGACATCGGTTTTTCGCTAAATTTACGCGGCCTTAGCTGACTGGATGCGTATTGATCGATGACAAACTCATAATTGGGTGTAATTTTAAGTTTACAGTTGGGAGGGGTTTAGATTGCCAGTTACCCTTTGAGATTGTCGCTTTGGCTTAGCTCATCTAACGAGAGAAATGTTAAGCGCAGTTTTGAACTTAAGGTGGTGAATGCAGCGCTTTATTCGTGGGTTTTCTTGTTTTTGTATGAATTCATTGTGCTTTTTGTCATTTCAGGGAATTGGAGAAAGCCAAAAACCTCAGTCTGTCGGTCTCTCACATTGAGCGTGACTTCGTGACGAGATGGTAATATGGGTCATACTTTCTGAAGCGAAAATACTCATTCCACCCCGTACTTCACGCGGCTTATAAGGGTAATTATAACTTTACATGTCGTGGTTTTAAACATTTACACCTTGTGATACTGTGACCCGAATTAAGTATTCAGCATCATCACCGCACAGGTACAGCATAAGGGACAGGACCATGAACTTGCAGAAAGACGCGCTTAATAACGTCAATATCCTTGAAGAGCAGATATTGATTACTCCGGATGAATTGAAAGCGAAGTTTCCTCTGAGTGACGAGGCTCAGCAGGCGATCTCTCGCTCTCGCCAGGCCGTGGCGGATATTATTCACGGTCGTGACGACCGGTTGCTGATTGTGTGCGGTCCTTGTTCCATTCACGACACCGATGCTGCGTTGGAGTATGCCCGCCGGTTGCAGGTTTTGGCGGCAGAGCTGAGCGACAAGCTGTATATCGTCATGCGCGTTTACTTCGAAAAACCCCGCACCACGGTGGGGTGGAAAGGATTGATCAACGATCCGCATATGGATGGTTCATGCGATATGGAAGCCGGTTTACACATTGCGCGTGATTTGCTGCTGAAGCTGGTGAACATTGGCCTGCCGCTGGCGACGGAAGCGCTGGACCCCAATAGTCCGCAGTACCTGGGCGACCTTTTCAGCTGGTCGGCGATTGGCGCGAGAACCACTGAGTCCCAGACACACCGTGAGATGGCGTCCGGGCTTTCCATGCCGGTCGGATTTAAAAACGGCACGGACGGCAGCCTTGGCACAGCCATTAACGCCATGAAAGCCGCCTCGATGGCGCATCGTTTTATGGGAATCAACCAAAGTGGTCAGGTCTGCCTGCTGCATACGCAGGGAAATACCGACGGTCATGTGATTTTACGCGGCGGTAAAAAGCCAAACTACAGTGCGGAAGACGTGGCGGAATGTGAAAAACAGATGCGTGATGCGGGACTGAAACCAGCGCTGATGATAGATTGTAGCCACGGAAATTCGAATAAAGATTATCGTCGCCAGCCGTTGGTAGTGGAGTCTGCCGTGGAGCAGCTCAAAGCCGGCAATCGCTCTATTATCGGTCTGATGTTGGAAAGCCATCTGAATGAAGGCAGTCAGTCTTCCGAACAGCCGCGTTCCCAGATGGATTACGGTGTATCTGTCACGGACGCCTGTATTAGTTGGGAAAACACAGAATCATTATTGCGGTCGGTGCACCAGGAGCTTGGCGCGATGAGCACCAATCAGTAAGGAGAAGAATAATGACCGCTGAACTGACCGCGTTACGTGATCAGATTGACGAGGTAGATAAGGCACTGTTGGCATTGTTGTCTCGGCGGTTAAAACTCGTCGCAGAAGTGGGCGAAGTCAAAAGTCACTATGGATTACCGATTTACGCGCCGGACCGGGAAGCGGAAATGCTGGCTTCTCGTCGAAAGGATGCTGAAGCCTTAGGCGTTCCTCCCTCGTTGATTGAGGATGTGCTGCGCCGCGTCATGCGTGAATCCTATTCCAGCGAAAATGACAAAGGGTTCAAAACGTTGAATCCTTCCCTGCGATCGGTCGTCATCATTGGTGGTCGCGGTCAAATGGGCCGTATGTTCGATAAAATGCTGACCCTATCCGGTTATCAGGTCAAAGTTCTCGAGCAGGAAGACTGGCCTCGGGCGGGCGAACTGTTGGCCGATGCGGGAATGGTGATTGTCAGCGTTCCCATTCATCTTACCGAACAGGTTATCGCCCAACTGCCGCCGCTGCCGGAGGACTGCCTGCTGGTGGATTTGGCCTCGGTCAAAAATGGTCCGCTACAAGCGATGCTGGCGGTGCACCAGGGCCCGGTCTTGGGGCTTCACCCGATGTTCGGGCCGGACACCGGCAGTCTCGCCAAGCAGGTTGTGGTGTACTGTGATGGGCGTCAACCCGAATCCTATCAGTGGCTGCTGGAACAGATTCGAGTCTGGGGAGCGCGTCTGCATCGCATCAGCGCGGTAGAACACGATCAGAACATGACCTTCATTCAGGCGTTGCGCCATTTCACGACGTTCGTTTACGGATTACATCTGACGGAAGAAAATGTGCAGATCGAACAATTGCTGGCGCTGTCATCGCCTATTTACCGGCTGGAGCTGGCGATGGTGGGGCGGTTGTTTGCTCAGGATCCGCAGCTTTATGCAGACATCATCATGTCATCTGGCAATAACCTGGCTTTAATCAAGCGCTATTACCAGCGTTTCGGAGAAGCGATTGCACTACTGGATAATGGCGATAAAACGGCGTTTATCGACAGTTTCAAAAAAGTAGAACAGTGGTTTGGCGACTATTCCCACCGCTTTATGAGCGAAAGCCGGACTCTGCTACAACAGGCCAACGACATCCGCTGACCTTTTTCCCTAAGCGAATCACTGCGCCGCCATCTCCTCAGGAAATGGCGGCGTTTGCATTTAACCGCCCAAATCGACAGGGACAACGTTCTCGCTAGGGTAACAGCCGAGCACTTTTAACGAACGAGTGATCGCCGTCAGTTCATTGATGGCTTTCTGCATTGGCTTGCTGCGCAGATTGGCCTGTACATCAATATAGAACATCTCTTCCCACGGATTGCCGTGGATAGGTCGGGACTCCAGCTTGGTCATGATAATGCCCTGATCCCGTAGGACTTGCAGCGCTTCGACCAGTGCGCCGGACTGCTGGCCGGTCGCCATAATTAACGTGGTTTTAGCCGGAACCTGTTCTGCGACGTCGATTTGCTTGCGGGCCAGTACGATGAAGCGGGTGTAGTTTTGCGTCTGGTTCGCCAGGTTGTGTTCCAACACCTGCAGATTGTAGAGCGTCCCCCCGGCTTCACTTCCCAGCGCGGCGGCGTGAGGTGAATTCAGTTCAGCCACTTTCGCCATCGCGGCGGCGCTGCTTTCGCAGTACTCGATTTTCCAGTGTGGGAAACGGTTAATAAAATGGCTGCACTGTTGGAAAGGCTGAGGATGGCTATAAACGGTCTGGATCTGGTCAAGCTGGGTGTCTGTAGAAACCAACACGCAGTGGTCGATAGGGTTAGATAGTTCGCCCACAATCGACAATCCCGTATGTTGCAGCAGGTCATAGACGTCGTTGATCGATCCTGAGCTGGTATTTTCAATCGGCAGAACGCCGTAATCGGCATGACCGTTCTCAACCGTGGTAAAAATATCCTGGAACTTCTGACAGCCGCATTCGATGATCTGATCGAAATGACGAGCCGTATATTGGCGTGCGGCCAGATGGGAATAGGAGCCTTTGGGACCGAGGAACGCGACCCGAGCTGAATGCGCGCCGGTTTGGTTCAGGTGTTGCTGGAGCAGAGCCTGCTGGGTGAGCACGGAGTCTTCGATAATCAGCTGGAACAGTCGGGTGATGTAGTGACCATCGAGCTGGTGTTGCCTGCCCGCTTCCACCAAGTGGGTGAGCAGATCGCGTTCACGCTCTTTATCTCTGATAGGTCGGTGCGTGGTTTGCTTCGCTCGGGCAACGTCCAAAGCCAGCTCACGCCGTTGAGCCAGAAGCTCCAGCAGCTGTAAATCCAGTGTGCTGATGCGTTCGCGCAGTGCCAATAACGGATTGTCGGTCATTTTGCTTTACCCTGTTTGAAGGCCAGAACAAAAAAGCCCCCTGATTTCAGGAGGCTTTTTGTTCGTCTTCGTATTCTTACTCACACGACCAATCGCCCCCCCGGTGGGGGAAGAAAAAGAAGAATACGAAGAACAATGAATGGCGTGTCATTAATTAAATCCTGACGGTTGATGGCGCTAGGTTAACGACTGCCTTTTCATCCTGTCAATAAAAAACGCGCCTTTCGGCGCGTTAACAACATCACGATAGGAAAGGAGGGTGATTACTCTTCCGGGGCTGGCTGCGGCGTGATGTCTTTGAGGCAGGTGTCGGCGCGGCGCGCTTCACCTTTATGCTGAACCTTGTTCAACTGTCGTTCGAGCTTGGCAATAAGATCGTTAACCGCAGCATACATATCTTCGTGTTTTGCGCTTGCGACCAGCGGTCCGTTCGGTGTGCCAATGGTGGCGTCGGCCACAAAGCCCTTAGGTTCTTTCGACAGGATGATGTGTGGATTAATCAGGCTAGTTTGCCACTTATCCAGCTTGGTGAGACGGTCTTCGACATGTTTGCGTATTGCCGGGGTGATATCCATTTGCTTACTGGTAATGTTGATAGTCATAAACGTTTACCTCTCTGCCTTGTCCGTCTTGGATAGTTTCAGCATACCCCGAGATGGTTAAAATGGCAGGGTTTTAAGTCTTTTTTTTGTCATATATCAGACTGGTCGTATGATTTGTGAGCGAGTTTTGGGATTACGGCGACAAGCCTTGTCAGTGATAGGGAGCTATGCCAAAATTTTCAGGATTTGCTGCGTGGAACCGCGTTGAGTCATCGACGCCGGGCATAAAAAAAGGCAGCCTAAGCTGCCGTTGTAAAATCCTTTCTAATGCGTTCGATCAGGCTTGATTGGCCGTGATCAGCTTCGCCACTTTGTCGGCCTCTCCGGTCAGCTGCATCTGGCGATAAGCATTTTCCATCAGCGGCAGAGCCGTACGTGTGGCCTGCGTATCCGGGTAGTCTTTCAGCATCTGCTCAACACGATTAACCACCGCGACATACGCGCCGCGTTTCGTGTAGTATTGCGCGACCGAAAGTTCATACTTCGCCAAACGCTCTTTCAGAAACGCCAGACGTTTGCCGGCATCGGTCACATACAGGCTACGAGGATAGCCCTCCGCCAACTGGCTGAATGCCTTGAAGGCGGCGCGGGCGTACTGCGGATCGCGGTCTGAACGATCCACACCGAAGAACCCCTGCAACGCACTGTCATCTAACGCCATATTGGTTAATCCGCGCATGTACAACACGTAATCCACATTGGGACTCGTGGGGTTCAGACGCAGGAAACGGTCGATGGATGCCTGAGCTAACGGTAACTCGGCGGATTTGTAGTAGGCGTAGATCAGGTCAAGCTGAACCTGCTGGGAATAAGGGCCGAATGGATAACGGTTATCCAACGCTTCCAACTGCGTAATGGCTGCCTTAAAGTTGCCCTCCTGCAATTTCTCCTGCGCGGTGGCGTAAAGCTCGGCAGGTGGACGGTCTGGAACCGCATCCTTGGTGCTGGAACAACCCGCCAGTACCAGGCTCAACGTGGCAGCAGCCACCAGATATTTCATACGCGTCATGACGTTTTGATTATCCTCAGAGTGTTTTTTACGGGAAACTGTCCGTTAAGCTCCCGATGAAGACCAGCTACAATGGTACATGATTTTATACGGCATCGCCGTTAAAACCCAACGTAAAAGAAGCGGCATACTATGGCACAACAAGTACAACTCACCGCAACGGTGGCCGAATCGCAACTCGGACAACGTTTAGATCAGGCTTTGGCCGAATTGTTCCCTGATTATTCACGTTCTCGCTTAAAAGAGTGGATTTTGGACCAGCGCGTGCAGGTGAACGGCACCGTGATTGATAAACCCAAAGAGAAGGTGCTGGGGGGGAAACGATAGCCGTCGACGCGCTGATCGAAGAGGAAGCCCGTTGGGAACCTCAGGCGATCCCGCTGGATATCGTCTATGAGGATCAGGATATTCTGGTCATCAACAAGCCGAGAGGCCTGGTGGTTCATCCCGGCGCGGGCAACCCTGACGGCACCGTGCTGAATGCGCTGCTGCATTATTATCCCGAGATTGTCGATGTGCCGCGTGCTGGCATCGTGCACCGACTGGATAAAGACACGACCGGGCTGATGGTCGTCGCCAAAACCGTACCGGCGCAGACCCGGCTGGTGGAATCGCTGCAAGCCCGTGAAATCACGCGTGAATATGAAGCCGTGGCTATCGGTAACATGACGGCGGGCGGTATGGTGGAAGAGCCGATTGCGCGCCATCCCACAAAACGCACGCACATGGCGGTGCACCCGATGGGCAAACCGGCGGTCACCCATTACCGGATTATGGAGCATTTTCGTGCCCACACCCGGTTGAGACTGCGTCTGGAAACGGGAAGAACCCACCAGATTCGCGTTCATATGTCGCACATCGCGCATCCATTGGTCGGCGATCCGCTGTATGGCGGCCGTCCCCGTCCGCCGAAAGGCGCTTCGGACGAATTCATCAGCGTGCTGCGTGGCTTCGACCGTCAGGCGCTCCACGCCACCATGTTGAGACTCTACCATCCCGTCACGGGCATTCAGATGGAATGGCATGCGGCGTTGCCTCAGGACATGGTGGATTTAATCGCTGCTCTTAAAGCAGATACCGAAGAGTTCAAGGATCAATTGGACTGGTGACAACATGCTGATTCAGCCCGACTGGCCCGCGCCAGCGACCATCCGCGCCTGCTCCACCACCCGTCACGGTGGATGTAGCCGCGAGCCTTATGCGTCTCTCAATCTCGGCAACCACGTAGGCGATGACATCGCGTGCGTGGCGGAAAATCGACGTCGGTTGGTGGCAGGCGGCGCATTGCCTGCGCAGCCGCATTGGTTACAGCAGGTACACGGCACTCAGGTCGTCAATCTCGACGAGGCGACGCCCGCGACGACGGGGGATGCTGTCTATACCTCCCGTCCAGGCAAGGTGTGTGCGGTGATGACGGCCGATTGCCTGCCGGTGCTGTTCTGCTCGGTGAAGGGCGATGAAGCGGCGGCGGCGCACGCGGGCTGGCGCGGCTTGCAGGCCGGCGTGCTGGAACAGACGTTGAAGGCTTTCCGGGCGGCGCCGTCGGAAATGATGGCGTGGCTCGGTCCGGCTATCGGGCCGCAGCAGTTTGAAGTCGGTGCTGAAGTGCGGGAGGCGTTCATGGCGTCCGATCCCGCCGCGGCGCAGGCGTTTGTCGCTCATGACGATAAGTACATGGCTGATATCTTTCAGCTAGCCCGACTGCGACTTCGCGCCGCGGGCGTTAGCCGGATTTACGGCGGCGAATATTGTACGGTAAGCCATCCACAGCAATTCTTTTCCTACCGCCGCGACGGCGTGACCGGTCGTATGGCGAGTTTAATCTGGCTGATATAACCTTTTGAATTAGGACGGTCCAGCGCGTAGAACGTGATTCCTACTATTATTACTGACAAATCATCTTGAAAATTTGGGGCTAGACCTCATCTAATCTCCAGTAGCACATTTGATCAGTATGAATCGGAGGAGTTATGCGTCTGGATCGTCTTACTAATAAGTTCCAGCTTGCCCTCGCTGATGCCCAATCTCTCGCTCTCGGTCGAGACAATCAATTTATCGAACCACTGCATTTAATGAGTGCCCTTTTAAATCAGGAAGGAAGCACGGTCAGCCCGCTGTTAACCGCAGCTGGCGTTAATGTCGCTCATCTGAAGCCAGAGATTGAGCAGGCGTTAAGCCGTCTCCCGCAGGTTGAAGGGACCGGAGGCGATGTACAGCCATCCAATGAATTGGTACGGACATTAAATCTTTGCGACAAGCTGGCTCAGAAAAGGGGTGACACCTTTATATCGTCGGAACTGTTTGTTCTGGCGGCGCTGGAAGCGCGGAGCACGTTGACGGATCTGTTAAAGAATGCCGGCGCCAACATGGATAGCGTGACGAAAGCGATTGACCAAATCCGTGGAGGAGAAAACGTGAACGAACAAGGGGCTGAAGATCAGCGCCAGGCTTTGAAAAAATTCACGATCGATTTAACCGAACGTGCCGAACAGGGCAAGTTGGATCCCGTTATCGGTCGTGATGAAGAAATTCGCCGCACCATTCAGGTGCTGCAACGCAGAACCAAAAATAACCCGGTACTCATTGGTGAGCCTGGGGTCGGTAAAACGGCCATTGTCGAAGGGTTGGCGCAGCGCATCGTCAATGGGGAAGTGCCGGAAGGCTTGAAGAACAAACGCGTACTGGCTCTGGATATGGGATCGCTGGTGGCTGGCGCCAAATTCCGCGGCGAGTTCGAAGAACGCTTAAAAGGCGTATTGAATGATCTTTCGAAACAGGAAGGCAGCGTCATCCTGTTTATTGATGAACTGCATACGATGGTCGGCGCGGGTAAAGCCGATGGCGCTATGGATGCGGGCAATATGCTGAAGCCTGCCTTGGCGCGTGGTGAGCTGCACTGCGTTGGGGCGACCACGCTGGACGAATATCGTCAGTATATTGAGAAGGATGCCGCGCTGGAGCGTCGTTTCCAGAAAGTGTTTGTGGCTGAACCGACGGTGGAAGACACCATCGCGATCTTGCGCGGGCTGAAAGAGCGTTATGAACTGCATCATCACGTTCAAATCACAGACCCGGCCATTGTGGCGGCGGCGACGTTGTCCCATCGCTACATCGCAGACCGTAAACTCCCGGATAAGGCGATTGACCTGATCGATGAGGCCGCATCCAGCATTCGTATGCAAATCGACTCCAAGCCCGAGGCGCTAGACCGGTTGGACCGTCGAATCATCCAATTGAAGCTCGAACAGCAGGCATTGAAGAAAGAGTCGGATGACGCCAGTCTGAAACGGCTCGAAATTTTGAATACCGAGCTGGAAGAGAAAGAGCGGGATTACTCGAAGCTGGAAGAAGAGTGGAAAGCGGAAAAGGCGTCATTAACCGGCACTCAGAATATCAAGGCCGCGCTGGAACAGGCCAAAATCGAATTGGAACAGGCGCGTCGTCAGGGCGATTTGGGGCAAATGTCCGAGTTGCAGTACGGCAAGATTCCTGAGCTGGAAAAACAGTTGGCAACGGCTACGCAGTCCGAAGGTAAAACGATGCGTCTGTTGCGTAATAAGGTAACGGACACTGAAATCGCCGAAGTATTGGCGCGCGCTACGGGCATTCCGGTATCGAGAATGCTGGAAGGCGAACGCGAAAAACTGCTGCGAATGGAAGATGAGCTGCACCAGCGCGTGATTGGACAGAACGAAGCGGTCGAAGCGGTGGCTAACTCTATCCGACGCAGCCGCGCGGGTCTGGCCGATCCCAATCGTCCTATCGGTTCATTCCTTTTCTTGGGGCCGACAGGAGTCGGTAAAACCGAGCTGTGTAAAACGCTGGCGAAATTCCTCTTCGATAGCGACGACGCGATGGTGCGTATCGATATGTCCGAATTCATGGAAAAACATTCGGTATCCCGTTTGGTGGGCGCGCCCCCAGGGTATGTCGGTTATGAAGAAGGGGGTTACCTTACGGAAGCGGTGCGACGTCGTCCTTATTCCGTGATTCTGCTGGATGAAGTGGAGAAGGCGCATCCTGATGTCTTCAACATCCTGTTGCAGGTGCTGGATGATGGTCGCCTGACCGACGGACAGGGGCGTACGGTGGACTTCCGCAACACAGTGGTCATCATGACATCCAACTTGGGATCGGACCTGATTCAGGAACGGTTTGGCGAGATGAGCTATGGCCAGATGCGCGATATGGTTATGAACGTCGTTAACCATCACTTCCGCCCTGAGTTCATCAACCGTATTGATGAAGTCGTGGTTTTCCATCCGTTAGGCCGGGAGCACATTACGTCAATTGCCCAGATTCAGCTGCAGCGTTTGTATCAGCGACTGGAAGAACGGGGCTATAGCGTGACGATCTCTGAGCCGGCATTGGAGATGCTGGGTAAAATCGGGTTTGACCCGGTGTACGGAGCCCGCCCGTTGAAGCGTGCTATACAGCAACTGATCGAAAACCCGCTGGCGCAGCAAATATTGTCTGGCAAGCTGCTTCCGGGTAAGCCGATTACGTTGGATCTTGATGGTGAGTCTATCGTCGCGCATCAGTAGCGTCAGGCTGATTCCCTCAGCGAAAAGCCCGGATTTTTTGAATTCGGGCTTTTTTGTCGATTAAATGCGCGTTTTGGGGCTTTAAACCGGCTTAAATTGACGTTTTGGTTTAAATGTGAGCGGTCGGCCGGTTTTTTGTATTTAGCGCTTGTCAGCCCGAAATAACTCCCTATAATGCGCTCCCACTGACACGGCAAAGCGGACAACGCATCGCAGTGACAGTCGGAGAAAAACGAAAAAAGTCGTTGACTCTGAATGAGGTAAGCGTAATATACGCGGCCTCACGTTAGTCGCCTCGGCGGCAACGAAACGCTCTTTAACAATTTAATCAGACAATCTGTGTGGGCACTCACAAGACACTATCGCAACTAGATACGAAAAAGTCTTGAAGAGTGAACAACAGTTAATTCATTACGAATGAACAGTAAATTCTTTGAGCATCGCTATTAACTTAGCAAATCAAGCTTTTAATTGAAGAGTTTGATCATGGCTCAGATTGAACGCTGGCGGCAGGCCTAACACATGCAAGTCGAGCGGCAGCGGAAAGTAGCTTGCTACTTTGCCGGCGAGCGGCGGACGGGTGAGTAATGTCTGGGGATCTGCCCGATGGAGGGGGATAACTACTGGAAACGGTAGCTAATACCGCATAACGTCGCAAGACCAAAGTGGGGGACCTTCGGGCCTCACACCATCGGATGAACCCAGATGGGATTAGCTAGTAGGCGGGGTAAAGGCCCACCTAGGCGACGATCTCTAGCTGGTCTGAGAGGATGACCAGCCACACTGGAACTGAGACACGGTCCAGACTCCTACGGGAGGCAGCAGTGGGGAATATTGCACAATGGGGGAAACCCTGATGCAGCCATGCCGCGTGTATGAAGAAGGCCTTCGGGTTGTAAAGTACTTTCAGCGGGGAGGAAGGGAGTAAGGTTAATAGCCTTATTCATTGACGTTACCCGCAGAAGAAGCACCGGCTAACTCCGTGCCAGCAGCCGCGGTAATACGGAGGGTGCAAGCGTTAATCGGAATGACTGGGCGTAAAGCGCACGCAGGCGGTTTGTTAAGTCAGATGTGAAATCCCCGAGCTTAACTTGGGAACTGCATTTGAAACTGGCAAGCTAGAGTCTTGTAGAGGGGGGTAGAATTCCAGGTGTAGCGGTGAAATGCGTAGAGATCTGGAGGAATACCGGTGGCGAAGGCGGCCCCCTGGACAAAGACTGACGCTCAGGTGCGAAAGCGTGGGGAGCAAACAGGATTAGATACCCTGGTAGTCCACGCTGTAAACGATGTCGACTTGGAGGTTGCGGTCTTGAACTGTGGCTTCCGGAGCTAACGCGTTAAGTCGACCGCCTGGGGAGTACGGCCGCAAGGTTAAAACTCAAATGAATTGACGGGGGCCCGCACAAGCGGTGGAGCATGTGGTTTAATTCGATGCAACGCGAAGAACCTTACCTACTCTTGACATCCAGAGAATTTAGCAGAGATGCTTTAGTGCCTTCGGGAACTCTGAGACAGGTGCTGCATGGCTGTCGTCAGCTCGTGTTGTGAAATGTTGGGTTAAGTCCCGCAACGAGCGCAACCCTTATCCTTTGTTGCCAGCACATAATGGTGGGAACTCAAAGGAGACTGCCGGTGATAAACCGGAGGAAGGTGGGGATGACGTCAAGTCATCATGGCCCTTACGAGTAGGGCTACACACGTGCTACAATGGCGCATACAAAGAGAAGCGAACTTGCGAGAGTAAGCGGACCTCATAAAGTGCGTCGTAGTCCGGATTGGAGTCTGCAACTCGACTCCATGAAGTCGGAATCGCTAGTAATCGTAGATCAGAATGCTACGGTGAATACGTTCCCGGGCCTTGTACACACCGCCCGTCACACCATGGGAGTGGGTTGCAAAAGAAGTAGGTAGCTTAACCTTCGGGAGGGCGCTTACCACTTTGTGATTCATGACTGGGGTGAAGTCGTAACAAGGTAACCGTAGGGGAACCTGCGGTTGGATCACCTCCTTACCAAAGTGAAGTGCTAGTGAAGTGCTCACACAGATTGTCTGATGAAAAAGCAAGAGCAAAAAGCGCACCTGTTGATGATGAGTCTCTGACTCATGCTGATGCGGAACGATTAAGCCTGAGGTTTAGTCGGATTTCGTGTCCCCATCGTCTAGAGGCCTAGGACACCGCCCTTTCACGGCGGTAACAGGGGTTCGAATCCCCTTGGGGACGCCATACCGATAATGAGTGAAAGGCATTATCAACCGAATATCTTAAAGATGACTTTAACGAGTCGTGTTTAAGATATTGCTCTTTAACAATCTGGAACAAGCTGAAATTTGAAACGATGCAGCTGAACATATCTCTCCGTGCAGTACTGAGATGTGATTTGGTTGTATCAGAGTCTCTCAAATAATCGCAGCGCGAAGTGTTTTACGAAACACCTTCGGGTTGTGAGGTTAAGTGACTAAGCGTACACGGTGGATGCCTAGGCAGTCAGAGGCGATGAAGGGCGTGCTAATCTGCGATAAGCGTCGGTAAGGTGATATGAACCGTTATACCCGACGATACCCGAATGGGGAAACCCAGTGCAATCCGTTGCACTATCATGTCATGAATACATAGTGACATGAGGCGAACCGGGGGAACTGAAACATCTCAGTACCCCGAGGAAAAGAAATCAACCGAGATTCCCCTAGTAGCGGCGAGCGAACGGGGAGGAGCCCAGAACCTGAATCAGTTTGTGTCTTAGTGGAAGCGTCTGGAAAGTCGCACGACAGAGGGTGATAGTCCCGTACACGAAGAGGCATGAGTTGTGAGTTCGATGAGTAGGGCGGGACACGTGTTATCCTGTCTGAATATGGGGGGACCATCCTCCAAGGCTAAATACTCCTGACTGACCGATAGTGAACCAGTACCGTGAGGGAAAGGCGAAAAGAACCCCGGCGAGGGGAGTGAAATAGAACCTGAAACCGTGTACGTACAAGCAGTGGGAGCCTTGATTTATCAGGGTGACTGCGTACCTTTTGTATAATGGGTCAGCGACTTATATTCTGTAGCAAGGTTAACCGAATAGGGGAGCCGCAGGGAAACCGAGTCTTAACTGGGCGTTAAGTTGCAGGGTATAGACCCGAAACCCGGTGATCTAGCCATGGGCAGGTTGAAGGTTGGGTAACACTAACTGGAGGACCGAACCGACTAATGTTGAAAAATTAGCGGATGACTTGTGGCTGGGGGTGAAAGGCCAATCAAACCGGGAGATAGCTGGTTCTCCCCGAAAGCTATTTAGGTAGCGCCTCGTGAACTCATCTTCGGGGGTAGAGCACTGTTTCGACTAGGGGGCCATCCCGGCTTACCAACTCGATGCAAACTACGAATACCGAAGAATGTTATCACGGGAGACACACGGCGGGTGCTAACGTCCGTCGTGAAGAGGGAAACAACCCAGACCGCCAGCTAAGGTCCCAAAGTCATGGTTAAGTGGGAAACGATGTGGGAAGGCCCAGACAGCCAGGATGTTGGCTTAGAAGCAGCCATCATTTAAAGAAAGCGTAATAGCTCACTGGTCGAGTCGGCCTGCGCGGAAGATGTAACGGGGCTAAACCATGCACCGAAGCTGCGGCAGCGACACTTAGGTGTTGTTGGGTAGGGGAGCGTTCTGTAAGCCTGCGAAGGTGGCCTGTGAGGGTTGCTGGAGGTATCAGAAGTGCGAATGCTGACATAAGTAACGATAATGCGGGTGAAAAACCCGCACGCCGGAAGACCAAGGGTTCCTGTCCAACGTTAATCGGGGCAGGGTGAGTCGACCCCTAAGGCGAGGCCGAAAGGCGTAGTCGATGGGAAACAGGTTAATATTCCTGTACTTGGTGTTACTGCGAAGGGGGGACGGAGAAGGCTAGGTTATCCGGGCGACGGTTGTCCCGGTTTAAGCGTGTAGGTGGATGTTTTTGGTAAATCCGGAACATCATTAACACTGAGGCGTGATGACGAGTCACTACGGTGATGAAGTAGCCGATGCCAAGCTTCCAGGAAAAGCCTCTAAGCTCCAGGTAACACGAAATCGTACCCCAAACCGACACAGGTGGTCAGGTAGAGAATACCAAGGCGCTTGAGAGAACTCGGGTGAAGGAACTAGGCAAAATGGTGCCGTAACTTCGGGAGAAGGCACGCTGGTGTTGGTGAAGGGACTTGCTCCCGGAGCTGATACCAGTCGCAGATACCAGCTGGCTGCAACTGTTTAATAAAAACACAGCACTGTGCAAACACGAAAGTGGACGTATACGGTGTGACGCCTGCCCGGTGCCGGAAGGTTAATTGATGGGGTCAGCCGCAAGGCGAAGCTCTTGATCGAAGCCCCGGTAAACGGCGGCCGTAACTATAACGGTCCTAAGGTAGCGAAATTCCTTGTCGGGTAAGTTCCGACCTGCACGAATGGCGTAATGATGGCCAGGCTGTCTCCACCCGAGACTCAGTGAAATTGAACTCGCTGTGAAGATGCAGTGTACCCGCGGCAAGACGGAAAGACCCCGTGAACCTTTACTATAGCTTGACACTGAACCTTGAGCCTTGATGTGTAGGATAGGTGGGAGGCTTTGAAGTGTGGACGCCAGTCTGCATGGAGCCAACCTTGAAATACCACCCTTTAATGTTTGATGTTCTAACGTGGGCCCCTAATCGGGGTTGCGGACAGTGTCTGGTGGGTAGTTTGACTGGGGCGGTCTCCTCCCAAAGAGTAACGGAGGAGCACGAAGGTTAGCTAATCCTGGTCGGACATCAGGAGGTTAGTGCAAAGGCATAAGCTAGCTTGACTGCGAGAGTGACGGCTCGAGCAGGTGCGAAAGCAGGTCTTAGTGATCCGGTGGTTCTGAATGGAAGGGCCATCGCTCAACGGATAAAAGGTACTCCGGGGATAACAGGCTGATACCGCCCAAGAGTTCATATCGACGGCGGTGTTTGGCACCTCGATGTCGGCTCATCACATCCTGGGGCTGAAGTAGGTCCCAAGGGTACGGCTGTTCGCCGTTTAAAGTGGTACGCGAGCTGGGTTTAGAACGTCGTGAGACAGTTCGGTCCCTATCTGCCGTGGGCGTTGGAAGATTGAGGGGGGTTGCTCCTAGTACGAGAGGACCGGAGTGAACGCACCACTGGTGTTCGGGTTGTCATGCCAATGGCATTGCCCGGTAGCTAAGTGCGGAAGAGATAACCGCTGAAAGCATCTAAGCGGGAAACTTGCCCCGAGATGAGTCTTCCCTGGGACCTTGAGTCCCCTGAAGGGCCGTTGAAGACGACGACGTAGATAGGCTGGATGTGTAAGCGTAGCGATACGTTGAGCTAACCAGTACTAATGACCCGAGAGGCTTAACCTTACAACACCGAAGGTGTTTTTAGAGAGACGTATTCAGCTTGTTCGAAGATTGGTTCTGATGGTTGCGTGGAAGTAGGACGTAACGGTTGGGATGAAACAGAATTTGCCTGGCGGCGATAGCGCGGTGGTCCCACCTGACCCCATGCCGAACTCAGCAGTGAAACGCCGTAGCGCCGATGGTAGTGTGGGGTCTCCCCATGTGAGAGTAGGGAACTGCCAGGCATTAATTTAAGGTGCATAGCACCGGTTACTGGAAAGAATGTATCCGGTAACGATACAGAATCGGTGGAGCGGTAGTTCAGTTGGTTAGAATACCTGCCTGTCACGCAGGGGGTCGCGGGTTCGAGTCCCGTCCGTTCCGCCACTTATATTGTCCTGGGATGTTTACATACCCAGATGGAAAAAAACCGTACTACCGTAAAGGGGTACGGTTTTTTTTCGTCCTTAGATCCTCGCCACAATCAACGAATACTCAAAAGTAAACTCCTCGCGCACAAGGCTAAACTCACCTATACCTTTCCTGATGTGCGCACCAGAGACTGTGCCTGAACAACCGCTACGACGCTCTGAAAGATGATGTATTTACGACGTTAGCTTGGATGTTTATGACGACAGCACCGCGCTGATGAGCGGACTGATAAGTTGAGACTCCATCTTGTTAAATGCCGGACAAGCTGCGGGGAATCGATCTTTTCATACGCAATACAGGGCAATCTATAGAGCTATCAGCCCCGTACGACGACGAGTAATACCACGGAGTATTACCCTCCCTGAAAGACTCTCCTTTGGCGATCTGCTGCGACCGCGAGAAGTGGATACGGTCGGAAACTTACCTTAGACGATGAACCCACCTGATACTGAAAGTTTCAACCCCAACCCCAACGGCTACACGCCCACCTAATCGCCTTACTCAAATATCCAGTCCGTTAACTCGCCACCAACGAATCGTTCCTTAGGTGTTGATTCATGTGTCTTGCCACATCGGCTTTCAGAAAACAACAGAGAATCATTGTGCTGTTCTAAACGGAATTCGGTGATCTAAGCTCCAACCATCTTCGTTGCACAAAAATCGAATATTTATAGGGGCCGTTAGTCTCTTATTGTCACCGTTATTACCAGACAACCTATAATATTTCCCGCCGTTAAAAACTCGCTACTACAGATCCCCATCAAACATACAAAACTAACAATCACATCAAAAATAATAATCCTGATAACGCTGCGTGTTGAGATGAAATAGTGAAGTTTCTCGGTTTTTTTTATTAACGCCGCTGACTCTTATTGAACGCGCTGCGTTAAATGGATTTTCCTCTACATAGATCATGTTTATTGAAAAAATAAAATTCTGGTTGGGAATAATATAATTAACGTTATAAACTATCCCGTCATTAATAATGATAATTGAATGCACTCATTAAATTTATTTTAACTGCCTCAATATTTAATTTACTTGGGTCAAATTTGGTTATCTCTGAATAACTAATTGTGACATTAATTAATATAGTTAGGTGTTTCTCTATGAGCTATATATTTACAAAAAAACTCATGCTAGCCTTTCAGTCAGTTCCTATTCCCAGGGAATGTTGTTTTAGAGAATTAAATATGTAGATTATTAATTTATTTATAAATTTCATGCGATTAAATCTACATGGCTCTTATTGGGGCACGATCAAAGGCCTCAAAGCAACGGGAAATATTTTTGTGGTACTCAATAAGTTATCTATTTAAATGGATAATCAATAAGAAACCTAATAAGAAACCATTATTGTAAAAAACCATTATTGGAAAATGTAACGAGGTAATCTTGATGTGTCGAAAAAAACAAAATATAAAAATTGCTTTGTGATTTAACTTAGCTAAAATCCAGATAAACACGCATTTATGTTCTCTCGATGATTAATTGAGATATATCTTAATTTTCAATGAAGGTGGTTGCCTATATCCTGAAAACGAAAGTATTAGTATTTTATGTCGATTTGGTGACGCGTATCGTATTGAAAAATCTACACATATCGGATTGGTTGTAATTATTATCCCACTTAGGGTAATTAATTTATCTAATGATGAATATCCGCTGGGATATTTAGGCGTGCTTTGTTAAATACCAAAGTAAAGCCATCGCGTATTTATAAAAAAGTGAATGACGCCATGTTCTATAAAGCTCCGCGCGATAAATAGATGATGGAGCTCACTTGTTTGCAATCTGGTGAAAGAAATAAGAATAAACACTCAGTCCCGCCATTTTATTTAATAGGACTGATTCAACATTTATTTTCTGGCAGTACCCGATGCTCTCCGGCTATCTCCAAGAGTCAGGAGTTCGTTTGGGGGGATGGAACCCATATACGTCACGTCAGTGAGGATTTCCAATGACGCAATCCCTTGGATGCTTGCTCTCCCTGGGAATAAACGCCGTGAGCTGGATTCACGGTGAGTCTGGATGAATCGATCACTGGCATCAGGAATACGGCTGCTTTGGCGAATCAGTACTGAACTCGCTATCACCAAGAGAGGATTGTGAACGTGACTCCAGAAGAACATCAAGATATGCGTCAGCCTGACGCATTTCCGGCATTCAGGCTCAGTGACTCAGCATTTTTTTTCGATATCGACGGTACGCTCGCGGAAATTTGCGCCCGCCCCGAGGAGGCCACTGTCCCTCGGGGGCGCTTGTCTCTTCTCCACGCTTTGTTTCGCGCCTGTGATGGCGCCGTGGGAATCATATCAGGACGGCGTTTAGCCGATATCGATGGGTTATTGGTGCCGTTGTTGCTTCCCGCAGCGGGAATTCACGGTGGGGAACGTCGTCGTGCGGATGGGACGATTCATCGCTGTGAGGCCCGTCTGCCTGCTGAGCTCAGCCTGCGACTGAAATATTGGGTAGATCAGCATCCCGGCGCTTTTCTTGAAGCAAAAGGGGATACCGCCGTGGCGCTGCACTATCGCCAGTGTCCAGAGTGTGAACCTGAAGCGTTAGGGCTTGCCTCGGCGCTGAGTGAAGATTACCCCCAGTGGGCGGCCCAACCGGGGAAGTGCGTTGTTGAAATCAAGCCTGAGAGGGTGAATAAAGGGGCTGCTCTGCGCACGTTTATGACGGAAGCGCCTTTTCAAGGTCGTTTACCCGTTTTCGTCGGCGACGATCTCACCGACGAGCAGGGGTTTGACGCGGCGCAGGCACTGGGAGGTATAGGGATTAAAATCGGCGCTGGCCCCACTTGCGCAAGACATCGGTTACCGAGTGTCGATGCCGTCGGGGAGTGGTTATCAGGGTTGACCACGCTCGCAGACCCGCCATGTGCGGATAAGGCGGTGTCTCGATGAACCGGCTTGTGGTGGTATCTAATCGTGTTCCTCCGGCGCTTGATGATTGCCCGGCTGGAGGCTTGGCCAGCGGTATGATGGCCGCGCTGGAGCTGAGCGGCGGCGTCTGGTTTGGATGGAATGGCGAAGTAGAAACATGTCCGACCCGCGTCGAACAGCGAACGGTCAACAACGTCACCTTTGCGACGACAGCGCTGACTGCGGAAGAGTATCAACAATATTATTGTGGCTTTTCCAACGGCACGTTATGGCCGACGTTCCATTACCGCGTCGATCTAGCGCGCTACGACAATGAAGAATATCAGGGCTATCTGCGCGTTAATCGCCGACTGGCGCAGATGTTGAAACCTCTGCTTCGCCCCGACGACATCATCTGGGTACAGGACTACCATCTCCTGCCTTTCGCCCAAGCTTGCCGGGCGATTGGCATCAACAACCGTATCGGTTTCTTTCTGCATATCCCTTTCCCGTCCACCGTCATCGCCACGACCATACCGCCGCATCGCGAGCTGTTCTCCAGCATGACGGATTACGATCTGCTGGGGTTTCAGACCGAAGAAGATCATCAGGCTTTTCTTGATTACGCCAGCCGGATGGGGATGAGTGACGACATCGTCAAAAGTGGTGTTTATCCCATCAGCGTCGCGATTGAGCCGCTTCGGCAACTGGCGCAAGACAACTCACCTGACCTTCACCTGCTTGATCAGGTTTCCCGTCATCTGGGACGTAAAGCGATCTTCAGCGTTGACCGGTTGGATTACTCCAAAGGTCTACCCGAACGCTTCAGCGCTTACGAACTGCTGCTGAAACATTATCCCGAGCATCGGCGGCGGGTTCAGTTTGTCCAGTTCGCGCCGACCACCCGGGATGACATCTCCAGCTACCGGCAGATACGCGATCAGCTGGATGCGCTGGCCGGGCGCATCAACGGCGGTTATTCCGAGCTGGACTGGTTGGCTCTGAATTACATCAATAAGAACTGCGATCGTCGGCGACTGATGGGGCTATACCGGCAGGCGCACGTCGCCTGCGTTACGCCGCTGCGAGACGGGATGAATCTGGTGGCGAAAGAGTATGTGGCGGTGCAGGAGGAAACCGACCCCGGCGTGCTGGTGCTGTCTTGTTTCGCCGGCGCGGCGCGGGAATTGGATGCCGCGCTGATCGTCAACCCGTATGACCCGCGCGAAGTCGCCGCCGCGCTGGATCGCGCCTTAATGATGCCCCTCGAAGAACGCGTGGAGCGCCATCAGAGCATGCTGAACATTCTGCGGCATGCCTCCATCGACGTGTGGCTACGGCGTTTTGTGGATGACCTGTCGCGGCAACGCCTGGCAGGCGACGCGGGACGCGTGCCCTGCGTGTGTTTAAGAGCCTGAACTTGCTCGGCAGGGTTGCGTTCCGCATGACAAAGGGGATGGAGGCGCCGCGCGAGTCATTTTTCGGCGGCGTATGTAGCAAAGGAATGCGTTGTCGACGGTCGGCAATGCCAGCGACCCGAGGCCCACACGGCCCGACGTGTTGATGAAATTTTGAATGAAGGAGCAATGAACCATGACAATGATTAAGCACATCAGCGCTTATCAAGGACGTTTCGACAAATTTGATGCCGTCATTGTGGGCTCCGGCCCGTCCGGCGCGACGGTGGCGCGTACGCTGGCGGAGCAGGGCAAGGACGTTTTGATTCTGGAGCTGGGAGGGTTGGCATCGCCGGGCGAAGTGCTGGGGACACATCAATCCATCTACAGCCGGGCCATCACGGGAACCGGTCTGCAGGACGGCAACCCGTGGACCGCCTGCTGCGTCGGCGGCGGTATGCAGTTCTATTCCGCCATCACCTTTCGCTACCGCGAGGTGGATATGCGGATCAGCCGCTACCTGCATTCGGATATGGAGATGGACTGGCCTATCACCTTGCAAGATCTGGAAGAACATTACGGCTACATCGAATCGTTGCTGGGAATGCAGGATGTCAGCAGCTATCCGTTTAGCGCACGCGGCAAGAAGATCGCCCATGCAATGGCTTCGCTTGGTTACCGCCCGAGAAATATGCCGCTTGCCATCGTGCCGGCGGGGAGCGACAACGGGTGCCACTTCTGTTCGGCCTGCGATAGCCGCTCTTGTACGACAGGCGCTAAGGCGTCGATTCTGAATCGATCGGTCATCGATGATACGGCGCTGCCGGGGTCCATCACCGTACTGTTCGGCTGCATGGTCAATAGTATCCGGCTCTCGAACGAAGGGCATGCAGAATCGGCGGAGTGTTATATCCCGTTCTCATCCGAACATTTAAGTATTCCCGTCAACAAGATCATCTGCTGCGGTAACGCGATTCAAACCAGCGCGCTTCTGTTGCGTTCGACCTCCGTGTTGGCCCCGCGCGGCATCGGCAATGAGCACGACCTGGTTGGTCGCGGCCTCTCCTTCAAAATCACCGGTTACACGACCGGCTCTAACCCTGCTTGGGCGAAGGAAGATGGGCTGTGCGCCCCGCATCAAGGCGCGCCCGCGTCCGTCTACACCGATGATTTTTACCAGAACGCCGATGTGCCGACCGGAATTGGCGGGCTGCTGTACGAGGTCGCTTCCCCGGAACCGCTTCGCAATATCGGCCGCATCCGTCTGCACTATCTCGCGGGCGAAGAGGCGTGGTCACACAATCGAATCACCCTGGATGAGCATCAGGATGAATTCGGCAACCCACTCATCAAGTTCAATTACAAAAACTCCGACAGCGACTTGGCGCGCATTGGCTTTATGGCGGCCCGGGCGGAGGAAATTCTGAGGGAAGCGGGCGCTAAGACGATCGAGCGCGAGCCGTCGGTGCATAACAAAGGCGGCTCGCACCTGCATGGCACCGCGCGGGCAGGGACGGATGCTACACGGTCGGTCGTCGATGTTTCGGGTCGTGTTCACGGCTACGACAACATCTACGTCATGGATGCCTCTGTGATGACCTTTGCCGGAAATTCGAATCCGACTCACACCATTATGGCCAATGCGCGACGCATGGCCGTGGCGATGCGTTGAACCTCACTCAGGAGCGATAAAGACGATGGATAATAATCAGCAGCAGTTACGACGGGCGATCGCGTCCACCGCCGCCCGCGAGTACGACATTTCCGCTCGCCCGCCGTTCGTGGTGCAAAGCGCCAAGGGCGCCTGGCTGACAGACTGCGATGGTCGAACGATTTTGGACATGACCTCCTCCAACGGCACGGTGCTTTTCGGCCATCGGCGTGACGAGATTGATCGGGCGGTGGTCGATCAGATCCAGTCGCGCGGCATCATCTTCCCGACCACGCTGTCTCCGCAGCGAATTGAGCTGGCCGAACAGCTGGTGGCGCGTTACCCCAGCGTTGAAAAGGCCGTTTTTTTCCGCACGGGATCGGACGGCACCTCGGCCGCGATCAGGATGGCCAGAGCCTACACCGGACGGCGGATCGTTCTGTCCAGCGGTTATCACGGTTGGCACGACTGGCATCGTCAGTTTGGTCAGCTTTGCTACGACCCGGAAACGGATGTCTTCCATTTTGGCTACAACCTGCAGGCGCTCTCTACGGCGTTGGATGTGGCGCGAGACCGCATCGCCGCCGTCATCGTCACACCCGAGTTAGGATGGTTTCCGGAAAGTCATTTCAAAGAGATGGCGCGATTGTGCCGTGCCGCCGGGGTTCCCTTTATCCTCGATGAAGTGATGTCCGGGCTGCGTTACGGCGCACACGGCGTTCACGGCGATGGCGGCGTGGATGCCGATTTGATGATTGTCAGTAAAGGCCTCGCCAATGGCTTTGCGCTCTCGACCGTGGCTGGAAAGGCGGACCTGGTTAACGCCTACGACGCCGCCGGACTGGCGGGCACTTACAACAAAGAGGTGACCTCCATGGCTGCCGCGCTGGTGGCGCTACGGATCTTCAGGGAGGAGCGGCCGCACGACGCCGCGCTAAACATCGGGGCTGAACTGATGAGCCAGCTTCAGCTGGCGGCGGATCAGGTCGGCGTTCCGCTTTGGGTGACCGGCCCGCCGCTGATGTTCAAAACGGTATTTGCCAATGCTGAGGTGGCGGATGCGGTCACGACCGAATGCTTCGCGCATGGGCTGTTTTTAGAGTGCAACGGCACGCACATGATCAACTTTGCCTTTGGTCAGTCGGAGTTGGAACAAGCCGTTTCCATTTTTAAAGCATCGCTAGAGGCCGTTAAAGCGTCCGGCAAAGACGTGGGGGGAGACAGGGGCGCGATCGACGACGCGCGGCGGAAAGACTATGCGCGCTCTGCGTTCGGCGTGGCCTTTGAGTTAGACCTCGAGTCGGATGTCGTTCACGCCTTGAATTTTCGCCGAGGGTCTTATGAAGCCAGAAGCTAACGTCAAAGCGCCCGTGCTGCTGGGGGGCGAAAATCGGTCGGGGACGACGCTGCAAAGTATTATTTTGGATGCTCATCCCGATCTCGTCGTTGCGCCTGAAATCGATTTCCTTGAGCCGCTTGACCTGGGACCGCACATCCTTGAGGCGGCACGGTTGCTCTCCGCCAACGATCCCCGGGTGCTCGGCCCGGGAACGGATACGGAAGATCCGTTCTGGTTCGATGGCGCGCACTTCGTTAAGCAGTGTCAGCGATCGGGCGTACCGAACGACGATTTGATCGAACTGGTCGAGGCCGCGATGGCCGAGCGCAAAAGCGATCTCAGTCGCTTTGTCGATCGCTGCTTTCTGATCGAGAAGATCGGCGCCTATCGACTCAAGAAATACGGCGGCCTGTTCTGGGGGCAAAAGTTGCAGCGAAAAATCGCCCGCATCGATGATTTTGCGCGAATTTGGCCCGAGGCCCGGTTTATCCATATTGTCCGTGACGGGCGAGACCTCTTTGCTTCCCACCTCAAATCCGTCCCCCGTTGGGGATATAAAACGCCGTCGGAAATGGCGCGCGGCTGGATGGAGGTCGTCTCTCGGCCCGTGACCGTGGCGCCGCCGGGGCGCTATCTGGAGATTCGCTATGAAGATCTGGTGATGTCGCCGGCAAAGGTGATCAAACGGATGACCGATTTTATCGGCGTTGAGTGGAGCGACCAGGTGCTGGCTCACCATGAGGTCTCGCATGTGTTGTTTGAGAACCCTTGGGATCATCCTGCCGCGGAAGCTGCCGCTAAAGCGATCTCTACTTCCCCGGTCGGGCGCTATAAGCGTGATTTAACAGAGCGTCAGATCGCCGAGTTCGAGGCGGTGGCGGGGCCTCAGCTTGAACGGCTGGGCTATCCGCTGTCGGAGGGTCTCTGATGAAGTGCGGTAGACACGCCCTGACGAGATATCGCCTGAGTAATAGACGGTTTTTATTTCATGCCTCGGGGCCGGCGCGTGCCGTACTCAGGTCGTTCTGAATTAACTCAATTAAACGTAGGAAGGACACATGGATGTAAAGAATAGAGTCATATTCATTTCATTTGATGGCGTCGCCGTTTCCGGTATCACCGTGGAAGCGGCCAAGCTGGCATCCTGCCTGAATCAGAGAGGCTTCGAGTCATTCATTGATCTGGGGTTCGACATCAAGATCGATAAGGGCAATTTCGGCAGGCCTTATACGGAGGAAGAGAAGGGCGCTTTCGGCAAGATTTTTACGGTGGTGCGAGCGACGGGCGACGGTGAGCTACCGGGCTATACCCCGAATTTTATCGATGATGTCAATAATATGCTGATTAATGGGAGCCTATCTGCCAGCGAAGAAAAAAAGGCGCGCAAGTTGGCCGACGTTCACGCGGTCGCCGAGGTTTTATCCGAACGTATCGTGGATACCTGGCGGGAATTAGGTATTACCCACGTTGTTATTGAAAATGGCACGCTACCTGAAAATATCGTTTACACCCACGCGCTGTATAAAGCGATTACCGCCTATGGCGAAGAGAAACGTCTCGGATGTTTCGTGCTTTGGCGCGATCATGACCTGATGTGGAATAGCGAAACCGCCTGTGGGAAATATGGCGGCGACCCTTGGCCGTATGCCGTTAAACCAATCCCAACCCAATATATCAATTACGTCACGTTAAATAATGCCCTCGCCAGTAAACTCAGCGAATGGTGCGGAGTGAATATCGACGTCATGCGTAATTGCTACTGTTTCGGCGGCGAAAAACCACGGAAATCTCTGCGCCCTGAATTCGGGATGTCAGACAACGATATTCTGATTGCGCGTACGACCCGGCTTGTACCGGTGAAACGTCTGGAACGGGATATTTATCTGACGAAAAAGCTCAATGAGCTGTGTGTCAAAAATAATCAAGAGCCCTGCGTCTATTTGGTTATTGCAGGAGGAGAGCATGAAGATCCTCGCTACTTTAGTTATTTGAAAGACTATGTCAGCGAATTGGGGATGGAGCGGTTTGTCCATTTCATCGGCGCCTTGCAGCATGACTTTATCGACGAAAGCGGCGAGGCGTATACCGTGCAAGATCTTTACGAGTCCTGCGACATCGTCTCCTTCCTGACGTCATACGATTACGACAGCTACGGCAACCCGATTGGAGAGGCCATCAGCCACCAGCGGTGTTATATCGCCAGCCACTACGAATATTACGACGAGGTTTACGGCCAGTACGGTTTTCAAACCGAACTCATGGCTATTTCCGCCGATCAAGATGGCTGGCCGGATGATGATTTTGTGCACCGGGTCTATGGATTGGTTGCCGACAAGTCGAAACGAGAGTTAATTGCGAAACATAATTTCCATATCGGGGAAAAGTTAATTTCCAACAAGATATTTGGCCACGTATTCAATGTGTAATAGGGAGTCGTTATGCGTAAAGAAACATATATATCCATCGTGCTGCCGGTTTATAATGAAGGGAATCGTATCGAAGCCGTCATAGATTCTATTTATCAGCAGAAATCGAAATACGGAATATTTACCCTGGATAACATGGAATTAATTATCGTTGATAATAATTCGACGGATGACTCCATTCAGAAAGTGAAAGTGGCTCAGGATAAATATAAAGACCTGACGGTACATATCATTAATGAAACTACGCAGGGCGTCTCTTCCGCGAGAAAGAAAGGGATGGATTACGCTTCTCAGCGCGCCAGTATTCGTAATATCGAATACGGCGTCAATAATAAGCACTATATCGTTTCCGCCGATGCGGACTGCGAAGTCGATCAATATTGGATCGACGAACTGGTTTATACCATGATCGAACAACAAGGCGATTTGGGCACCTGTAATTACTACTACGACAAAAGTGATTTCGAACTGCGGCCCAATCTGTATCGTGAAATCGATAAAACTCTGCGTTGCCGCCACTTTTCGTTCTCGCTGTTCGGCGGTTTCCCTGACGGTAAAGGTTTCGCGGTCGAAAAACGGATGTACGATGCGGTAGGCGGCATCGAGATTTTTTACCAGTTGGAAGGGGGACGCTTTGTCGAACACCTCTCCGACGACTGGGACTTTGGCATCAAGGTCATTGCCTGCGGCGGTAAGCCGGTCTATGCGCCGGACGCTTACGTCAAAATCAACAGCCGACGCGTGGACACGCTGCTGTACGAGGTGATGAACGGGACCGCTTACGGAAAAGACGGCATCATCATCATGAAAGATGTTCGCCCTACGGAGCACGCGCTGGAAAACTATCAGGATTTGTCGCCTGAACAGGCTGAAATCTCATGGTTTAACTCGATCAAAGACTACATACCGAAAAATATCGTATTGCCGGTCTTATTGAATCCGTCGCTGCTAGTTGATAACCCAGAGGTGATCGAGTTCTTCACGCCGGAAGTGGCGGAAAGTTTGTACCGCCGTATCTATCAAATCAAGTATGAAACCAGCGTCGTCGACTTCAAGCCGATCCACGCATATAAAACGCCCGCCTTCCGCCTCTATTTTGAATTCCGACACGAGATATTCAATTCGCTGCGGCGTTTTGTCGGTGAGGATATCGGCTCAGCACCGCCGCTGCCAGCCTGTTTCGATACCGTGGATGAAAAAGACTTCCTGCGCTTTGTGTACTACTTCTGCGAAGACCGCGAGTCGGGCGAAGCGCATAACTATTTTGCCAATGGCGGGGTGTTTTGATGAATAAGAGCCATCTTGATACCTTGCTCGATCTCGATAGCCGGTATCCCACACCGATAGTGTGTGAGGTGCTGGCGAAGGAAGAGAATGCGAAGCTGCTCGACTATGTCGTCAAAGACCCCTTTGGGTGCCACGTTTTCCCCGGCGATATTGAGGATTACCCGCTCTCTGATTTTCATGCAGACATGGATGTGGAAGTGGGCAAAGCAGAGCGGATCCACCTCTGGGCTTATATCCCAACTTGCCGCTATAAGTGTCACTTTTGCCAGTTCCCTACGGTGATCCTCAACCCGGAATCAGCCAAAGCGGGCGCGCTGTTCACCGAAGTGGTGGATCTGAATATAAAAGAGGCGCAGCTGTGGCTGAAGCATGTTCCCAGCCTCGCTCGTACGCCCGTCGGTGAATTCAACATTTTCGGCGGCACGCCTTCGCTGTTGCCGGAGGCCGAATTGCGTCGGCTGATGGCGTTTTACATGGAGAACTTCAACTTCTCCTCCGCCACGCTGCGGTTTGAAGGCGAGCCGGGCAGCCTGCCTGAAAACTATCTGAGCATCTTGAAAGAGTTGGGATTCACCAAGTTGTCGTTCGGCGCTCAGTCGTTCAACGATCGCCTCATCCATGCCTGCGGCAGAAGACATACGGCGGCGGAGTGTTTTTCTACGTTGGAAAATGCCAAAGCGATGGGGTACGAGCTGATCACGATCGACCTGATGTATGGGCTGATGGGACAGACGGTGGATGATGTGGCCTACGACATGGAGATGGTGAAGAAGTACGACCTGTCGCATGTGGTTTGCACCAAGCTGCACATGAAAGAGTTTATGGAAACCCGCAGCGGCGTGTCGGGGAAACGTAAAAACCTCTGGCAACGCAAGCTGATCTCGCTGGGCGATAACGAAATGCCGAGTCTGGGAAAACAGTACCAGATGCGTCAGCTGGTGGAGGGCTATCTGGCCGACGACTACCTCGAACATCCCACGATGTATTTCCACAAACGTGATTTGCCGCCGGAGAAATGGAAAAGCCTGATCACCGATCTCGACAAGCAATATCCCGAGGTCGCGATAGGGCTGGGCGGAAGCTCTAAGTCGCGTCGCTCCGAGATGATTAACCTGACGGAGTACGGAGAGTATCGCGATGCCCTGAACGAGGGACGTCTGCCCTGCGGATCGATACGTGGCTTCTCCCCGCATCAGCAGCGTGTCAATGCTTTCAAAATGGCGCTATCGACGCTGATCCCGGTTGACGATGCGGTCTACAAACAACGATTTGATGGGGAAAGCTTCTTTGATAATCCCACCATCTCGGCGGCGTTGCCCCAACTTGAAGAGAAAGGGTTGGTGACCGTGGACAACGCCGTGGTGACCTTAACGCCCGCAGGACGAGTGCTGGTGGAAGCCATTATCAACACGCAGTTTGAGTAAGCGACTCTGACGCCTCAGGGCGTCAAATGAGGGAGCTTAAAAATACGGAACGTACGCCGAAAACCCGCCGCCGGTGACTTAGCCCGTCGGCGCGGTTCAGGCGTGTAAGGATGAGTGTGATGCAAAACTTCTCTTCTCGTGTATTCAGTTTTTATTACATTGGTATTGATACCGAAGCGGGGGTCACTAACGCACAGTTTGAAGCCTTTGTGCGTGATAAAGGCGTTCAACTGCCGATTTATCCGGGATGGCGTTGGACCTTGTTGCGCGGGCTGCGCGGGGAACGTACCGACCAATATCTGATGTTGTTCGAAATGAAAAATGCCGAGGCGCGCGATCTGTACGTCGATGAAAACGGCAACCTCACGGCGCTGGCTCGGCAGTTCTGGCAGGATGCGCCTGAGGCGCAGGAGATCCTCGAAGTGTGGAAACATCTGGCCACTTTCGCGGAATTGCCCACGTTGTTCACCGACTACCAGCTTTTGGCGGAAAACAACAAAAGTACGGTGAAACCCGGCCCTCGCTATCATCAAGGGGAGGAGGGGGACGAGACTGCGCGAGTCATCGGCATTCATAATCTGGCCTTGCGAACGGGGGTTACCCCCGCGGAGTTCGAGTCCTTTATCGCGGAGAATCACCACCGCATAGAGGACTATCCCGGCTGGAAATTTCATTTGTTGAAAGGGGAGCGCGGCAACCGGCTGGATCAATACGTCGTCATGATGGAGATTGAGAGCGTGGAGGCATTGACGGTGTTTTATCCGGAGGCGGATATCGGCACTCAGGAAACGGACAAGTTCGCTCAGGCGCATCGCGATACGAAGCAGATGTATGAAGAGTGGAAAAAACTGGCCTCGTTCTCTGGCTCGCCGCAGATTTATACGGACTACATCTCCGTCGCCGAATGCGGAACCTGTGACTAGCACGCCTTCACGTTAGGTGCCGTTGTATGTCTGGTGCGGCACACGGCGAACCCGATAGCCCTGAACACTTTGTTCAGGGCTTTTTTATCTTGTTGACGGCGTATTCGACCGTGCTCTATAGACCATGTTGATCATCTGCATCAGAACCGCTGGCGGTCGCTGTCATGACGAACAGACGTAGTTTCTTATTACATTATAAGTGATGGGGTGACACAGTAACGATTGCTCTGCTGCGCTCATGTCACGTATGTGATTGCAATATGGAGTATTTTTTCTTTTTTATGGGCAAGAATCCTGACTGTTTTGATCCCGCATTTTGCCCCAACTGGCTCCCCTCGTTTTCCAATCCGCTGTTGAAACTCATCGGCAAAGCCCCTATAACTGGACTATCACTGTTGCAGTAAGCAGTCGCTGACACTCAGTCATCTTGATAGCAGGCGAGACGTGCGAAAGAAAACTTATGCCATGAGATATGTAGCCGGGCAGCCTGTGGAGAGAATTTTCCAGCCGGTGGTGATGCATTATTCCGGGCAGCCGGTATTATCCGGTCCGCTGCCTTTGGAGGACGGTGTTTTACGTCTGCTGGTGTGGAATATTTTTAAACAACAGCGGATGGATTGGCTGTCGGTGCTGAAAGGCTTTGGCCAGAACGCTCAACTGATGCTCCTACAGGAAGCGCAGAGTTCGCCGGCGTTGATTCAGTTCGCCACCTCCCACTATCCTGCCGCCGATCAGGTTCCCGCTTTTTCCCTTCCGCAGCATGCTTCAGGCGTAATGACGCTCTCTGCCGCGCAACCAATGTATTGCTGTCCTTTGCGTGAGCGTGAGCCGCTGCTGCGCCTGTCCAAATCCGCGCTGGTGACGATCTACCGCCTACACGATGGACGTTCATTGATGGTCGTGAACATTCACGCCGTCAATTTCAGCTTCGGCGTCGAGGTCTATACCAAACAGCTGCAGGCTATTGGAGAACATCTGAATCATCACAGCGGACCCGTGATTATGGCGGGGGATTTCAACGCCTGGAGCCAGCCGAGAAGCAATGCGCTCTACCGTTTTGCCGGGGTAATGGGGTTAAAAGAGGTGATGTTTAGCAACGATCAGCGGCGCAGGGCGTTTGGTCGTCCACTGGATTTCGTTTTCTACCGCGAGCTCGACGTGGCGCACGCCTCCGTGCTGGTCACCGATGCTTCCGATCACAACCCGCTGCGGGTGGAGTTCAATCTCTAGGCGCTTCGGCCGATGGCCTGGGGTTTGAATGAACGGCCTTCGCTTTCCCTCGTTTCTGTTGCTGTCACGGCGTTACGCCCATAAAAAAACCTCTCCGAAGAGAGGTTTTTGCTTTACGTGACCGATCAGGAATCGGGAGATTGTTTTTTGCTGACGAACAGCGTCAGTCTGTCGCCCGGCTGGATATTGGCATTCTTGTTAATGACCGTATTCCAGCGCATCACATCTGCGATGTCGACGCCGTGACGTTTGGCGATACTTGCCAGCGAGTCACCTTTGCGAACATGGTAGATGATCGAGCCACTTTTACTGCTGGCATCAGACCCTGCCGTGGCGAAAGATGCTTTCGCGACCTGAAGCGTTTGACCTGCTTTCACCGTATTGCCACGAAGGTTATTCCAGTTCTGCAGGTCTTTGGTGCTGACATTGAGCCGTTTGGCGATGGCGGATAACGTATCGCCTGTACGGACTTTATATTCAGAACCCCGGGTTGTTTGTGCCAGACGCGTCGGCTGAACCGCCGCAATATCTACTTCTGCCAGCGAGTCTTTCAACTGCTCGACATGTGCCTTCGGTACCATAATGTAATGCGGCCCGTTTGGCGCAGTCACATTCTGTTTATAACCCGTATTGTAGCTTTTCAATTTTGTGACGGGTAAACCGGCTAGCTCGGCGGCTTGGGTCAGCTGCATCTGCTGTCCTAAATCCACTTGCGCCAGGGCACGTTCTTCATTCGTTTTCGGCAGGTCAAGGCCGTATTTTTTGCTATGCTTTAAAATGTCGCTTAAAGCCAGCATCTTGGGCACGTAAATCGACGTTTCGTAAGGGAGCGCCAATGACCAGTAATTCGTTGGGCGGCCCTTTGCCTTATTCGCTTTGATGGCTTGCATCACACGACCTTCACCACTGTTATAGGCGGCGATGGTCAGCAACCAGTCTCCATCAAACATCCGGTTAAGGCGCTGCATCATGTTTAATGCGGCTGTCGTGGAAGCGGCGACATCGCGGCGTCCGTCGTACCATTTATCTTGCTGCAATCCATAATGACGTCCCGTTCCTGGGACAATCTGCCACAATCCAACGGCGTTGGCCGACGATTGGGCGTTTGGATTAAAAGCGCTCTCCACTATGGGTAGCAGTACCAGTTCCATCGGCATTTTACGTTGCTTAATCTGCTCGACTATCCAGTACATGTACGGCTCTGCCCGTAATGTTACATCGTGGAGATAGCTCTTATTTTTCAAATAACGCTGTTTCTGCTCGCGGATCCGGGCGTTTTCCGGAACCTCCATCTTCAGCTCACGACTAATTAAGTTCCACAGGTCCTGCTGCGCGAGGCTGTCATCATCCAACCATCGCGCCCCGGTCTCTCGACCTTCGGCATACTTTCCTGCTTCACTTTGACTGGCCGAAGACAGACTCTGTGCATGTTGTTTGGGCTGGGAGGTATCATGGGGTGAAACCTGGCAGCCTGCCAACAAGACCGAGGCGATAAGTATCGCTTTAGCCTTCATATTTTTGTCAACAGTTGCTCAAAAGACGAACGATCATACTTTGATTGGTCAATGCGTACAACTAAAACCTTCAGAAGTGGTCCTTCATAGCCCTTAGTTGCGCAAATGTCTGCCAATCGCCCCTGGTGCTCACATCGTTAAATATTTTTCTTTGTAAATCAGTGTTATGACAACGTAAAAAAAGATTAATATTTCGCTCAAAACCGAGGTTTGTCGGGACTGTTGACAGCCCTTTTTCCCTTAATTGTCTGACTTTTAGCAGATAGTCGGCAATTGTCGGTTCCTCTGGCCATAACCGATGGGCGAACTCCAGGTTTGACAACGTATATTCGTGAGCGCAACACACCAATGTCTCATTCGGTAGCCGGGAAAGTTTGCTTACCGATTCAAACATTTGTTCCGGTGTGCCTTCAAAAATACGTCCGCATCCAGCGGAAAACAGCGTGTCGCCGCAAAACAGGTATGGAGCGCTATAATACGCGATATGTCCCGCTGTATGCCCTGGGACGGAAAAAATAGAAAATTCCGAGTCCAGCAACGTCAGGCGGTCGCCCTCGTTTAAGATATGTGTCGTTCCGCTGCGGGAAGTTTCCTGCGGACCGTAAATGTCGATGTGGGGAAAGCGTTCCTTCAAGGCTTTTACGCCGCCGACGTGGTCCTGATGGTGGTGGGTTAACAGAATAGCCACCGGCGTAAGCTGCTGCGCTTCCAGCGCCGCCAGCACCGGCGCGGCTTCTCCGGGGTCGACGATCACACACGCCTTGTGTTGATTGATCAGTAACCAAATGTAGTTATCTTTGAGTGCGGGAACACTGATAAGATTCATGGTGAGTCCTCTGTTTGCCGTTACCTGTGGAAGATACTAGAACATGAAGCCAGCACAAACTGTCCAGACTGTAGAGGCTCCTGATTCATGGGACTCCATCCCCTGGGGGACATCCTATCGCGATACGCTCGACGATGCGCTACAGCCGTGGTGGCCGAAGATTTTTGGTTTTCACCTGGTGAGGGTAGGCGCGCTGAGCGCAGAATTGAATAGCGCGGACTGCGCCATCCCCCATCAGATTAACGTTACCCAGAACCGTGCCTGTGCGGATGTCATCGCCGACCCGTGCCAACTGCCGTTTATCGAGAAATCTGTGGATGCCTGTCTACTGATTCACGCCCTGGCGTACTCCAGCGATCCCCATCGCGTGCTGCGGGAAGTGGATCGTGTGTTGATCAACGATGGCTGGCTCATCATCAGCGGTTTTAATCCGATGAGTTTGATGGGATTGGGAAAGGTGGTGCCGGGGATCCGGCGTCGACAGCCGTATTGCAGTCGAATGTTCAGCCAGATGCGGCTGCAGGACTGGCTGAATCTGCTCAACTATGAAATCGTGCATCACACCAGCCTGCATGCCTTGCCCTGGCGTCAGCAAGGGCAGGGCCGTTGGAACAACCATCTGCCGCTGCTGGGATGTTTGAACCTGATTGTGGCGCGTAAACGCACTGTGCCGCTAACGTTTACGCCGATGCGTTCCAGACTGAAAAAAACACCGATGCGCAGTCCGGTGGGCGTGACGAAAAGTTATCGTCGCGGCCCGGATTAATCCTGTTTGTAACCGACGTCATCCTGTGTTGGAGAGCCTGCCGCTTCACGCGCTAGCTGATCGCAACGTTCGTTTTCCGGGTGACCGGCATGGCCTTTCACCCATTCCCACTGGATGGTGTGGTGGTGGATCGCTAAATCCAGCCGCTGCCAGAGATCGACATTTTTTACCGGCTTTTTGTCGGCGGTTTTCCATCCGCGTTTTTTCCAGTTGTGAATCCAACTGGTGATCCCCTGACGGACGTATTGGCTGTCCGTACTGAGCGTCACGTCGCACGGTGTGGTCAGCGACTCCAGCGATACAATCGCCGCCATCAACTCCATGCGATTATTCGTCGTGAGACGGTAACCGGCGCTGAGCTCTTTTTCGTGCTGTTTATAGCGCAACACCGCGCCGTAGCCCCCGGGGCCGGGGTTGCCGAGGCAGGAGCCGTCGGTGAAAATTTCTACCTGTTTACGCATCTCTGGTAGACTCTTGTCCATGCTGAAAACCACAAGTCTGACATAAACGAAAACGATGAGCACTGAAATAACACGACAAATCGTCCTGGATACCGAAACCACGGGTATGAACAAGTTGGGTGTTCATTACGAAGGTCATCGCATCATCGAAATCGGTGCCGTTGAGGTGATTAACCGTCGTCTAACCGGCCGCAACTATCATGTTTACCTCAAGCCCGATCGCCTGATCGACCCGGAAGCCTATAACGTTCACGGGATCAGCGACGAGTTCCTGGTCGATAAACCTACTTATGCCGACATTGCCGACGACTTCATGGACTTTATCCGTGGCGCCGAGCTGGTCATCCATAACGCGGCGTTTGATATCGGCTTTATGGACTACGAGTTCCGGATGCTGCAGCGAGATATTCCCAAGACGGAAACTTTCTGCAAAATCACGGATAGCCTGCTGTTGGCCCGTAAGCTTTTCCCCGGCAAGCGTAACAACCTGGATGCGTTGTGCGACCGTTATCTGATCGACAACAGCAAGCGTACGCTACACGGCGCGTTACTCGATGCCGAAATTCTGGCGGAAGTCTATCTGGCGATGACCGGCGGCCAGCGTTCGCTCGCGTTTTCCACGGATAACGAAGGGTCGCAGCAGGCGAATCAGGGAGACACTATTCAGCGCATCGCGCGTCCGGCGTCAGCGTTGCCGGTGATCTACGCCAGCGATGACGAGGTAATGGCGCATGAACAGCGGCTCGATCTGATTGTGAAAAAAGGCGGCAGCTGCCTGTGGCGTGATTGAACATCGCCTGAGCGAAAACAGACTCTGCGCTGGAAATCTGAGCAAACAGAGTCGGTTAGCGTGAAAAAGCATTGACGTGATTAGGGCACCATTTTAGTATTCAACCCGCTCACAGAGCGCAGAGTGGAGCGGTAGTTCAGTTGGTTAGAATACCTGCCTGTCACGCAGGGGGTCGCGGGTTCGAGTCCCGTCCGTTCCGCCACTTATCTTTCCCAGGGTGTTGTTCAACATCCTGGATGAAAAAACCGCATACCTTTAAAAGGGTATGCGGTTTTTTTTCGTCTCGATAATCCCCGACATAGCCGTATATCCGACGCGAAATAGCCCTTAAATGGCACTCGCATCGGAAAGAGAAATTTCATAGGTCATTTGGGCTCTGAGGCTGACAAAAGGGGGCTCAGGACATCACGGCATTCCCATTATTCAGTTTTTACCGAAGAGCAAGGAGTCAATGGTGGCCACCATTCGCTTCCTGCTTTATGTCGAGGTAGTTTGAGAAGCAAAACTAGCAACTAAAAATGATGAGCTGTCTTATTGGCATGGCCTGAACTTTCTATCAGAACTACGGGTAAGAAAATCTGGCGTTTTCGATACCAGCACCCAATTCCTCAACGCGTACTAGCATCATGCCAGGCCATTATCCCGCTATGACGCTGGTTGCCACGCGTACCCTACACGATGAATATATTGTTTTTTTGACCAAAAACTTCGCCCAAAACAGACCACGCTTTACGGCGCGTTTTTCGAACTTATCGCACGGTATGCTGCGTGTCTGCATCTAAAAAGGATGAAACCACACTATCTACATCCACCCGATGGGGAAGTATTGAGGGGGCACCGTATGTTAAATCCAGTAGGAACGGCAACGCTTCACCACAGGACATCTTGTTTGCTTCTGTATAATTTGTGCATAGATTTGACAGACACTTTGCTCATCAACACGATGATCCCTCTTTCCCTTTCTCAAGCGCTTCATTTTTCGCTAAAACTGCTATCCCCCATACACACACTTAAAAGTTAGTTAACTAATCAATGATGTTTATTATTATCTAAGTAAGAACAAAAACTTAACATAAATTTTACTTATTTTTTAATCTTTTATATCATTGATTTTAATATGTAATATTTAAAATCTTTGGTTTTTTTCTGTATTTAATAGGTTGGAGATAGTTTAGTGAAATAGAAGTGTTATTGACATAAAAAAATTGAGGTGATAGGTTCGATTACACCTTGCATGAATTTAAATAAAAATCAGTAAATATTTAAATAGGCAGGATGGTTTATGGAAAACCTAAAATTTTTTAAAAGCTTCCCAGTAAACAATGATTCTAAACCTCTTATATTATGCTTTCCTCATGCCGGAGGGAATTCAGAAGATTATTTGAAGTGGCAAGAATTTTTGGAATTGGATGCCACTCTCATGGCTATGTGTCTACCTGGGACAGGACGTCGTTTTTCTGAAAAATATCCTTCCAGTGTGGAATCGCTGACTGAAGAGATTGCTAAGAATATAGACCGGTCGGGCATTAATAATTATTACCTTTTCGGCCATAGTATGGGAGCAATATTGGCATATGAAGTCGCTCTCAAGGTGAGGGCTTCTCCAAAAGGGCTAATCGTATCCTCTAGCGCAGCCCCAGCCGGCGTGCCTTCATCCAGAGTTCTGAAGATGAACGCTATGTCAGACCAAGAATTTTCTAAAGAAATCCTTTTTTTTAATGGAATGGAAGAAGGTGCTATAACGGAAGAGCTCATCAGTTTTTTTCTAAAAAAAATCCGGAAAGACTTCGAATTGATAGGTAGATATAAGTATCAACCTAAAAATAAACTTTCAATACCTATCTATAGCGTTGTCGGAGACAATGATTCTCATGTTTCGCTCGAAGCAATAACGCAATGGAAGAAAGTTACAACGACGGAATATAAAAACCATATCGTTCCTGGAAATCATTTTTACTTCAACGAAAATCCCGAGCTAATCGCTTCTGTTATTAGAGATTGTATCAGTAGCGAAAACAATAGTGAGATATTTCACCAGTCTTTAATAATATAAATCTATTAAAGAAAAGATTAGGGTAAAACTATGACTGTCAATATTGAGGCAAGTCAGTTTATTAAAACACAAAAACTAAAAGGTGAATTATTTAAACGCCTGCATGCCAACGGCGTGCCTTTCGTTATGCCCAATCCATGGGATCGCGGCACGGCTATTTTAATGGAAAAGGCGGGATTTATTGCGCTCGGCACCACCAGCGCCGGACTAGCTTTTTCCCTCGGAAAGCTTGACCGCACCGCGGCGGTAACCTTGGAAGAAACTCTGGAAAATGCCAGTCAGATAGTCAGCGTGACCGATTTGCCCCTTTCTGTCGACTTGGAAGATGGTTTTGCCAGCGATGCCGATGGCATTATCAGCAACATCATGGCAGCAGCGGCCACCGGGGCCGTGGGTTGTTCTATCGAAGATTATTCCGGCGACGAACAGCAACCCATCAGAGATTTCTCCACCTCACTAATGCGTGTCGAAGCCGCTGTGGAGGCGGCCAGAAGACTACCTTTCCCCTTTACCTTAACGGCACGTGCTGAAAACTTTCTGTACGGCATCCACGATCTTCAGGACACCATTGCACGGCTGAAAGCCTTTGAAAAAGCAGGTGCGGATGTGGTGTATGCCCCGGCGCTGCCGGATGCTGAATCAATTAAAACGGTATGTCGTGCGGTCAATGTGCCGGTAAACGTGCTGCTAGGCGCAGGGAATCGGCTGACCGTATCCGAGTTGTTTGCCCTTGGCGTCACACGCGTTAGCCTGGGATCGGCCTTATCCCGCGCGGCGCTGGGCGGCTGTTTCTCTGCGCTACAGGAGCTTCAACAAAACGGAAGCTGTACTTTTCTTGACCGGTCTGTCGGCTATTTTGACGTGGCGAAGCTTCTCACGAAAGGAAAACTCTGATGGTTGGCGATGTTTTTGCGCAGATAAAAATGACCGCCCTCCATTATGAACTGGGCGAGGAAACACTGCCTTACGATCAGCTCCCAGGCTGGCAGCAGCGTGCCGCAATGTTTTCTATGCCTGAGCTGCCTGAAATGTGGGGATGGGGAGAGGTACGCAAGACTACATCCTCATTTATGCAGTTGGCGTTGGAAAGTGCGCGTAAAACTTTAGCTGATTCGGTTGAACCCATAGACACGGTCATTTTTTGCAGCAGCTCACTGGCCGCCAATGCCGATGAGCAAACCCGCATGCTTTGTACTTTTGCCGATGCTTTGCAGCTGAATCAGGCCGAAATAACAGGTGTGACGCTGGGGCGCTGTACCAATTTACTGAAAGGCGTACGGCTGGCCCAGGCGCGGATTGCGAGTGGGCAATCAAACGCGATTCTCCTAGTGGCCAGTGATTGCATGGCAGATGCAAAACCACGGTTGGAAAATTTTGCCTTGTTCTCTGACGGGGCGGCAAGCTGTGTGATAACTGGCAGCGGCCATCCCAGCGAGGGATTCACCATCTTAGCCAGTGCAGAAAAACAGGATCTCTCCACGGTTGCCGACGGACTGTCTTCAACACTGGCAATCGCAGTTAATCAGCAATTGTTTGCCGAGACGCAAATTAATATCAGCGATATTAGCCTTTTATTTCATACCAACGTTTACCTGCCGCTGTGTAATTTGAAAGAACGCCAGGCAGGCTACGCCGCTGGACAGCTGTTCACTGACAACATCGCCCGAATTGGCCACTGTTTTTCCGCCGATCCGTTGATCAATCTTATTGATGCTGAAGTCAGTGGACGACTCCCCGCTCAGGGTATCTTCCAACTGGCTGCGAGTATTCCCGGCGCACGAGCGTCAGTTCTGTTGCAAAAAAGGAAAGAAAAGTGAATACGACAATCAGGGACTGCACCACGGCACTTCCTTATTTACAGTTTCATTTTTCGCCGGAGGCGAAGCCTGTGCTGGATGCGTGGCTAGAACAAGGGTCCGCGAAGACGCTGTATAAAGCGTTTGCCAGCGATATTGAGAGCGAAGGGCAACAGCTGCTGGCCCTCCAGTTAACTGAGACCTTATTGGCCAGTACAACAGCGGATTTTCCGCCGCTGACCGCCGTAGAACTGCCCGCATTTATTGCCACGGCAAAGACCACGTTGTTCAAGCGGGTCGAGCGACTGTCGCAGGCGAATGATGACGATCGTAAACAGCTACTGCGTCAGCGTGCTCTGTTAGCACTGATTGCAGGCTGTTGGTTGGATTATGTTTCGCAGCCCGCCACCGAACCCGCTGAAGTGGTTTGCCTCCTTGGTGGACAAAATTTTGCGCTGAAAGGGCATGGTGAAATAGCCAACAGCCAGCAAAGGCTGCGTTACCGCCAGTTCGCCGCGATGGGTATCGCCATACCTGAAGTTTACACTTCTGGCATCACAGAATGCCTCGGAAGTGTTGAACTCACCGCCTGGCAGGCGTCTTTCTGGTTGGCGTTGTCCCGCTTGCCCGCCAGCCATCTGCCAGAAGTGGTGGGGCTTCATTACGCTTACTACTGCCTCGGTTTTGATGATGCGCTGCTGGGGTTGCCCGCGCCTATCGCTCAGGTGCAGCTTGATACGCTGATGGCCACATTCTTGCGCCACTGTCAGCAGGATGAGCAAGGGGCGGTCAGCGAAAAACGCATGCTGAATGCTGTGGTTCGTGCCGTAGATCTAGAGCTAGCCAACAGCGAGATGTTGTTGGCGCTGCAAAGCCAACTGGCGCAACGCACGCCGGACGACCGCATGGCGGAGATTGTTCGTCGTCATCTGCCGCTGGCAGGTAAACATCATAAGCGTATCCGTCTGGAAAAATGCAGCCTAGCGGAGTGTCCGGAGCAATTATCTGATACGGAGACATTTTTACGCGCCCTACGCGCCTCGCCTTACTTTCGCCAGTTACCGTCAGGTGAATGCAGTTTTCAGAAAGCGATCCGTTTTGGCGGATCAATGTTTGGTATTTTCAGCCCCAAGAAGCGGCAACCATGGCTCGCTGGATAGCCAATTCGCAAAGCGGGGATGACATTTGTCTCAGCGACTTTACGGACGCAGGAAGTGAGCAGTCAGCAGTCTGGCTAAAACGCTGCCGAGATACTTCTCTACAATCGCACGTTGTCTGGCAGAGTGCGCAGTTGCCCGATCACCGGGAGCTGTTGTGGCGCCTGGTGAATATCGAGCATTACCCCTGTCATCTGGCGCGATTAAAACTGCGGGTTGAGCAAACGTTGCAACAAGCAGAAGCGCTTTTCACCACCGGCAGCAGTGGGCGCTACACAGACGCCAGCTATTTCAGTTACACCCCGGAAGCGCTGTTGGCGCGCATGGAAAAAATTTACTGGGAAAAACTGGTGCACCCTTATGAACGCCTGACGGAAATCCCCGATCGAGAAAGTGTGCTCTTTGGCCAAAAATTGATGGCGCTAGGTAGCATGATCGATGGCGCTTGGGCGCACCGGTTCGGTGGAACCCTGCGTAATCACCGGCGCGTTGATGGCAAAATGCTGGCGATCTACGCCGACGAAATGGGGCTGGGTGAATATGAGAAAAATCACATCACTCTGATCCTGCGGGTGCTGAAAAGCATGGATATCAGCCTGCCGCACATCCGTGAAAAAGCCTTCTGCCAGCAGGAAGAACTGCCCGATATCTACGATTTTTCGCTGCATCAGTTGGCAATATCGCAGTTTCCCGACACTTTTTATGAAGAACTGCTTGGCTACAACCTAGGGATTGAAATGCTGGGACTAGGCGAAATGCGCATGCATGAGATCCAGAAGCTGCGTCGCTATGGTTTCGACACCATTTATGAAGAAGCGCATTTGACTATTGATAATTTCTCCGCAGGGCATTCCCGGCAGGCGGTTGATCTGATTATTGACCATTTGGATGACAGTAAACTCGGTCTAAGCGAGGACGAAGTTCAGCAGCGCTGGCGGCGCATCTGGCGCGGCTACGCTTCCTTTGCGCTTTATGTTGAAACTGATCTGCCAACAGAGAACGTGCCTGAAAATACAAATCACAGCGAATTACTGATCTGATCTTCACACCACAATCATTTAACAGCCGATCTCACAGGGCAACGCTGCGGAGAAGAGCATGGATACAGGGCTGCGCAATGGATAATCTATTCAGTCATGATAATGCAATGTTAACGGTGCCTTTTTACCAACCAGAGCATATTGAACAGATCGCGGCGCTGGATAGCTGGTGCCAGCACCAACAATTTGCATGGCAACAAGACGGCGCGGATCCTGCGACGCAGGGCAAACGTCTGCTGCAACTGCTGGGCCGAGCTGGTTGGCTGGCGCACCTTGACGGACCGGAGCATCACTTTAGCACCGATGCGCGTAGCGCGTGTTTATTTCGCCAGACGCTGGCTTATCACAATGATTTGCTGGACTTCGCTTGGTCGATTCAAACCTTAAGCGGAAGTGTGATTCGCCGTTACGGTAACGACGCGCAGCGCCAGTTGTATTTGCCCCGGCTCGCTAGCGGTGACTGTGCGGCTGCTTTCGCCATATCAGAGCCGGAGGCGGGATCGGATGTCTCCGCAGTGGCACTTGTCGCTGAACGTGAAGGTGACCATTATCTGCTGAGTGGCGATAAAGCCTGGATTGCGCAAGGCGACATTGCCGGTTGCCTCATTGTCATTGCTCGCACAGGTGAAGGCCCGGGACCATTAGGCCTGAGCGCCTTTATCGTCGATGCCTCGCTGGCAGGTATCTGCAACAGGCCGCTGGAAGCCCTTGCTCCGCGCTCTTGGGCGCATCTGCACTTCGATCGCGTCAGGGTTCCTGCGGAAAACCTGCTGGGTAAGCCGGGGCAGGGGTTCATCATCGCGCTGGATACCCTGGATCGCTTTCGCATGACGGTCGCCAGCGCGGCTATCGGTTTTGCCCGCCGCGCGGCGGATATTGCGCTACGCCACGCCTCGCTCAGAAAAATCTACCAGGGGCGGCTCATTGACTTACAACTGGTGAAAGCCACCTTGGCAAAAATGGAGATCACACTGTCTGCAGCTACGCTGATGACGGCACATGCAGCCTGGCAGATGGACAACAGTGAGCCGGGGTTTGGTAAAAGCTCGGCAATGGCGAAATACTTCTCCACGGAACAGGCGAGCCGCATTGTTGATGATGCATTGCAAATGCTAGGGGCCGCTGGTGTGGTGGCTGACAGCGCTATTGCTCGGCTTTATCTGCAGATCCGTCCACTGCGTATTTATGAAGGTGCGTCGGAAACGCTGCTGATGAATATCGCCTCGGCACTGGATACCCACCGTCTTAAGCTCCGGGAGGATCTGCTATGAGCCATATTGCACTTAATCCCTTCAGCGCGATTCAGCATGAAAATCCTTATGGCTGGTACGCCATGCTGACGCGTGAGCAGCCGTTCAGTTTTGATCCGGAGCTAAAGTTGTGGATCGCTGCGGATGCGGCCTCGGTCACGGCGGTTCTCGAGGCGTCACAGCTTCAGGTGCGTCCTATTTCGGAACCCGTTCCGGTTGGCCTCGTCGGCACTGCGGCAGGCGACATTTTCGGTAATCTGGTGCGGATGCGCGAAGGAGAGCACCAACAGCGGTTGAAAAGCATTATCGTGCAGGCGATCGCCTCCGCAGATTTGCAGCAGGTGCAGCAAAAGGCATTTGCGAACGCTCTTCGCGGTTTGCAACAGCACGGTGAAATTAACGATCTGGTATTTACCCTTCCGGCCGCAATAGTCGCGTCGCTGTGCGGTTTTAGTGATGACGCTCTGCCGGAAATGAGCGCATTAATCGCCGAATTTGTACTTTGTATTCCTGCTTCTGCCAGCGCTGAACAGCAGGCTCGAGCCAGTTTAGCCGCGGAGCAACTGCTCACGCGTTATGGCAGTCAGCTTGAGCAGGTCAAAGAAGGGACCTTGCTGGCCGCGCTACTGCATGCGGCGGTGGCCGATGACTGGACGCACCAGGCTGCACTGATTGCAAATAGCATCGGTTTACTTTCGCAAACGTATGATGCCACCGCCGGATTGATCGGCAATGCTCTACTGGCAGCACAGCGCTATCCGCAATCATTCATCGAGGCCTCGCTGAACGACTTTGTGGAAGAAGTCGCGCGATTTGATGCGCCGATCCAGAACACCCGCCGCTTCGCCGCCGCGCCATTCCGGTGGCGCGGTGAGGAAATCGCCGCGGGCGATACAGTACTACTGTTGCTGGCTGCCGCCAACCGAGATCCCCAGGCCAACCCGCAGGCGGACTTATTTATCCCAAACCGCACTGACCGCCGTTGTTTCACCTTTAGCAATGGACGCCATCGTTGCCCGGGTCAAGGTGTGGCGGTGGCGATTGCCAGTGGTTTTCTCGATGCGGTGCGGCAGCATGACGCTGTAGCGATTAAGTCGCTCCATTGCACCGGCTATCTGCCATCTGGCAACGCGCGTATCCCCAAACTGATCCTTTAACGGCTTACAAGGTTTATTTATGAACGCTGAAAAAGATTTGCCCTGTGCTTTCGTGCTGACTGGCGCATTTTGGGTCATATGCCGCAATTCACTTTACCTGCGTGAGCTGGCGAACCGGGACATTACCATTCTGGTCGTCACGCCGGAATCCTATCGTCAGGGGGCTGAGGCCGCTCGTCAGAATAAGCACAGCATCACTGGGTTGATCGCCGATATTGCCTATGTTCAGGGAGCGCTGGATCGGGAAGCGTCTTTTAACCCCAGTGTCGTGGCCGCGCTGCAACAGTGGCAGCAGCAGTACCATATCGTGGGGGCTTTTGCGGTAGGAGAAACCTTGGTGGAACCGACCGGAATCATTGCCGATGCGTTAGGCCTGAACAGCCCAGGTCTGCGGGCAACCCGCGTGTGCCGCAGTAAATATTTGCAGCGTTTTTACTTAAGTCCATTCAGCCCGCCTTCGCGAGTGATTGCACCGGAAAAGCGCGAGGAAATTGACTGGAGTACGCTGCCTTGGCCATTGATCGTAAAACCGGCGACGCGGCACTCCTCATCAGGCGTCATTTCTGTGGATAACGAACGGCAGGCACGCGCGGCGCTGGTGGATTATCCAGCTTATGAAACCCTGCTGCTGGAACAACGGATAGAAGGGCAGGAGTATTCGGTGGAGTCATTGGTGCAGGATGGCGAAATCATATTCTCTTCCGTAACGCACAAAATGACCACCGACCAGCACAGCAACACCTTTGTGGAGCTAGCACATACCGTGCCCGGATTGGGATTCGAAAATGCCCTGCTATTGCAATCTACCCGGCAGGTGCTGAGTGCGCTGGCGTTTTCTGATGGTATTGCCCATTCCGAGTGGCGCGTAAGCCTTGATGGCAAACCTTACCTGATGGAAATTGCTGCCCGCACGCCGGGAGACGGCATTCTGCCACTTTACCGGCTGGCCTGTGGGGAGCCGTTGGAGTCCGCCATTATCAAAATCATGCTTGGTGAGAAAGCGCGTTATCCGATACCAATGCGTGTAGCGCGCCAGGTTTATCTGGAACATACGCCGGGTGTGCTAAGGGACGTGCATGTGCGATGGCCTGATGTACAGGTAAGTTGGATTGAGGATAACCAGACCTGGCCGGAAATTCTTCCGGGACAGCTTCAGGATCCGCCGGTATTACGCGCTGTTTTTGTTCACAAGCAACGCGGCGAATCGCTCACAGCGCTGCGTTCTTCCGACGATCGCGCCGTTACCTTCTTTATCGATGCTGCTAGTGAGGCGGAGCTCAACCTACTGGAAGCAGACGTTCGTGCATCCATCACTGTAGATATTGAGGTAGACCATGACTAATCATTCCGCCATGCCTGGCGTATGGGAAACCTTTGCGCAAAGCCCGCTATCATCGAAGGTCATTCTGTTCGGTGTGATGATTAATCGCCTTTCGGGCTTTTTACAGATTTTTATTGTGCTGTTTCTTCTTTCTCTGGGGTACACCCATCAGCAGACTATCATCGCGCTATTTGTTTACGGCACCGGTGCGGTAATGGGCGCGTTGATGGGCGGTAGCCTCAGCGAGCGGCTGGGGGCTCGTACTGCCACCATGATCAGCATGGGTGCCACGGCGGTGCTGACAGCAGCGCTGCTTTATTTGCATCATTTTACGACGATTTTGTTGGTGGTGGCGTTAGCTAGTCTCTGCGCCCAATTATTTCGACCGGCGTCCTCGACGCTGCTTTCGCAGCAAACGCCAACTGAGCGACAGACGATGATTTTCGCCATCTATCGGCTGGGGTTAAATTTGGGAGCGACGGGCGCGCCGCTGATTGGCTACGCGCTGTATCATTGGGGCGGAGAAAGCTTTACCTGGCTGTTCTGGGGCGAGGCGATCATCGCCGGGCTATATGCGCTGCTGGCAATGCTGACTTTACCCGGTAAACCCCGTAGGACCGAGGGATCACCATTACCTGCCACACAATGTGGAGGCAGCTATCTGGACGTGTTGGCGGACCGCCGAATTGTGCTCTTTTTGCTGGCAACCCTGTGCCATTCAGCTGTATTTGTGCAGTACATTACCACGTTGCCCATGTACGTAGAAGATCAGAACATTGGCCTGTTTTGGTACACGCTGGCGGTGTCGTTGAACGGCGTAATTGTTATCTGCTTTGAATTGCTTATAACCAAAATCACACAGAACTACGCCAGACGTAAAATGCTGGCGCTGGGATTTGCGCTGATTGGCAGTGGCGTCGCGTTTTATGCTGTGCCGATCGGCCCTGCGGCGCTGATTGTCGGCACGCTGATCTGGTCGGTTGGCGAGATCATCTCCGGCCCCGCATTTTTTGCCTTCCCTGCTAATGCCGGACCGAAACATCTCAAAGCACACTACCTAGGCAGCTTTCACTTTATGTTTAGCATGGGTATCGCGTTGGGGCCGGTGGTTGGTGGTTGGCTTTATTTGCAACTTGGTACTGCCATCTGGCCGGTTATTTCGCTCGGATCATTTTTCGCCGCGGTGGTTTGCGGATATTGCGCTACGGAGACCTCGATAGGAAAAAATCAACACAGCCCTGCTGAAAATGTCGATGCAAGCAAAGTTGCTGAATAACTATCTTTGATTATGTATGAAGGAAGAATATATGACCGGATCATGCAAGGATGTACAGCCACATTTTAAACTGCTGGGAATTGGTGCGGGACCGGCCAATTTAAGTTTGGCGTCGCTATTATATGGAAAGCAGGGGATTAAAAATATTTTCCTCGACGGAAAATCCTCTTTTTCCTGGCATGACGATCAGATGATCGAGGGGGCTACGTTACAAGTTTCACTGTTTAAAGATCTCAGCACGCTAGCCGATCCAACAAATATATTTACTTTTCTGGCTTATTTGCATGAAAAAGGACGTATTTATCACTTTCTCAATGCCCAGTTCGATGAAGTTCCTCGCCGGGAATTCCGTAATTATCTAGCCTGGGCCGCTGAAAAAAATGAGAATGTTATATTTGGTGAGAAGGTGCTCAATATTGATTTCGACAAGGTTTTTAAAATTGTCACCGATAAAAGAGAACTGACCGCTGAAAATATTTCCATCGGTGTAGGCACTCAACCGTGGGTGCCGGAATTCGCCACGGCGTATATTGGGAAGACGCAGTTTCATGTCAGCCAGTATATGCAGAGAAGTAGCTTAATGGCCGGAAAACGGGTGATTATTATTGGTGGTGGACAATCAGGGGCGGAAGTTTTTCTGGATTTACTGTCGAAGCCCGATAGTGACCGGCCGACCAGCATTCACTGGATTTCACGACGGCGTAATTTCTTTCCTATTGATGATTCGACTTTCACCAATGATTTTTATATGCCGTATTATTCAGACTATTTTAACAAGCTGCCGTTGCATCTGCGACAGAGTACCAATCGGGAAAATATTCTAACCTCCGACGGTATTTCAGAATCGACGCTGCGCCAAATTTACCAGAAACTTTACAGCCTCAACTTTATTACGCCAGGGAAAACTCGCATTGTCATGCAGACCAGTCGCTCAGTCAGCAACGTAAAACCGACTGGGAGAAACAGCTGGCAGCTCGAATATTGTCATCTTGATTCATTAGGCACGGAGATCCAAGAAGCTGATGTGGTGGTCTGGGCTACCGGCTATTCCCCTACTGAAAAGCGTTTTCTCGGCACGCTGGTCGAGCGTATTCACCGCGAAAAAGAAGAATTCGTAGTGGATAAAGACTTCGCCGTAAAATGGGATGGCCCTAAGGGAAATAATATTTTTGTTCAAAATGCGGTACGGGGACAACGCGGCCTACCGGATTTAAACCTCAGCCTAAATGCATGGCGCGCGCAGCGCATTGTGGGCCGACTGTGCGGCGAATATCCTTCGCTTCAACATCCTTCTTTTATCGACTGGGCTCCGCCAGCGGAAAATAACCCGCAGGAAGACCCGAATATTGATGAAAAAGAATATAAGCGAATTTCACATGGTTTCTTGAGTTAAGTCGCAGCATTTTTCTAGGAACGAAACATTATGCTGAAATATGACATCGCGCTTGTCGGTGGGGGCATTCTTGGGTCTACCATCGCCAGAGAACTGATAAATAATCACCCTAATTTAAAACTTGCGATTATTGATAAAAACCTTTCCGGTTCTGGTGCCTCTTTTTATTCCGCAGGTGTGCATTTTCCACGTGGCGGTAGTGAAAGAGTGAGACAGATGTCGGAATACAGCCATGATTATTATCAGCGGTTAATAAACGACTGTGCGCCGATATATCCGCTTGCGATGGAATTAATAACGGAAAGTCGCAATATCCCAAGCGTAGAGGGAAAATATCTTCCGAGTGTGGGGTTTCATCAGAGGATAAATTGCATTAGTGATCTGATTGATTTAAATGCGGCAGCTGGTAATGACTTGCGCGTATTAAAAGGCGGCGGGGCAAATTATGCCAATGTGTTTGCGCTGGTTAATTATTATATGGAAAAACTGCGCGACAAAATTGATTATCTCGAAGGGACTGAAGTAGAGGCACTGAGGCGAGAAGGGCCGTGCTATCGGCTGTCCTTACGTTCCGGGGTGGATATTCAGGCGCGTCAGGCAATTATTGTGCCTGGCCCGTGGATTAACCATCCCCTGAACGGTGAAACCCTTTCCTCCAGAGGCCTGCGGATAAAAAAGATTGTTGCTGCGCATATCAACGTCAAGCCGACAATGCAGGCACCGCTTGTCGTCTTTGATAAAGAAGACGCCTTTTTGCTTCCGTGCCATCACCGTAAACAGTGGCTGTTCAGTTACACCTGCAAAGAGTGGGATGTTGACCCGGAATCTGTCGGCTCACTCACTCCAGCCGACCTCGCTAACGCGCGCGAAACCCTCGCGAAATATGCCCCGGCGCTAGCCGAACAGATTCACGATGGTCGGGTATTTTGTGACGCCTATAGCCCCGGCAGTGAACCGACAGTGATTCGTGCAGATGACGGTGTGATCTACGCCGCAGGCTGCAATGGTTCCGGCTACCGTCTGGCGCCAGCGATCGCCGCTGAAGTGATCAAATTAATTCCACATCTGTCAGGACTGGAGAAAAAAATATGGTGATCCATCATTTAGAAAATGCAGATATGGCCCAGATGTTTGACATTGATATCAGTCATCTTGACGGGCTTGATTTTCCGGCAGGCTTGGGCAAGGTTGCGCCAGGCGAGCGCTCCGCTAGCCATCAGCACGATGAAACAGAGATGTTCGTTATCGTCAGCGGCGAAGGCACCTTACTGGTTGACAGCCATGTTCATGCAGTGAAAGCCGGTAGTGTGGCGCAATTTGCGCCCTTTGAATCCCATGTGTTGGAAAACACCGGCGAGGTAGATCTGATTTTCTTTTTGCAATATCGCCGTGATGCCGCCAGTTCAGCACGTTCTGCATCGTCACAAGAGCGCCAGAACCCGGCACGCCCACAGTTTGTATTCTCGACGCCACCAACGCCGAACGGGGATTTGCATCTTGGACATCTTTCTGGCCCTTACCTTGGCGCGGATGTCTATGTGCGCTACCAGCGACTGTTGGGTCATCCGGCGTGGCACATGACAGGTTCCGACGATTTCCAAAGTTATGTCGCGGCGCTGGCCAATCGCGAAGGCTCAACTCCAGCGGAAGTGGCGCGTCATTACTCCCAGGAGATCCGCCAGACGCTGAGCATGATGGATATCGAACTTGATCACTACACGATGACTAACGATGCGGACGGCTATGCCGAAGGTGCGCAGCGCTTTTTCAGTCGGCTGGTGGCGAGTGGTCAGGTCCAAATGCGAGAAGCGCCAGCACTGTGCGATAAGGACAGCGGGCACTATCTGTATGAAGTGGATGTCGCCGGTGCCTGTCCGGGCTGCGGTCATGCCACTAACGGCAACATCTGTGAGGAGTGTGGTGAGCCAAATGTGGTGACTGACCTCGACATGCCCGTCAGCAAAGCCAGCCAGCTTCCGCCGCTGAAGGCCATGGTTAAGCGTTATATGCTGCCGCTACATCAGTTTGCCGAAACAGTCAAAGCGCACCACAAAGTAGGCCGGGTACCCGCAAGAATGCGCGAGCTGGCGCAGCGGGTTTTCAGCCGTGATTCACTGGATGTGCCGCTCTCTCATCTATCAGATTGGGGGATTACTCCTGCTGAGGTGGAAGGTGAAGGTCAGGTTATCTGGGTATGGCCAGAGATGAGCTACGGATTTTTGTGGGATATTGAACAGTTAGGAAAAAAAGTTAGCCAGCCGTGGAAAGCGGACCAACCTGATTCCAACTGGAAAATTATTCACTTTTTTGGCTATGACAACAGCTTTTATCACAGCATTCTTTACCCCGTGCTATATCGGCTGGCTTACCCAGAATGGCAACCGGATATCGATTATCATCACAATGAATTCTATCTGCTTGACGGTAAAAAATTCTCTACCAGTCGCCGCCATGCAGTCTGGGGCAAAGAGATCCTCACTCCGGAAAGCGTTGATGCGGTACGTTTTTATCTCTGTCTGACTCGCCCGGAGCAGGAGCGCACCAATTTCCAACTCGCGGCCTACCTGACGGAGCTACGTCAGACCTTAATTGGCGAATGGCAAGGCTGGTTGCACGAGCTTGGTCAACGTACTGCCCGCCTTTTTGCGGGGCAGGCGCCAGATGCCGGGATCTGGACCAAAGAGCAGGTCGCGTTCTGGGCACAGCTTAACGGTCATCTGCAATGCATGAAGAACGCGCTGAACAGTGATGGTTTTTCACTGCGCCGTGCGGCGCAACAGCTGAAATTGCTGGTACAGGATACCCTGATCTTTTCGCAATCCCAGCAGCAACTGGCGGCCATCCCTGACTGGAAAGACGAATATCGTACCTCGCTGGCGCTGGAATTGGCGGCGGCGCAGCTACTTTCACGCATTGCTCAACCGCTGATGCCGCGTTTTTCTGGCCATCTGGCGGCGGCATTGGGTAATCCGGTAGCGGATGACTGGCCGCAGCAGGCGGAGATTGTTACGCCGGGCAACGCAATTACCCTGCATCAAATCAATTTCTTTAGCGATCCTGACGCATCGCTGGATACGCCTCACTGGGCCTGGCTGGCCGGGAAATTAACGACGCTGTTGCCCAACGTCAACCCCCAACCTTCACAGCGACTGTCAGAGTTGGGGGCCACCTCACTGATGGCGGTCACGTTGCAATATTATTTGCTAAACGAGATGCAGGCGGATATCCCGTTGGACTTATTGCTTAACCAGCCGTTAGGCAAAGTCGCGGATGAGGCTGCGCGTCAGCAGAGCAGTGCAGCGAAGGGAGTCACCGAATGACCCCAGCAGAACTGTTAAAGCAAGTTGAAGAGGCTGGTCTGAAAATCAGCCAGCTAGACGGTAATCTGAAACTGGAAGGCGCCACGCAAAATATTACGCCGTCTTTGGTGGCGGCGCTGCGCGAAAATAAGGCAGCGCTGTTGGGATGGCTGCAACAGCGTGCGGACAGTTTCTCACTGACGCCATTACAGCAAGCCTATTACCGCGGACGTTCACGGCTTTTTGACGGTGGCGGAGTGGCGAATCAAGTCTGCCATGAAATCGAAGGATGTTGGGACGTTGCGCGGTTGGAACAGGCGCTTCAGCAAGTGGTGGCGGCGCATTCTGCGCTGCGCCTACGCATCTTAGACGACAATGCCCAGTTTATCAGTGATGACGTCCCCGTGATTATCCGCCACGATTTGCGTGGGTTACCGGAGGAACAGCGACAGCGGACACGGGCGTGTCTACGTGACGAGAAATCCCATCTGATGTTGTCGACAGAAGGCGCGCTGTTGCAGGTAAATGTTGCGCTGCTCGCCGATGATCGGATGGTACTGTTCATCAATCACGACGGTATGATTGTTGACGGTATCAGCATGTTTCTGCTGTTCCATCACTGGTATCGCTATTATCAGGGGGAGGAGGACGCGGTCGGTTACTTGACATTTAACGACCATATTGATGCTCTGCAAAATGAGCGTGGGAAGCCCGCCTGGCAGCGTTCACGCGATTACTGGCTGGCCCGCATCCCTATGCTGCCGCCTGCGCCCAATTTGCCGCAGACCACGAAGCCGAGCGATCTGACATCACGTTTCAGCCAGCGGGTAGTGTCGCTGGAAGCCGGTCCCTGGCAAGCGTTAAAGATACAAATTCATGCGCATCAGCTGACACCCGCTGCTGTGCTGATGACCGCATGGTCCGAGACCCTCCACTACTGGGGGGCTCAGGATCACTTCACCCTGAATGTTACCGTTTCAGAACGCCGTCCTATCCACCCACAGGCGTTTCGCTCCATTGGGCCTTTCTCCGCTCCGCTGTTGGTGGAAGTGATGCGCGATGCACAACTGACTTTCTCCGAGCGAGCGAGCGCACTACAACATCGCCTGCATCAGGATGTGGACCATCGCCATTTTTCCGGCATTGAGGTGATGCAGGAGTTAGCCCGTCAACGCGGGCTGGCGGCCGCCCGAACGCCCTACACGTTTAACTGCACGTTGGGCGCGCTGGAAGGGGTAAACGGAGATGCGCTGGAGCTGTTTGGTGAGGAAGTTTTTACCCTTAGTCAAACGCCGCAAGTACTGATAGATGTCTTCGTTTTTGAACAGCATGACAAGTTAATTATCCGGCTGGATGGTGTTGAGGAAAGCTTCCCTGAGGGCTTCTTTACGGCACTGGCGGCAGGTTATCAGCGGATGATCAGTCTGCTTTGCCAGGCGAAAAGTTGGCACCAGTCGCAGTTTGACCTACTACCGGACGATCAGCGTCAGCGACGTGAAGCGGTTAACGCAACTCAGTCGGCAGTGACGCCGCGTATGCTGGGGGATGATTTTGTCCTCCGTGCACGACAGCAGCCCGCCGCACAGGCGCTTTGCACGCTGGACCGCCAGTTAAGCTACGGCGAGCTCTACAATCGCGTAGCTGAAGTTGTGCAGTGGCTGAAATCACAGGGCGTGCAACGCAATACGCTGGTGGGGCTGGTGGTAGAACGATCGCCGGAACATGTCATTGGTATCCTGGCCATAGTGTTGGCAGGGGCAGCTTATTTGCCTATCGACGCCCACTTGCCCGCTGCTCGCCGCGATTATATGTTGCAAGATGGTGAAGTGAGACTGGTGTTGACGAATGTCGATATAGACTGCGGCCTGCCGCAGTTCGATCTACGCCGTCCTCAGCCGGGAACCTGGACACTGATGCCGTGTGATGCGGAGGCCACACCAGATGATCTGGCCTACGTGCTGTATACGTCTGGCACCACCGGACAGCCAAAAGGAGTGATGGTGACGCACCGCAATGTGATCAATGTGGTGGATGACTGCCAGCGTCGTTTTGACATCACACCGGAAGATCGCTTTTTTGCCATCAGTGCCTTAAATTTCGATCTCTCTGTGTGGGATCTTTTCGGTGCCCTGTCGGTGGGTGCGGCGCTAGTGATCCCTGATGCGGATAAAAGCGGCGATACTGAACATTGGGCGCAGCTGTGTGCTCAATACCGGGTTAGCGTGTGGAATTCGGTGCCAGCCATTGTGCGGATGATGCACGATCACGGCGATGCGATGCCGTCATCGTTGCGTCTTCTGATGATGAGCGGCGACCGTATTCCTCCGAACCTTCCTGCGGCGATCTTGGCGAAACAGCCCGCGATCCGTCAGTGGTCGCTCGGCGGTCCTACCGAAACCACCATCTGGAATATCTGCCATCCGATTAGCGCTGAGAATTGTGCAGCTCAAGTAATTCCCTACGGTCGTCCCAACGCTAATAACCAAAGCCTGATTTGCCATCCTGACGGAACGCTCTGCCCAGACTGGGTAGCAGGGGAGATCCTGGCCAGCGGTATGGGAATTACTCCGGGGTACTGGCGTGATGAGCCGCGAACCCGCGAGCGTTACCTTGAGAGTCCGGAAACTCGGTCTCGTAGCTTCCGCACCGGCGATCTAGGACGTTATCTGCCTGACGGCAACATTGAGATCCTTGGGCGGGTGGATTTGCAGATCAAGGTTAATGGTTACCGCATTGAGGCTGGTGACGTCGAAGCCGCGTTGGCAGCGCTTTCGGGGATTAACGAGGCGGCTGTGGTGGCGGTGAAAAGTGCCAACGGCGATATGTTGGTAGCACATCTGGTCGGTGACGAAGCGGGTTTGAATCCGGAGCGGATACGCCAGACGCTCAACCAGCATCTGCCGAATTACATGATCCCGTCTCGTTTTTGCTGGCATCAAGCGCTGCCATTGAATCGCAATCTGAAAGTGGATCGCAAAGCACTTAGCCAGCTGGCATTGAGCGATACGGTCGCGCAGCCAGAAGCACGGAGCGAGGAAAATGGTGCTATTGAAGACCAGTTGCAGAGCATCTGGCAGTCTGTTCTACCAGTCAGGCAGCTCAACCGTACCCACGATTTTTTCAGCGTTGGCGGTAATTCGCTGAGCGCGCTGCGCATTCTTACTATTGTGCGTAAAACCTTTGGCGTGGCGCTACCGCTGGAGTCTATGTATCAGTTTAATACCGTGCAGAGCATGGCTGCACATATCGCGACACGAGGAACGAGCGAATGAGTGCATCCCTGATTAATGACATCGTTAATCATCCGCCTTCGCCGGATGGAAACCTAATTATCGCCACCCTCAGCGAGCGCAAAACCATCCCGCTGACGGCGCTTTACGACAAGGTAGGGCAGGTGGCGAATGGCCTGCTGGCACAAGGGGTTCGTGCCGGAGATACGATAGGTATTCTGGCAGATAACTGCCTTGAATGGGTGTTGCTCGACCTGGCGGCGCTGCGTATCAAAGTACGTACCGCAGGGTTTGACCCGGGCAAATTTGAGGCGACGGAAGCGTTGGTCCAACGCTATCAACTGAAATGGCTTTTCACCGATAAGCCGCATAATCACGAGATAGCTAGTCTCCGCTATATTGATGAAATTCATGTTTTTCTCACGCAACACCCCTCCACATTACCGCCGGTCAGCTATGCCGCTGATGAAACCACAACGGTCAAATTCACCTCTGGCTCCACCGGCGTGCCAAAAGGGCTGGCTGCCACTGTTGGCAGTATCGATTCTTCTTTGCGCGATGTGCAAACCCTGTTTACTCATGGTCCACAAGATAGCCTGTTGGTGTTTCTGCCTCTGTCCTTGTTGCAACAGCGTTACTGGATTTATTCCGCGTTAAAATTTGGACACGACATAATTCTAACCAACTATCAGGCGGCGTTTTTCGTTATGCCACAGCTTAACCCGACCGTGGTGATGGGGGTTCCAGCGGTCTTTGATGCCGCTCGGCGTCATATCGAGAAGGCGGACGGTGATGTGGCAACGATGACGACGCAAGGCCAGCGTCTGTTTGGTAATAAGATCCGCTATTTGTGGACCGGATCCGCACCGGCTGATCCTGCGACAGTGCGACTGTTTCATCAGATTGGGCTGCCATTGTTCGAAGGCTATGGCATGAACGAGACCTGCATCGTAAGCAAGAATCACCCGGCCGCTAGCCGCCCCGGCAGTGTAGGGCAAGTACTGTCAGATAAGCGGGTGGAGATAGATACGGAAGGCGCGATCATTGTATACAGCCGCTACCCGGTCAACACCCACTATCTCTATGCGGATCCGGGTGCGTCGGAAAAAATGTTCACTGCCGACGGCGGAGTGCGTACCGGGGATTTGGGCTATGTCGATGAAGAGGGCTTTCTCTATATCCGGGGACGAGCTGACAATGTCATCGTGCTGGGTAACGGCAAAAAGATCGATGTACATCCCATTGAAACGCGTCTGAAAAACTGTGATTTGATTGCGGAGTGTGTGATTTTCAGCCCGAAGCAAACTGAGCTGGTGGCAGTGATCTCGCCGGTTAGTGTCGTTGCCGATGCTGCCGGCATCGACGATGGAGTAAAGAAAGCCAATACGGCGGCAGAAAAAGATGAATATGTCGCCCGTTACATTATTGCTGAACAGCCGTTCACCATTGAAAACGGCCTGCTGTCATCACAGTTCAAGCCGTTGCGTAAAATAATTTTTGAGCGTTACCAGCAACAACTCATCACCTCTGTTTAAGGAAACTGTCTATGAACGCTGAAACCGCCTTTGCTGCGCTGGAACCTGCTGCCCGTAAAAGCCTCTCTGCCACGTTGACGACACCGTTAGCGGCTGAACAGATAGACGCTTCGCTGAATATGCGCGATGCCTACGGACTCACCTCATTGAACAAGATCTTATTTATTACGTCACTCTGTCATGAGATGAACATCAGTCTGGCTTTTCTGACCGAAGATGACCTCGCCAGGATGAATAGCCTGGCCGATGTTACTCAGATTTTGAGCAAATACATTGCTGTATAAACCCACCGAGAGAGGGCAGAAAAAATGAGCTGGAATCAGAACGCTACAGCAACGCTGGAAAATGACCGAGTACTACTAAGAGCAGTACAGGAAAGCGATCGTCAAGCCATGCGCGAATTGGCGCGTGACAGCCAGATTTGGCAATACTTTGTGTTCCGCGTCGATACGGATGCGCAGTTTTCGACGTTTTTTGATGCCATGTTACGCGATCAGGCGTCCGGCAGCCGAGCGGTGTTCACCATCATCGACAAACTTTCCGGGCAGGTTGCCGGAAGTATGAGCATTGGCTCGATGGCGGAGCAGGAGGCTCGGTTGGAGATCGGCTGGTCGTGGTTGGGGCAAGCCTTTCGCGGTACTGGCATCAACCGTCACGCGAAATATCTGCTGTTGTGCCATGCGTTCGAAACGCTGAAGGCCATCCGAGTGGAGTTCAAAACGGATGTGCTGAATACCCGTGCTCGTGCCGGGCTTCGCAACATTGGTGCCACGGAAGAAGGAACGCTGCGTAGCTTTAACTTTATGCCGGACAATCGCCGCCGTGACGCGATCTTTTACAGTGTATTGGCGCATGAATGGCCCGACGTTAAAGCTATGTTGCAGGCTGCTCAGTCCGCCTCCCAAGAGACGAAAGCAGAATGAGTCGCGACAATCTCATTATTCATCTGGAAGGAGATGCCCTGTCACGGGGCATTCAACACGGTGAACGCTGTTGCGACGCGCTGCGGCAGTTTGTTAATGAAGGGCTATGCCGCCTACAACCCCTGAGTGACCGCCCAATATCGCTGGACTGCCTCCGTGAAAAAATCGCTGCTTACCGAGCGATGGTGAGCCATTGGCTCCCTGATATTTCCGAAGAAATTAATGGGTTGTCGATCGGAGCGGGCATTCCTAGCGATCTCGCCTGGCTGTTGCAACTTCGACGGGAAATCTTGGGTTATAACCGTATCAATACCGGCGGCGATTGCTCGACTCTGGCGTCGCACAAAGGCGAACCTCTGCTGGCGCAAACTGTCGATCTTAACGGCAATCTGGATGATTTTATTCGCGTTCTGCACATAATCACCCCACAGCGACGTTCATTGGTGCTGAGTTTTGCCGGGCTGTTGGGTTACCTCGGGGTGAACAGCGCGGGCCTCGCCATCGGGCTGAATATGGTGCTGGGGGGGAAATGGCAGGAAGGTATTCCGCCTTATCTAGCCGTCCGTCATCTGCTGGACAACTGCGCCAGCGTTGACGAGGCTCTCGAAACTCTTGCAACACTGCCCTTATCCAGCTCGCGATCTTTTACCTTTTGCGATGGTCGGCGGGCGGTTTGTGTGGAAAGCCTTGATAATAAGCTGCGTGTAGCAGAGCAAGGCACGGTGACTGCGCACACGAATCATTTTCTGCACGCGGACTTTATCCCACAGGATGAGATCAATATCTTCGCCCGAAACTCCTCTCAACTGCGGCTGGATCAGACCAGAGAGTTTCTGCAACAGCCGGCGATCAGGCCTGACATGTGCTTTGATCTTTTCAGTACGCCGCCGGTTTGTGTGGCGGACAGCGGTGATATCAGGCGTGAGCGCACTGTGGCGGCGGTAGTGTTGCAGCCCCTGCAAGGGACTATGCTGTTGCGTACCGGTAATCCTTCGCTTTCTGACACACTCTTTTTCTCTCTGGACTGATACCATCCAGCTAGAGGACCCTGTTCAGGGGGAGTCCATGAAGATGAAGTGGAATCGTGAATGATCTCGTTATGGCGCGAGTTTCCGATTGGCAGACGCGAAAACTTTTTGATCTCGAAGCGACTCTTCGGCGGAGATCGGCCTGCTCGAACGACTCCGCTAAGTGTTGATTCCTACCGGATTGCCGGGCTTCTCTTCCATACCATGGCCGACGGCCGCCGACTTGGCAGAGGCGAGCGCTTCTAATGCCAGGAAGCACAGGCTCTGTGTTTGAATCAATAAACGACGGACCGTCACTCCCGAAGCGATCTTTTTCCACAGAGCCTATGATATGCCCGCATCCAGTCTTAAGCTCCGCGGTCGACTTTTTATTGCCGACCGCGCCTGTTTCATCCCTGAGAAACAGGTTTCCCCTCAAAAAAGAGGAGACGCCTTACCCATCGCCGGTGGCGATAATCGACGCCAGAAGCGCTTGTGTCCGTGCGAGATAGTCGGCGATGGTCTCGGCGGCCTGCTGAGTGGCGGGATGGCGATAGTTGATGAACAGACCCTCATGCGTGCGGACATACCATAGACACACCTCGTCAGGGTCGACGCTGCGGCTGCGGAAGCTTTTGACCTGCCACGTCTTCCACTCGCGCGCGCCTGCGATACGCCGCAGCTCCATGTAGGAGATCATAAAGGGATCGCGCAGAGGCTGGTCGAGAAGCTCGGCCACGCGGGTCATGGGTATCTGGGCCAACGCTTTGACGCCTACCAGTCCGTCTGCCGCCGCACGGAGTGTCTGCGCAAATGAGCGATTTACATCGATTGGAAAAGCCACCGGTCCCATTCCAACATACCAGCCCACCGACGGCTGGCGCTGCGCGGTCTGCGTCTGGAAGGGGACCATGGTGCGAAAGGCGTCCTGGCCTGTGCGTTCACTGGCGGACTTTGCCAGACAGGCCAGTAGTCCGGAAAAAATGTCGCCTCCGGCAGACCGGCAAATCTGTGCAAATGTGTTGGCCTCCTCTTTATCGAACACTCTGGCGTGGCCGCTCGGTTGCTCGGTCACACCATCGCCCGCGGCGCCCAAAGGGAGAGGAAACGGCGGCAGACGACCGTCTCCCTCCGCCACAAAGGTCTTCCAGCGCAGAATGCCTTCATGGCTGGCGGTAAGCGCCTCCGACGCCTTTCGTTCCGCCTCGGCGAAGTCGAGATAGCTGGCGACGCCGGGAAGGGCGGGCTGAGAGGGATTCTCATCCGATGCGGACAGGGCGGCGGCGTACAAGGTATGGATCTCGCCGGGGATCTGGAAAAGGGAATAGCCGTCGATCAGCGTGTGATCCACCGCGAGGCAGACGGTCGTGGCTTCAGAATGACTGAGGGTGGTAAAGAGATAGCCCGGCCAGTGCAGGGGGCCGACTTCACCATCGAACAGCGACTCGAGATGGCTCGCCAACGCTGTCGCGTCGGTAAAATCGCCCGCCTCGCCGGGGGTTATCTCAATAGCGTCGGGTTCCAGCGTTATCCGTGTTAACCGCCGGTCGGCGTGAGAGGGGCCGACGGGGATCAGGTGGCTGCGCAAGGTTTCATGACGGTCAATCCATTGACGGATAGCTGTCATGAAGGCCGAAGCGTTCAAGTCGGCCGACATATCGAAGGCGCATCCCAGCCAGGCCGCCGTGGACAAGCCGTTGTCTCTGTCATCCAGCGCACCCATGATGCTCGCTTCCTGAAGGCAGGAGGCCCGGCGAGAATCTTTGACCCAGCGGGCGTCGGTGGCGGAAGGGCCGTGTACGCGCCAGGCGGTGAGGCGTCCCGCAGGCAGATTAAGTGAGGCTATATCAGTGAACTTCATGAACGTTTCCCTGTATCGGTGAAGGATGAAAAGGCTCAGGCGGGGGCGGTTTCGTTTCGGAGCGCGGCCAGTTGAGGTTCGCGCACCGCCCACAGCGGCGACATGACAATCCACACGGCGGCGGCGGCGATCAGCACGCCCGTCACAAACAGCGTCGTTCGCGTTCCCAGCAGCATCCCGCAGGCGCCACCGACCACCGCGCCTAACGGCGCCAGGCCCCAGACCAGCGTACGGATACTGGCGTTTACCCGTCCGTGGATTTCTGCTGGCGCCAACGCATAACGGATGGGGACCTGATGGACGTTGTAGGTCTGTATGCCGATCCACATGATGCATTGGGATAATCCGACGACGAGGATGTTCGGCAGCAGCGGACAGAGCATGGCGCCGACGGCGCTGATGAGGATCGCCGCGACCAGCGTGCGGCCCAGTCCCAGAACTCTTGCTATCGGGCGGGCCAGCAGAGCGCCCACGACGCAGCCGATGGCGGCAACGCTGGTGACGATGCCAATCTCGGTCGAGGTCAGTTTCAACTGGTCGGAGAGATAGAGAATAAAAACGGCGGAATAGGCGCTGTAGAAGAAAATCAGCGTGACGGTGGCGAACGTGGACGCGCGCAGCGGCGGCGTCTGAATCAAAAATCGGATGCCCTCGGCCGCCTCCTTCAAAATACGCGCCAGCGCGCCGCCTGTGGGGGCGTCACTGACAGTGCTGACGCTAAGCCGCCGACGCGCCGACGCGGTGGCGACGAAGGGCAGCAGGGCCGACATCAGCAGGAAGGAAAAGGAGTCCGCCAGTATCGCCACGGCGGGCGACGTGGCGGCAATCAGCCATCCGGCGATCGGCAGGCCGATCACCATGACGGCGGATTGCCCGAGCTCCAGCCTGCTTTGCGCCTTTGTCAGTTGCAGGTAAGGCACCAGCGCGGGTACCCAGGCCAGAAAGGTGACGTCGGCGACCACCATCGCGGCGCCGGTCAGCGTGGCGACGGTATAGAGGTGCCACATACTGACCTGTCCGGACAGAAAAAAAACCAGCGGCACGCTAGCCAGCGTTAGCGCCATGATGATGTTGGCCGTCATCAGCAGCAGACGGTGCGAGTAGCTGTCGACGAGCAGACCGGCAAACAGCCCGAGCAACAGGTACGGCGTTCTGCTACAGGCAAGCAGAACGCCGGTTTCGAACGGGCTGGCATGATTGAGGTTGATCGCCGTCAGTGGGAGAGCGAGGTGCGTGACCTGCGTCCCCACCAAAGAGAGCGACTGGCCCGTGAGAAGAAGGTGGAAGCTGCGTGGCAGCCGCTGTGAGACATCCTGTAAACCCTGCATCGCCATGCTCTCCACGGATCGTTGATGAGCTTACAGCTCGTAGCCCAGACGTTTTAGTTCGGCACCCGCGATGTGCTCGAATTCAGCAATTTGCGTTGGGCTGAGATCCTGCAAATAGCGTCCATTCCGCCCCCGGTAGAGCGGTTGACGCGCCGTATCAGCGGAAGGATGGCCCCAGGGTTTGTCGAACAGGGCATGGTTCTGATCGGCATGGCGCATGACCGCTTCATTCCACGGCAGCCCCAGAAAATCCAGCATCTGCGCAATCGTCTCGCGCGGATGGTTCACCAGATCTTCATAGCGGATTTCCAGATAACGTGAGTCCGGTGCGGTGAGACGCGCGTGGGCGACGATCTCGAGCCAGCCGTTGGCGGCTTCGGCAATCGTCTGGTATCCCCAGTCGGGAACGGTCTTGAGGTGAGAGGCCGCCAGATCCCGCCCATCGCGCACGATATGGATAAATCGGGCCTCAGGCCAGATTGCCGCATAGGTGCCGATATCCTTGATTCTTCGCTGTAGTTTCAGCCCCCATCGCTGCGTTCCCGTTTGTTGGCGTCGACGCTCTCCCATCGACTCGATAAGACGGCAGCGATCGTCCAGTGCGGAAAGATCCCGTCCGCACTTGGCCATCAGGCTCTTCACCTGTGCTCTGACTTCATGACGATCGAGACCGAAGCGTTCACACTGAACCACAAAATGCACCCCGTCGTACCACTCGGGGCGAACGTTTCCTTCGTAGCGCCAACGAGCAGGTGTTCGTTGGCATCCAAATAGTCGCAAACGGCCAGAATATGCGGCCCCAGATTGACCGGTTCCGTGAAGTCGAGCTCCGGGCCGACCACGAGGTCCGGATGTGAATCGAGAATGACGCTGAGCAGCGTGGTGCCCGAGCGGTTTTCCCCTCCCAGCAGCACCGGGTTGGTCGTGAGTTCACAAGACGTGACGGCGGCGGATGGACCCGACATGTTGCCTCCTTTCCATGGAAGAATATTTCAAATAAACATCACCCGCTTGCGAATAACGTGACCGCGAAGGCAAACAAGGGGCATATATTGTCTAGTCATAAGCAATAAACGGACTAGGGTGACATGATGTCACCCCACGAGAATATTTACGCTTAATACATAATTAGCATTGGCTATTCTGATAATCAACATTGGATTGAATGAATTTATTTATTTTTCATGATGTGAGAAAAATAAATAACAAAACTTGCTGCAAGGGCACGAGATATCAGGTGTTTTTGAGTTTGGAGAAGGGAATAAATAGCCAATAGATATCCAGCTAATCCGGAAATAATCAGTATTGTCGAGAGTTATTTCTAAAAATAAAGCGAAAATAATGAGGTTGATTTTATTTTTATTGAGAGTGAATTTATATTATCTCCACAGAGATGAAATACGCCTTGTCTTATTGTTAATTCGCGTCTCATGTCACGGGGAAACTAAGTCGGGTCATTATTTATATTTTAATTAATGGCTATGGGTGACCGGGTCTCCCAGGCGTCGAAGAGAATATCGGGCCATCATTCGTGATTGTCGAATTCAGCAGGGGAATTTATTCTGGGGATGAACGGCATGATGTATAAAAAGGCGAATATCATGCCGTTTTAGTGTGGGGGATGGGCGAAGGTTTAGCGCGATAGCGCTCCACGGATAGGGAGAGCGCTACGGAGAGTTTGAGGCTTCATTGTCTGCGTCAGCCTCTCATCAGTGTCCGTATCCTCCGCTGGACGGGAGCGCCGCGTGCCTATCGCGGGGGATTATTGGCAATCGCGGGTCAGCACCGTCGCGCCCATCTCGCTGGTCAATGTGTTGTGCGTATCTGTCCCTATATAGACGAGTCCGCCCATCGCGGCGCTGCCCGAGACTTCCCGCGCGCGGCACAGGTCCGCTTCCGCGCCCATCGCCACGCTCATGTGGGCTGACTGGACCACCAGATCATGGGTGTCGTTGACCAGTTTCGCGCCCATCGCCAGCTTGGCATCCAGACGATGAAGGTTGCCGCTCAACGCTATCGTGGAGCCCATGCTGCCCTCCACCGTCACCTGCTCCGTACTGAGGGCGCAGGCATCAACCTTCAGGTTGACGCCAAAGGTGGTTTTAATCGACCGCACGGGTTTGTCCGTAAAAATCGTCAGGTCTGTTTTATTGTCTGAGAGATCCCATCCGTCTATGTCGCGGGTCACGCCCGTCAAACTTAGCTTCTTGCTCGCCGAATTGACCTGCAATTGATCCAATACCTTTTGAGATGCGATGGCCACGGCATAAGGCTTATCCGCGCATTTGAGTGTGACGGAAAGCCCTTTCGATAATTCCAGTTCGTCAAAAGAAGACAGGGCTATCTGTTTCTCAATGTCGGCCGCAGAAGCGACGTTGAGGGTGGCGCTAAAAAGCAACGCGAGGGAAAAAACAGTGTTTAAGCGGGTCATAGGACCTCCGTAGCGCGTATTTAAAAAGAACCATGAGAAAGCGGGGTCGCCAGAGGCGAGGCCGTCAAGGACACATCGCCCCGCGGCGCGAGGCTGAGACCAAATTCCGGGCGCAGATCCACCGGTCGCGTTCCGGGGGCCAGTTGGAATCGGCAGCGTCGCGAGAGTCGAGCCAGTGTTATCACCAACTGATGCAGCGAAAGTGACATCCCTACGCAGTGGCGTTTACCCGTCCCAAAAGGAAAGTAGTGGTAGGGCGGGATAGGTCCCTGGAGAAAACGATCGATATTGAACTGCATCGGTTCGGGCCAGAGGCGGGCGTCATGATGCACCAGCCAGGGGGAGAACAGGATCGCGGTGCCGGTGGGGATGCGGTAACCCGCGATCTCAATCTCCTGTAATACCGTCCGTTCCACCAGCGATGAGACCGGCGTCAGCCGCAGCGATTCTTTGACGGCGGCCAGCGTAACCGGGCATTTTTGCAGGCTGATCTCGTCGGGGGGCAGCGCGCGCGTTTCCTGAGCGATCCGCGCCTGCACGTCGGGATGCCGGGCCAGATGGATCAGACACCATTGAAGGCTGGTGGCCGGATTATCAATGCTGCCTGACAAATTGCCCATCACCTGATTCACCAGCGAGGCTTTGCGCTCCGGGTAGCGGGCGACGTCGAGGGCATGGTAAAGCTGTGCCAGCATCGTATCCGGCTCGTCGGCAATGCCGAGCAGGCTCGCTTCCACTAGCGTATGCAGGCGCTGACGATAATTCAGCAGGATGGGATCGCGAAGCAACGTCTCTCGATCAACGGTAGCGGCTTTCTGGATCAGCGCGTAGAACGCCTGATGGGTTTCCGTGGCGAAGCGCTGGCCTTCCCGGCGCGAACAGAGATGGCCGATAAAGGGCGGCATCACCGCGCGCACCGCCCACTCAAGCGTCAGATCGCGCAGTGCCACGGGCGCCGATGTGGCGAACTGGCTGACGAGCCAGTCCGCGCTTTCTGTCACAGACTGCTGCAACGACGCGCATTTCGGATTGACACGCGGCACGGTGAGTTTTCTGCGCTGCCGCCATTCATCGCCATCCTGAGCAAACGTGAGGGCATCTCCCAGCAGCAGGCGGCCAACGGCCGCGGAGGACGGAAGAGTCATGACGTCCTTACCGAAAAGATCGTCATTTTGCTGCCAATAGCGCACATGACGGGCGCCGCCCAGCACGACCAAATCGGCGCTGTTGACGAATCGAAGCCGGACCACATCGCCCTTGGCGGCGACCGCTTCCTCCACCGTCTTTAAAATGCCGATCGCACGTAGACGCTTTTCCTCAACGTCAACGGTGGGTAGGGCGGTATAAGGTCGTATCACGTTTGCTCCTTATCATCCGGCAATGCGCTGTGGGTCTGGGAGGACGCTGCACGCCCCGATAAAGGCACCCGCGCCGATGGACAGCAGGCCGCAGCGTTTTGATAAGGGCTGACTATTTTCCAGTCGGCGGCTCAACAGCAAAAAGGGATCTGCCGCACAGCAATGGCCCACCTCCGGCAATAACCGGGTATCGATACGCGCTTCGAATTCAGGATGGAGCCGTGTGAAGTTGAGCCAGGTCAGACGGTTGATATTGTGCGGTAGCAACGTGTCATGGGTCTGAAATGAAAACTCAATTTCTTTCAGCGCGTGATCCATCATCGCGTTGTGCTCGGCATAAAAGGCGCTTTTTTGCTGCGATTCGACAAAGAGTCCAGGCCAGAATTCAGCGCGATGTTCTATAAAAGGAGGCGTCAACTGTATCCCGTCATCCTGATTGTCCAGCAGCATGACGACGAAGCCGTCGCCAAGAATCGTGCAGCCGGGAATATAACGCTCCCCCAGCGCGAACGTGCTGAGCGAGTCGCCTAACACCAGCAGCGCCCGCTGCGACAGCCCGGCCCGAAAAAGAGACTGGAGCATCTTGAGTCCCCAAAATCCGCCGCCGCAGTTGTGTTGATCAATCTCGTAGCGGTGCTTCACCTGTGTTAACGCCGGATGACGACGGATCAGCGCTGTCGTCAGGCCTTCCCCTTCGATGGGCTGAATCGGCAGGGCATGTACGTAAATCAGCGTATCGATCGGCGTCTCGTCGGCGCTCACATCAAGCCTGTCCAGCAGAGACAAAAAGGTATTAAGGAGCGAGTCCGTACGCGGCAGCGCGGCGACATGTTCGATACCGAAGAGTTTGCTGAATACGCGAGCCTCGCTGCGGCTGCCGCCGGCCGCTTGAATGATATCGACTGCGTCTACGCGCGCCGTAGGGATGTCATCCGCCATGCGGGTCAGTCGCATGCTCTGTTCTCCGTTCCCTGAAACGCCAATGCGGTGATCGTCGTCTCTTCCTGCAGCAGCAGCAGGTGATCGTAGCGCGTGTCGCCTTGCGCCAGGGCCGCAAACAGCGAGGTGCACAACAGGCGATCGTCCGCCGGGAGAGGGTGTTCGTGTGCGGGCAGCAGCGACAGCACGGTGGGACTGGCGACGAGACGATAGTGATCCGTTAGACCGAAATGCTGTTTTATCCCGTCGCAATGTGCCGCTATTCCTGAGGCATTTAGCTCGCTGCGTTGATAACCCAGATAGCGCCAGCCCTCGTCGTCCCGATTCACGGCGACAATGCTGGCGCTGTTATGCGGCGCGAGACGGCGCATTAGCGGGGAGCGATAGAGCAAATGTTTTTGGTCGGCAATCAGCAGCAAGCCTCGTCGGGCGTTTTGCCGAAGATAACGATGCAGTGCGTCAAAGGCGAAAAGCGGGGCGGACAGCCCACGGTCGCTGATGGCCAGCGCAAAACTCTGTTCGCTGAGATCCAACTGGTGGATAACATGATTGACGACGGACGTTCCCAGATGAAGATCTGGCGTCCAGTGCGCCAGCATCACTACATCGATATCCCGGCAGTCGGTGACGGCCTGTAGCGACGGCAATAAACGATCCATCATGCGGACGAACGGCGCTTTGTCTTCGGCGGTAATGCACTCGACCACCTGGCTTTGAGCGGGATCCCACGGCAGCCCGTTCGACTGAAAAAACGCGGCGACGTAATCCTCCCAGTGATCGACTTCATCCAGCCAGGCGGGATTAAACGGCTCCAGTTCGCCAAACGTATTCCAGATGATGTGCCGGGGATGCAGGCTCAGGCTCATCACTGCTCCTTATCGGCAAGGAAGCCGCGCCAGCCGTTGAGCAACTGGATATGAGACGTCCCTTCCATGTATTCAAAGGCGAAAGCATCGCGGTATCGTTTCATGAGGCCCGGCTGATTCACCCACTGTTCCGTGGGCAGAAGATGAGGAAGCCGGTGAGCGACCCGTTCGACGAACGCCGTGGCCTGTCGTTTGATCTGACTGGTTTGCCAGACGCGTGAACGCTGTTGCTGAAAGTGTTCACCCACTTCCATCAGGCGGACGTACAGCGAGTGGTACTCCCGCCACAGCGCGGTTTCAGGGATATTTTCCCGGTCGAGCGCCTCCAGAAAACCGCGCGCGGTGCCCAGCGCCATCGCGGCGACGAGGGGGCGATGCTTCTCGAAGACCTGCGTCAGCGCATTCATGCCCTGTCGCAGGGGGCTGGCGGTGAATCCCAGGATGTGTTCAGGCTGAACGGGGAACGCGTCAAAGGTTATCTGCGATAACCCCGCACCGGCAAGTCCGTAGGCGGCCAGCGGTTCGACGGCGATGGCTGCGGGCGCTTGTTTCGGCTCCACCATGATCAGTTGCGTTCTGTCGCCGTGTCGCGCAAACACCAGACCAATGCTGGCAATCTGCGCGCCGCCGATAAACATTTTGCTGCCCGTCAGCGTCAGCCCCTGTTCACTGCTGTCGAGGCGCGTCGTAATCGACGCGGCATCAGAGCCAATCTCTGGTTCGCTCACCGCGAAAAAGGTCCAGGAGGGCTGCGTCAGGAAACGGGAAAAAAAATGTTCCTGCTGCGCGTCGTTGCCCAGCATCTGCACGGCCCGGCAGGCGAGAGAAGTGCCCGGCAGAGAGAGTAAACAGCTGGCGTCCGAACGCGAAATATATTCCACGACGCGTAAATAGGTGGGGAAGTGACGCATATCGAACGGCAATGCCGCAGCATGATCTCGCCAGGGATTATATTTATCGGGCAAGCCGGTATGAGATAACGTTAATAAGAGATCATCCTTAATATAATTGACGCCTTCCTGAACGTTATCTTCGAGCATTAAACCTGCGGAATAAAATTTCTCCAGGCTTTTATCCAATACGTTCAGGTGATATTCATCCTTTTTCACTATTATCCCTCAGCCGATCAATGACGCTGCACTCTATTTCCTGACTGCAGTCTAATCCTTGTCGAGTTATTGAATTGATTCAGATTGCGCACGGCGCGTTAATTCATCTCAGGAGCATATTCCACAATAACGGAGGCCGCTGTAACCCCTAAACCAATACTCATTAATAGGACTTTGTCGCCGGGTTTTATTTGTTTTGTTTTTATCAGGTGCTGCAAATTGATAAATGGATCGGCGCCGAAACAGTGGCCGTACAAAGGAATATTCTCCATCACTATTTTGCCGGATGGCAAAGACAACGTTCTTTCAATTTCTTTCCAGGACGCCAGGTTAACGTTATGAGGCGCAATATAAGCTATATCCTCAAAGTCCAGACCGACGTTGGCCAGGCTCTCGGTGATGTGGCGGCACACAAAATCGGTGTAGATATGGGAAAAATGCACCGGGCAGGTGTCCGTAAAGTGGCCGCTATTGATGCTGAACCGGCCATCGCGCGTTGTTGTCGTCCCGATCAGGCGCACCGGACCGGGGCGTCTCGATACCAGCAGCACGCACGCGGCCTCGCCCATGATAGTCGTGTCGGCGATGAACTGGACTTTGGGATGGAACGCCTTCTCCGCGATGATCACCAGCGCGTATTCCTCGTCACCGAGCCAGGTGGCAATTTGCTCCAGCGCCACGAGTCCGGTGGCGCAATGGCTCATGGTGTATCCCGCGTACTCGGCGTGATCCCCGACGATCTGCCTGACGAGCGCGGGCAAAATCGGCGCGCCAAAGGGCGTGACGGAGGGAATGGTATGGCAATGCACGCAGAGCCTGATGTTATCCACAATCGCCGCGTGGCGTCGAACGATGCTCTGTAGCGCGGGCGCGATAAGACCGGCCAGATCCTGACTTTTGTCATGAGGAAACTGCCGCAGTCCATAGAAGCGCTCAAACATTCTGGCTTCGATGCGCGTCAGCCCCAGCGTGCGCGCCGCCTCGTCCAATGTCTGCATCTTCGGCGCGAAGGCAATTTCCATGTCGTTAAGCGTCAAGCGCATCAGCGGTCCTCCCCTCCGGCAGGGGACAAAAACGCGCCACCCGCTGCGCCAGCTCGGGATGCTGCACCAGCCCCATGTGTCCCGTGTCGGCGGGAAGCCAGAGCGTACTGTGGGGATGCCTGGCGGCTAAGCGTTTCGCGTCCTTCACCGGAATGACCTCGTCGTTGTTTCCATGGCAGATCAACAGCTTGTCGTCGGATGAACACGGTTCCGAGACCAGTAGCGATGGGGGAAGATGCTGGTCATCCAGATAGGCCGCCGCCAGCTCTGCGGCGTCAAAACCGGCCTGAAGGGTCTGGCTTAGGTAGCATTCGAATAGCGAGATCAGCGTGACCGGCCCCGCCAGTGACAGGCGAGCGCGACTCATCAATGCCCCCTGAGCCCGCGCGATTTCTACCAGCAAGGCCCCCGCGGAGTGAGCGACGATGAGGTCAAAATGGCCGAAGCGACACTCAAGGGCGTTGAGCCACTGCAACTGAGCGGTGTACCCACACGAAGTGGCGCTGGCGTCGCCATGCCCCAGCAGGTCGGGGATGATCACGTGCCAGCCGATGGCCGACAAAGCGTCCGCCAACGGGCCGAACAACGAGGCATCGCCTCCCCAACCATGCAGAAGTAGCGCCTTTGGTTCATGCGTCGCCCCCCGTTCACGCCAGCAGCCCTGTCCGTCGGCAATGGTCAGGCGCGAGGCGGGCGTCGTCTGTCGCCACGCGATTTCCTGCCTGCGCAACGGGCGGGGACGAGGACACGCGAAATCCGACAGCAACGCGGCGAGTTTGACGTCTCTCATCAACCTCTCTGCCCCGTCACGCGCTGGATTTTCATGGCAACCGGCGGACGGCCGCCCACGGCATCGAGCAGAACGTGTCCTTCCGAGGGCGACGCCAGCCAGTCGGGCAGACGTTGGCACTCTTCTTCGGGCTGCGTGGCGATATCCCAGCGCCAGCCTCCGGCGTCGAGGAGCGCCGCTTCGGAAGTGAAATGCAGATACAGCAAATGAGACAGCGCCTGCTCGGGATGGGGCGTGAAGCGGGTGATGGCGTCCAACACCAGCCAGCAGCCGCCGTGCTCTTGCGCCATCGCGGCCGCCAGCTGCATCTCAGACCAGCCCGGCATCGGCGGGTCCACCGCCAGTCCGAGGACTTCACGGTAGTGGCCCGTCTGCCAGATAAAGCTGGGCAGCATGGCGGACTTGCACTCTTTTGCCAGATCGGTATGCAGATACAGCAGCGCATCCGTTTCATCTTTTTTCAGGTTTTGGATGGCCTCAACCACCGCCGGGTGATGGGGGATGTGGACGTTGTTGAACGCATAAGGGCACGTCGCGATGCGTATGGCCTGTTCCTCGACATTCGGGTGCAATGCGTGCCAGCAACTCAGACCAGCCAGGTCGAAGTCGTTTGCCGCCCGCCACAAGATTTTTGGGTGCAACAGGCCCGCCAGATCGATCCAGAACGGGGCAATATCACGCATGAACCCGCTCGCTTTTGAAGACGTGACTGGCGTTCAGCAGGTGGATATTTCGTGTCCCTTCCGTGTATTCGAAACCGCTGATATCGCGCCAGGCTTTGCAAAAGAAAGGGTCGCAAACCACCGCCGGGTCGCAGGCGTGAACCAGCTCATGCACCAACTGCTCCGCCAGCAGGGTGGTCTCCGCTTTGGCGAGGCCGATGTGCCGACTGATGCGCTCTCCGCGGTCCATCCGCTCCGCGATGGTCAGAAGACGATCAAGTCCGGCGGATAACCGCCTGCGCATCGTACGCAGGCGCGCAGCCTGAGTACGCGGTAAATAACCCACTTCGACGACGTGATCCAGTAGCGCCCGGACCACCCCTAGCGCCAGCGCGCCGACACAGGGGCGCAGATGATCGAACGTTGCGAGCGTGGCGGAAGAAAAGCGCTGCGCGGGGTTCAGATGCGCGCCGACCAGCGCCTCCTCCGGCAGCAACATGTCTTCAAAGCGCAGGTGCGAGATATTGCTGCCGGGAACCCCAAAGACGGGCTGGCGAGTGGCGCTAAACCCATCGACCTTGGCCGGTTCAAACAGAAACATATTCAGCCCCAAAGGGCCTTCAGCCGTGCGGGCGAACACGATACCGACATCAGTGATGTGTCCGTTGCCGATGAAATATTTTTCCCCGCTGATACGCCATCCGCCATCGACCTTGGTTGCCCGCGTTCGAAGATCGCTCGCGTCCGATCCGCGTTCCGGTTCGCTCATGGCAAAACAGCTGCGGCTGAGTTTCGTTTTGAAGTGGCTGAAGAAGGTCTCCTGCTGCGCTGCGCTGCCGATGGCTTCAATCACAAATCCTGACATGCCGGGCGTGGGACTGGCGAAAATAAGATTGGGATCGATATATCCCAGCGCTTCATAGAAATAACAGCGTTGAGAAACCGTTAATTCATATAAGACGTCGCCATTTTCCAAAACCAAGGGCGTGGGATTCCATTTTTCAGGCAATCCCAAACGATTGAGCTGCGGCGCTAACGCGTAGTCATTGGTACGCAGGTAATTGTCGGCGTCGGCCTCCAGGAGTCGCCCGATATACCGGCCTGAATCGAAAGTCGTCATCGCTAATACTCGAAGCGCATGATGTGTTGAACTGATTTCCATGACATTTCCTTTGTCTATTCAGGCGGCAGGCTCATGACCTTTGAGACGTGACAGAATAGAGTGATAAATAAAAATTTTTTTACCCGGCTTGCAATGAGCGGGGCGGCTGACCGTCTTTATTCGCGGCGGTGAAAAGGTGCAATAGCGCCTGACGATCAATTTTTCCGTTTTGATTAAGGGGGAATTCGGAAATAAAGCGAATGCTGGTGGGAACCATATAGTTGGGCAACAGCTGAGATAAATGAACCCGTAAGTCATATTCCCCGTTTTCGAGGTGGGAACGGAGCTGCACCAATAACAGCACGTCGGCCAATTTCTGCTGTTGATAGACGGGCAGCGTCGTCGCCATGACCGTGTGGGCGAAACTGCACGCCGCGGCATCGATTTCCTGAAGATCGACGCGATTGCCGTGCCATTTGACCTGTGAGTCCAGGCGTCCTTTGATGAACAGATGACCTTGCGCATCCAGCCAGCCGAGATCGCCGGTGCGATAGAAGGCGACGCCGTGACGTGAGCCAAAGGCGACATTGTTAGGGTGTGACTCCGGCAGATAGCCCCGCCCGACCTGATCGCCGTAGACGACGACTTCGCCGATTTCACCTTCCGGCAGCGACATGTGCTGCGCATCCTCAATGGCGACCCGCAGCGTGCCGCGAGGCCGCCCCAGCGGGAGCAGGCCCGCGTCCTGCGCGGTGGTGCCGTCCACCGGATGCAGGTGAGTCAGACAGGTCGTCTCCGTCGGGCCGTAGGCATGTAGGATCTTGAGCGACGGAAAGCGGGCCAACAGGCGTTCGACCAGTGGTGGGGAGACGCTTTCGCCCCCGACCATCAGGGTGCGAAGATGCGGCAACGTTGCTGCGTTAAAGCGCGGATCGTTGCACATGATTTCCAGAAAGCTGGGGGTGGAAAACCCACTCGACAGGCTGACCTCCGGTTCGGAAACCATCATGTTGAGGTTCAGGCGGGGCAGCGCGTTGTACGCGTGCGGCAGCATGATGAGCGGTTTGCCCAAGGCGAAACAGGTAAAGAAGTCCAGCAGCCCCATATCAAACGATAGCCGGGCATGATTGAGATGCCCTTCATCCTCCGCGCCCGCGGCTTGCATCACGCGGTGATACCAGCCAAAAAACGCGCCGAAATTATCGCATCCGATCTGCACGCCCTTGGGCTGCCCGGTGCTGCCGGAGGTGGAAAGGATATAAAACAGCGGATTGACCGAGGAGGGCGGGACGTAGCCGCCCGTAAAGTCGCCGTCCGGCAGGGCGGGCAGCCACAGACAGCGATAGCGCTCATGGGCGATCGGCGCCGTGTCTGGATGTTCGCGCCCGTCCAGAATCAGCTCTGTCCCGTAAAGGGCGGCGATGCGCGCCATACGCAGCGGCGGGTTGACGCTGTCGACGACGGTAAATGGGACGCCGCACCAGGCGCAGGCCAGCAGCGCCGCCGCCGTATCGCGCTCTTTATGACCGTAGATGAGCGCACGTTGCGGCTGAATTCGCGCTAACTCGACGCAAATAGCGCCAACGCGCGACGCGATGTCGGCATAACGCCAGCTTCCCTGCGTGTTAACAATGGCAATCCGGCGGCTGCTGAGAAGCTGCCGACCGATCATCCGCATCATGGACGTAAACATAGTATTTCCCTTTTGACTGAGTCGCGGCGCTTATCGCGTGCCGATCCAGCTTGCTGTTGACATTCAGACACGGTTCACTGATGGCGTACCAGCGTCTGGGGATCATCCAGGGCGGCATGCGCGTCGCCAGCGCTTTTCCTAACCGCGCAAAGTTCGCGTCGCCGCCTTCATCGTCGCCGTCAAACAGCACGAATGCGCAGATCCCTTGCAAAGAACCTTGTCGGCGCCAGGTATCGACAAACGCCTCGCGCACGCCGGGCTGACCCAGAAGAACCTGTTCAATATCGTTGAGATTGATGCGATAGCCCTGCAGTTTGATCTCGCGGTCGTCCCGACCGTGAAAATAGACCAGACCGTCCCGGATGACGCCTCGGTCCCCGGTCCGATAGGCTTTTTCGCCCCGGTCATTGATGAAAAAACGGGCCTGCTGCTCGGGCGAGGCGTTGAGGTAGCCTGAGCCCACCGCCTTGCCGCTGATGATCAGTTCCCCGACCGCGTCTTCGCCCGGCGACAGCGTGATACGGGTTCCGGGACGCGCGACGCCGAGCGGTAGCGGCTCGTCATCATCGACATGGTGAGGGTGGATATCGACGGCGGTGACGGCGACGGTGCATTCGGTCGGGCCGTAGGTATTGGTGATCCGCGCATTGGGAAAGCGCTGCCACACTGCGTTGACCAGCGTTTTCGTCAACACCTCGCCGCAGAAAATAAACTGCCTGATCGTCGGGAGCGCGTCTGCATTGAACTGCCGGTCGTTGAGATAACACCGTGTGAGGCTCGGGGTCGAGACCCAGCAGGTCGTGCCCGCCGCCGCGTGGCGCTGAATCGTCAGACGGGTGTTAAAAAAATTCGGCTGGTCGAGGACGACCATGGGTTTCAGGCACAGCCAGGAAAGCCACAGCTCGTAGAGCGACACGTCAAAGCCGTAGCGAATATTGCCGCTGACCGCGCCCTCCAGCGGAAACTCGCGGCGGATCCAGTCGATGAAGTCGGCGACATTGGCGTAGCTCACGCCGATGCCTTTGGGCTGTCCCGTCGTCCCGGACGAAAACAGGATGTACATGTTTTGTTCCGGAGCGACCGCTCTGACGACGTGGGAGAGATCCGGCGCCGCCGCTGACCGCGTGCCTCCGTCGCGCACCGCGAGCTGCCGACACGTCGCCGGGTTAGCCCGCGCGGTGGTATTGAGCAGGAGAGACGCCTGCGCGCTGTGCTGGATCTGCTGAATCCGTGCGTCGCTGTTTTCATCTTCCGTGGGAACAAACGTTCTGCCCGCCAGAATGCAGGCCCACATCGCCGTCAGGTAGCGTAAGTCTTTGTGACCATAAATGAGGACGGGCGCGTCACCCTGCGCACGCAGCGTCACGGCCAGCCGCGCGGCGCTGTGGTAGAGCGCGTCAAACGTGATGCTGCGCTCGCCCAGCCAGGCGGCGGGTTGATGACAACCGCGGAATCGGGCGAAGATCGCCAGCAGTGCCGACTGTCCTTTCATCAGGCGGAGGCCGGAGAAGGCATGCAGGCGGCGAGGTAGTCCGCGATGGTGCCGACGGACTCAAAATGTTTGATGTCCAGCGTCGCGGGATCCAAATGCAGCGTCTCGATCGTATCTTCCAGATACATGATCAGTTCGATATACAACCCGCTGTCAAAACCCAAATCCCGCTCTATCTGGGTGTTTCGATGCAGCTCTGAGGTATCGTCGATGTCCAACACCAGCGCGATAGCGGCGATGACCTGGGATTCATAGTTCGGCATGTTTCTCTCCTGAAAGACCGGCGGTGGGGGATGCGGTCTGGCTCAACGCGCACAACCGCCGGCGATCGATCTTGTGGTTGCTGTTTTTGGGCAGTGCGTCGCAAAAAAGGAAGCGATGGGGGATCAGGTAATGTTCCATTCTGGTCTTACACCAGTCGCGCAGCTGGCGGGGTTCCATCGCCTGACGGGTTTCAATCCAGGCAACGATTTCATCACCGTAAACGGCATGCGGAACGCCGACGACGGCGACCTGAATCACGAGCGGATGGAGGGACAGGAGGCTTTCGACTTCCCGCGGGGCGACCTTCTCGCCACAGGCGTTCAATACGTCATCCATTCGGCTGATAAAATAGACAAAGCCGTCCTCATCAAGACGGCAGAGATCGCCCGTGTACAACACGCTCTCGCCGGGAAAGCGCCCCGGCCGTAACTTGCCGGCCGTTTTTTGCGGATTGTTCCAGTAGCCTCGCATGACGGTTTCACCGCGAATCACCAGTTCACCGGTCGCGTTGTGGCGGTGCGTTTTTCCGTCGGCATCCACGACCCACAGTTCGGTCCCAGGGATCGCCTTGCCCACGCTCTGCGTTCTGGCGCTGAGTTCACTTGGGTCCAGCCAGGTACAGCGATGGCACTCGGTCAGGCCGTACATGGAAAAGAGGCGCGCCTGCGGAAACACCGTTGTCAGCGTGGCGATATCGCCGGGATGCAGCGCCGCCGAGGTGCTGGTCACCGTTTTGATGGCGGAGAAGTCGAAGCGGCGACTTAATCGCGCAATCAGGCTGACCATTGTCGGCACCAAGGGAAAGACGGTCGCGCCTTGTTGGACAAGTCGGTTGAGCGCGAACAGCGGTCGGCTGAAGTTTTTCTCGATGATGACCGTCGCGCCGGTCAAAGCCGCCATCGTGATCTGATGCAGGCCATAGTCGAAGCTCAGCGGCAGAGCGCAGTAGATGCGGTCGTGGGCATCCAGCTGCAAATAGTGGGCGACGGACTGCGACGCGGCGATCATATTGCGCTGGGTCAGCATGACGCCCTTGGGGTGTCCCGTGGAGCCGGAGGTATAAATAATGCTCGCCAGATCGAGGCTTAACGGCAGCGGTAACGAGCAGGCGTACGCGCCGCGGGCGACCTCAGCGAACGCGGCGTCAGTCGCCACCCAGTGCGGCGGACGGTGTTTCATCAGGGGAGCGGCACGGCGCGCTTCCTCTTCACACGCCGCATCCACAATGAGCAGGCTGGCCGTGCAGTCGTCGGCGATCCACGCCAGCTTTTCCGCTTTGGTGTCGGGATGGAGCGGGACATAGACGGCGCCGCAGCGTTGGGTCGCCCAGAAACAGACGATCAGATCGAGGCTGTTATGCATCAGCACAATCACCCGGTCGCCGCGAGCAAGCGCGTGATGCTGCATCCAGCCCGCGAGCCTGTCCGCCCGTTGGCGCAGTGCGGCGTAGCTGAGGGCGGCGTTTTCGCCGATTAGCGCGACGTGGTCGGGAGCCTGCTGGCAGCGTACGTCCAGATATTGACTAAGAGCCTGATGATTCATCGCGGTGACCGCTCCTGTTGTCGATGGAAGACCCGTGCGCCAAAGGTGCCGGCGACGCCTGCCGCTACCGCCAGAAAGTAGCCTGAACGCGGGGCTGACGGGCTGAAACAGCAATCGTGCAGGTTGATAAAACCGTCGCCGCAAAAACAGTGGCCAAGCCGATAGAGATGGGTGCGGAACACGCGATCGCGCGGCACGTTCAACTGGTCGGCGATGCGATCGAAGGTGATCGGACTCATGTGATAGGGAAGGATGCCGTCGAGTCGATCGGCGCCGATCCCGGCGTCGGCCAGCGCACGATGGATGGCGCGCATCATCGTGGGCATGAAATCATGATCGTAACGATTTTCGAGCGACGGACTGCTGTGGTAGGTCCGGCTGCCGATGCCGCCGATCATCGCCTGCCCGACGCCTTGCACCGTACAGCCCGGCAGCGTGTCATCCTCCGCCAGCAGCAGCGCCGTTCCGCCCTCGCCGAAGATGCCGTTTTGATTGGCGTACTGAATCGTCCGATGAAAACACTTCTCGCCCGTCAGCAGGACGGCGTAACGCGGGCCGTCCTCCTTGTGTTCGCCCGGCAAGAGGCTCGCCAGCAGCGAAAGTGCGTTAAACGACGAGGCGCAGGAGTTTTGCGTCGCGGACAGAATTTCTGTCTGAGCGGGCAGGAGCGACGCCGCCATGTTTCTCAGGCCCTCCGTGCCAAAGGGAAAGGTACTGTTCAGCGAGTGCGCGTAGGCCAGATACCGTATCTGTCCGCGCTTGTCGGGATGACGGCGGAGCAGCTTTTCAAGGCTGCCTTTCAGCAACTGCGGCAACGAGGCGTCCGGGAACAGGCAGGCCGACTCCAGCTTTAAAAAACGGGAGAAGATTTTGTGATTGCGTTCTCCCCACTGATAACGCGCCTGGAGCGCATCCAGAGGCGTGAGCTCCGGATTGATCATGGTGGCGACATCAATAATGTTCATGCCATTTCCCTCTTTGCTCTGTAAACCACGGGAGATGTTTGCCCATGGGCGACAGACAGCAGGGCCGCAGGCCCCGTGGGATTCGCCCGCAGAAAGTCCGCCAGGGCATAAAACGGGGCGGCGCAGAGGCGTGAGGGATCGGGCGTGATCGTTGAGATAACCGCCTCCGGCGGAAAACCGGGCGGCGGCGAGCCAATCACCACGATCGGTTCCGGCGGCGTGTCGTTTCGATCCTCACCGTGTTGCGGCCACGGATAAGGCGATAGCGCGATGCGTCCCTGAGCGGGCTGTCGGTCAAGGCATAACGTCGCGCCGCTGGTCCTCACGTCTCCCCGATTGAAACTGGCGCTGGGGTGAAGCAGCAACGGTTGATCGAGGCTCATCAGCAGGGCTTTACCTTGGTGGGGAGGAAGGTAGCGATCGATCATTGCGAGCGCCTGAAAGGGCGCGGTCAACCCACAGTCGCTGACGGCAAAGGCGTAGGCATGGCGGGCTTCGATGCGGTGCAGAATGTAATTGGTGACCGAACCGCCCATCACACAGTCAGGGGTCCAGTGGGCGACGACGACCACATCAACCGTTTGTAGATCGTGGTAGGGCGCCAGCTGATCCATCAGGTGCGAGGCGATTTGCTGAAAGCTGACGCGCTCCGGAGACGCCAGCCAGCTCTGGACTTCCGTCATGGCGCCGTGCGCTTTCCCGTTGGAGGCGTAGAAGCCCTTCAACCAGTCGGTCACGATCTCAGGCGCGTCAGCGACGGCATCGCGCCAGAGGTGAACGCTATCTGCCTGAAAGCATTGCAGGCCCGCGATATCGAAATACAACGGCATGATTACGCTCGCTGTTTGATAAGCGGCGGGGACAATACGATGGGCTCGGCCTGCTGCTGACGCAGCAGATGGGCCATATCGTCAGGTCGCCGGATCAGGACGACGCGATCGCCATCGACCAACGCCTCGGCGGGGTAGCCGAAACTCAGAAAATAGACGGGAGAGGCAGTGGGGCCGTAAGCGCCCGAGTTGAACAGGCCGATAAGATCCCCGGCCTCAAGCGTGGGCAACAAGACATTTTCGCCGATGATATCGGTCGGCGTACACAGCGGGCCGGTCAGATCGTAACGCTGTAGCGGGGCGCCCGGCGGCGCTACCCCGAGCCGCTCCACGGGGAAGTTTTTTCGGATCACCGCGCCCAAACCGGCGGCGGCGCCGTGACAGTTGGAGCCGCCGTCACAGATGGCAAAACGCTTATCCCGCGACGACTTCACGTCGCGGACGCGCGTCACAAACACGCCGCTGCGAGCGACGATGAATCGACCTAACTCCATCACCAGTCGAACGTGCGGGTGACGTTGCTGAAACTGGCTGATGGGCGCCTGCAACAATCTCCCCAGCAAGGCGAGGTCCAGCGGCGTCTCTTTCTCGTGGTAGGCGATCCCCAGCCCGCCGCCGATATCGACAAACTCCAGCGCAACGCCGGTCGCTTGCTGACATTTTTCGGCGGTGCGCAGGATGTTGAGGGTGTTGTGGGCAACGGCTTCCGCATCCAGAATCCGCGTACCCAGATAAATATGAATGCCGCACAGCTGCAAGTGTGAGTAAGCGTGTCGTTGCGCCATCAGGCTCAGCGCCTGTGATTCGTCCATCCCAAACTGCCGGGGTTTGCCGCTCATGACCAGGCGCGCTTTGGCGGGCGCGAAGTCCGGGTTGATGCGTAGGGCAAATCGCTGCCGTTTATTCTGTTGCGCGGCAATCTGATTAAGCCTGTCCAGCTCATCCCGGGATTCCACCACCACCGCGTGGATCCCCAGCTCGACGCTCCGTTGGAGTTCCGCATCAGACTTCGCCGGCCCCACGAAGATGATGTCGTCGGACTGGACGCCCGCCATCAACGCCGTTTCCAGCTCCGGCAGCGAACACACTTCACAGCCCACCTGCTGTTGACGGATCAGGCTGACCAATGACAGGTTCGGGTTCGCTTTGAGCGAATAGAAAAAATGCAGTTCGGGCGGCAAAGCGGCTTTGAGTTGTCGCAGGTCGTCCTTTATTTGATTAGCGCTATAAATATAACAGGGCGTACCAATGGCTTCGGCGAGCTTATTATACTCGACCCCTTCAATATTATTTTTTGTTATGTATCTGCTGTCGTATTTACAGTGGTGCATGCTGAATGCTCTCTGCCAGGTAATGGCTCAATGCATTAATGTTTAAAAAATTACCAAAAAACTCATTATCCATTCGTTCGAAAAGATCAATATTCTTTCCAGTGATTTTCTCAATGCGATCATTCAGTCCTGCAATCAGCTCGACTAATTTCACGGAGTCGAGAACGCCGGAAAAACCATATAATTCTCGGCCGGATAGCACCAGGTTGATTCGGTGCTCATCCAGACCAAGACTCTCAAGTTCGCTGGTAATGATTGTTATTAAATCATTAATAATGTCAGCCATTGCCTCTCCCTGATGAATGAATTCACCCTGTCATTTTTATATTGCTATTTAGGCTGAAGACTACGCTGTCATTTTTAAGTGGATTTGACTGAAATTGTCATTGAATGAAACTGAGTTAACTTATTTACAGGCAATCTCAGTCAAGTGCTCACAATAAAAGATGATACTTTCGCCATCGTGAATCTAATAGGTCGCCTGCGACGTAAACTATTTGTGAAGAGCTATTTAACGGCTGAAATTAGACAGGGATGGTAATTGATGACGCTCTTCATCAAAGATATTCAATGTAGCGACATGCGTTATCAGCAGTGCTGCAATCTGGATGCGCTTAACGTGACGCATCAGGTTAATGATAGGGATATCAAGGTGTTCAAGCGAATTTTTTCGCTAGATAGCGTGGTAATGAATCGGCTTTATCATAAGCAGATGCATTTAGAAACGATGGCGAGATTATTGGATAAATATCCTGAGCTACGCCGTGGTTTCGGAATGGTTATTTATACAAAAACGCAAACACATAATACCTTTTTCGATGATGAGTGGCTGGGGGAAATTGCAAGTGAATGTGGAATTCCCCACTGGCGGTATTTTACGCTGAGCATGAATCATTGTGCGTCAGGCCTGAGCGCCGTTAATCTGGCTTGTCGTATGGACGATAATGGTTATCAATTTCCTGTTATTATTTTGAGTGGGGAAAAAAGCTTCAGCGCTTCATTTAATCGGATGCCGGTGGGGCTATTGGGCGAACTGTCGACGGCCTGTTTATTAAGTCCTGAGGATGGCGTTTGGGAAATTAAAGATACACAAGTAGAACATGTTCATCGTTACTATAAAAATCAGGATGAGATGACGCAGCAGGAGCGGAGTGAATTACGCACTCTGTTCTTTGAGGAATTAAATCGGTTTTTAGCGCAGTTTTTAGGTGCCAATAAGACGCCTGATATTGTTATTCCTTATAATCTGAATATGCCTTTGTTAAAAAGACTAGCGCAAGCGCGGGGATGGACATCGGTCATCGATCTTTCCCAAATCTCTTGCATGGGACATCTGTGGTGCTCAGATATTTTTCATCACCTCTCTCTTAAAAAAAATGAACCTTCCCATCAAACGGTGATGGCATTTTCCGCCGGAATGGGAATCACTTTATCCGCTATTAGTCTCGTAAAATCTCATTAAGGTCATTCAAATGGAAACTCTAGACGTTATTAAGCAAGCTCTTCAGGATGTTCTCGAAACGCCGTCGCTGGATGTGACGAAAAATACGCGTTTCGAAGAAGATCTGGACTTGGACTCCGTGAACTTTGTTCAATTTCTTTTGACGCTTGAGGACAGCATCGAAGGACTGATGTTCGATCCCGATCAAATCAGTCAGCACTCTTTCTCCAGCGTGGGGGCGTTGGCCGAGTGGCTTGACGCCTGGCAAGGCGCTGAATCGGTATGAGGGCAGTCAGCGCGGAACACCTCACCCAGGCCACTTCGTATGGTCGTCACCTCGAACCTGTCGATGCGTTGTCCCAGTTCACTGCGCTTACCGCAGGAGCATCCGGCGGTCTGGCCTGCCATGGGATCGGGCTGTTGCCCGAGAACGCGTCTTCGCCTCTCTACCACCCGGATGGATCGGACATTGCGCTCGACGGCTGCACGGCGCTGCCGACGGATCGCGTGTTGTCATTCATGCATCTCCGTAAAGTGTCGGTGGCGGAATCACACCCTGCGCCTCATTGGCTCTCTCTGATGGCTGCCGCGCTGCGTCTGGGCGTGGTCGCCCGCATGCTGGATATCTCCTACGCGCATTTGAACGCACGCAGCAGTTTCGGTCAGAAAACCACGCGGCATCAGCTGATCAAGGCCAGTTTCGCCAGTATCTACGGGGAGATCACCCAGCTTCAGAGCCAGCTGAACGTGCGGTTGGAACAGGCGGATTATGAGGATCTGGAGCAGGAGCATCGCGCGATCACCCACCTCAGCGGTCAGGCCGAAAAATTGATGGGGGGACACGGTTATCTGCTCGGCAATACCCACACCCTTAGCCATTTTTCGATGATGGTGTACTGCGTGTTCGGCAAAACCGGCGCGACGCCCTCGGCGGGCAACGAGGTGAATGAAGCATGGCAAAGCCTTCGCTGATTGGCTCCACGGCTGAGGCGCCTGGCGGGGAGATCCGCCAGATCCTCACGTTGGCCTGGCCGATGATCCTGACGGCCGTCGTCGTCTCGTTGTCGCAGAATGGGCCGATATGGCTACTGGGTACGCAGAGTGGAGGGCAACGGGCGCTTTATATCTTGTCCATGCTTCAGCCTTTTTACTTCATCTTCATCGCGCTGTTAGAAGGGCTGACGATCACTAATCAGATTTTCAGCGCGCGTTCGGTCACGCACTGGGCGCCCTGTCGGGTCTGGCACAGCAGCGCAATTTTTTCGGTCGGCGGCGGCCTGCTGCTGGTCGCGCTTGCACTCGGCAGCCGATGGGGCGCTGCCGGGTTGCAGGGCATTTACCCGAACGACGAACCGGCGCTGTTTTCCCGTTTTCTCCCGGCTTATCTGTTGTCGGTGATACCGCTGTTGATGCTGGAGCTGTGCAACGCGGGCTTGAGGGGGCAGGGGAAAACCGCCGTCAGTATGGTGTTCGTCTGCCTGTTTATCATCATCAATCTGACCAGCTGCTTTATCAGCCTGCATTATTATCAAAACGGTTTTATGGCGGTCATCTACGCCAACCTGATCGCCGCGCTTGCCATTTTACCGTTCTCGGCGGTGTCTTTATTCACATCGGTGATGGGGCGCGCGGACCCGCAGCCGCGCGCATTTTTGCCCAGACTGCGTGCCATCACAGCGGATGCCGGGGTGCCTATTTTCCTGACCATGCTGTTCGCGTTTGCCAGCTCCGCCGTGCTGTTTCCGCTGCTCAGTCAGCTAGGCGCCGCTTACGCCAGCGGGTTTCTCATCGTGGTGAAGCTGCGCGCCTTCTTCATCATTCCGGCCGTGGCGCTGGGGTCGGCTATCGCGATTGGGATCAATCAGCGTCTCGCCACCACGTCGCCGCCGCAGCTGAGTCGGCTTCTGCGTCAGGGAATGACCGGGATTGCGCTGGTGTATGCAGGTCTGACGCTGGTGGCGTATCTCACCCGGACTGAGCTGGTTGATATGATGTCCGTCGACGGCGCGGTGCGCGTGAGCGCCTATGCGATCATGTTCTGGCTGCTGCCTACGTTTTTCATCACCTCGCTGATTGCCAGTATTCAGACGATGTTGGAACAGCTGGGCGGGGGAAAACGGGTGCTGCTGATCACGTTCATCATGGAAAGCCTGATGGTGGCTATCGTGCTGTTTGTGGCAACGCAGCCGGAGGCGCTGCTGAAGCTGATGAAGAGTATCTTGATTTTCAATGTGTTGTATTTGGCGATTTTCACGTATGAATACGCGATGTTGTGCCGCAGGCTGGACCAGCAACATGCTTTATGATGTTTTTCTGCCGGTGCTGAAATTAACGGCGATATTGCAGCGTCGCTACCATGTCTTTCTGGTGCGTTGTCAGCGGCGGCCCGCATTGTTGCTCAAAAATCCGATCGTGCCTGAAAACCACTACGCGCCGACCTGTCGCCGATTGCGCTGGCTGGACCTGCACCTGTTGCGCTGGCTCGCGCCCGGCAAAGCGGCCTGCTACGCCTTGAATCTGTTTGAGCGCCCACACCGAATGCCCTGCAAGAAAACCGATGTGCGATGGCTGAGTGCGCTGCGACAGGATGAGTTGATCTGCGCCGGACAGCGGGTTGTCGTATATCGCGCCGGGGCTGAGTCTCCGGCCCGGCGGGTATTATTGATACACGGCTGGGAGGCGCGGGCCGTCATGTTGCGTCCGCTGATAGCGTCGCTGACTCAGGCTGGATACGAGGTGATTGCACCGGATTTGCCCGCTCACGGCGAGTCAGAAGGGGAGCGCTGTTCTTTCAGCGATCTGGTGGCGGTGATTCGTCAGCTGGGCGAGCGATACGGCGTCTTTTGCGCGGCATTGGGTCATTCGTTTGGGGGAACGGCGTTGCTGCATGCCGCTACACGGGGATTGCGGTGCCAGCGGCTCGTGATCCTCAGTAGCCCGGAGTCTCTGCCCTGCGTGCTGGAGGCTTACATCGCCTTTCATGGTGTGCCGGTGGCGCTCACCGAGCGGATCAAACGGGTTTATCTTGAACGCTATGGCCATGATCCCGACGCGATATCCTATACTCGCTGGCCGCGGATCGCCGTTCCAACGCTGGTGTGTCACGATCGGGACGATCACAATATCGCGCTGATGCAGGCTTTTCATTTATTGAGCGCGACCGACGCGGGCGAAATCTATATCACGCAGGGCAGCGGACATCGCGGGATTGTGCGGGATCGCGCGTTGATCCAACGTGTGACCGATTTTGTACAGGCCCCGTCAGCGCATCAGCAGAAAGCGCTGAGCGTTTTATGCGGATGCCTGAGCGGACACGCCGTGCGGCACGTTGCTGACTGAGGAACCTCATCACGCCGGTGGTCTTGAGGTCTACTCCGTGGGGAATTTGATGGTGACCTTACAGCCGGGCTGATCTTCCCGGTTCGCCAGGCTGAAATAACCGCCGTGGGATTCGACAATCTGGCGAGAGAGCATCAAACCGATGCCGCTTCCGTTTTTCTTCACGCTGTAAAACGGAACGAAGATATTTTCCGTGTTGCCAATGCCGCAGCCTTCATCGAGGATTTTCAGGCAGAACTCGTTGTCTCTGACTTTCCAGCTCAGATAAATGGCGCCTTCCGGTGATGACATGGCTTCATCGGCATTCTTTAAGATGTTGATCAGCATCTGTTCTATTTGAACGGCATCGATATTGACCTCGACGCTTTCACTGGCAATGATGTGCGTTTTTCGGTGTTCAAATAAGGTGAGGATTTTTCTGATCAGTGAATCGATATTGTGCGGCGCTTTCTGGGGGAGGGGGAGCGAGGTGAGTTTCCGATAGCTATCCACAAAACTTTTCAGATTCAAGGCCCGCTCATTAATGATATCCAGCCCGTCGCGTAAATCCTGATTCTCCTCCTTGCCATCATCAGGCACAGCCGACAATAACATCTGGCTCAACGAGGCGATGGGCGTCAGCGTATTGTTGATCTCATGGCTCATGACGCGCAGCAGGTTACGCCATGCGCGGTACTCTTCCTCACGCAGCAACTGGCTGACATCCGTGATGAACAGCAACTGCTGTTTCTTTCCATCTTCGAAATATTTTTCCAGGATGATTTTGTAGCGTCCGCGCCGTTTTGGAAACTGGTATTCCACGACGCTGTTGGCCGGGAGTTCGAAGAGCGAACGGAATGACAGGTCATGCAGCGCGAGGCCTTTCAGCGCTTTGGCCGACTGGCCGAGCAAGGAAACGGCGGTTTCGTTCACAAACGCGATCTCCTGATCGCTGTTCAGCGCGACGATGGCGACGTCGATATTGTTGAGCACCTTGCGCACCAGATACTGCTGCTGTTTGACGTGCAGACGCTGTTTTTGCATGGAGGAGGCCAGCTCGTTGATCATGTCAATCAGGCCATTGAGCTCGCTGTCGGCTTTCTGACGTTTGCCGCGCAGGCTGAAATCGTTATGCGTGATGGCTTCGATCAGATTGGTCAGCGTCGTCAGCTGAAAATTGAGCACCTGCCGGGTCATCAGCGAACAGTAGCCGATGAGCGTCAGAAAAATCAGCGCCACTAAGGCGATCAGATATCCGGAGTAATCATTCCAAATCATCAGCACGATAATCGCCAGCGACGAGGGAAGCGAGGCGATGATCAGCAGACGTTGCTGTAATGACTCGAGTGAGTGCCGGAACATAGAATTCAGCCTGTCCTTTTAAGACGACGATAAAAGGCGCTGCGGCTCAGCCCCAGCGATTCGGCCGCTTCAGAGGCGTTGCCGTTGTACACCGCGAGGCGTTTTTGCAGGGTTTCCTGCTCGATGTCTTCCAGCGTCAGTAAGTCAATCGGCTGACTTCTCGGCGTGTCAGACAGCGCGTTTTCCCCCGTTTTTTGCGGTTCACCTTCCGGATCGGCAGGCAGGGCGAGTCGCAGGAGGTGCGAGTCCAGCACGTGGCTGCTGCTGAGCAACACGGTGCGCTCCAGCGTGTGATTGAGCTCCCGGATATTGCCCGGCCAGGGGTAGTTTTGCAGCGTCTGCATCGCCTCGTCCGTGATGCTGAAGGCGGGTTTGCGGTAGCGCTCCGTCAGGCTTTTCAGCTTCCGTTTGACCAGCTCGGGGATATCCTCTTTTCGTTCACGCAGTGCGGGAATGCGGACTTCAAACGTGTTCAGGCGATAGTAGAGGTCTTTGCGGAATTCGCCGGCGTCGATCATCGTCGCTAGGTCGGCATTGGTGGCTGAGATAATACGAACATCCGCCGACTGGGTTTTACTCGCCCCGACTTTTTCAAACTGGCGCTCTTCCAGCATGCGCAGCAGTTTCGCCTGCTGGTTGATCGGCACATTGCCGACTTCATCGAGGAACAGGGTGCCGCCGTCCGCCAGTTCGAAGCGCCCGATGCGCTGGGTTTTAGCATCGGTAAACGCGCCTTTGACGTGGCCGAACATTTCGCTCTCAAACAGACTGTCAGGAATACAGCCCATATTGACCGAGACGAAGCTGGCGTCGCTGCGGGTCGAATGCTGATGAATGTAGTTGGCCAGCATGCTTTTGCCCGTGCCGTTTTCACCGGTGAGCAAGATGCTGGCATGACTCGGGATCACCTGCTGCAAAATCGCCATTACCTGCTTCATCGACGGAGATTGCGCCACCAGTTCATCTTGCAAACAGGGGTGAAGCTGGTGCTGCAGGAGGACGTTTTGCTGCTGCAACGAGCGCTGTTTTTTCAGGACTTCCACCAGTTGCAGCTGCACATTCAGCGCCTGCACCAGACGTTCGTTGTCCCAGGGCTTTTGAATGAAGTCGGCGGCCCCTTTCTTCATCGCGTCCACGGCGATATCGATAGACCCCCAGCCGGTCATGACGATAATCGGCAAATCGGGCTCAATCCGTTTGATGTCCGCAATCAGCTCGAGCCCTTCATTGCCTGACGTGGTATCACGCTGATAATTCAGATCCAGTAATGCGATATCGGGCTTGCCTTCCCGAACCTGCATGAGCGCCTCATCCGTCTGGGTGGCGGTGATAACATCGAACTGATGCAGTTTCAGCATCAATTTCAATGTCTTGATGATGCTGATGTCATCATCCGCCACCAGTACCTTGTAACTCGACTTCATGAGGCCCTCACTCTTTCCTGCTTAATTATTGATGTCTTAGCGCATCGATAGGCTGTATCTGGATGGCGCGTCTTGCCGGAACCAGCGTGGCGACGGTGACGACGACGGCAATCAGCAGTGCCGTGGCGACAAACAGCGCCGTTAACGCAATGCCCTGGCTGCCGAATATACGCAGTATCATCGGCGTGACGACAGCGATCACCGGCAGGCTAATCACCAGACCGATAGCCAGCTGCCACCATCCCTGCATCAGGATCAGCGAGAGGATGTTGGCTGGCGTCGCGCCCAGTGCGCGCCGCGTTCCCAGTTCGGCATAACGTTGGTGAATGCTCTTTGCCATCACCCCATAAATACCGCTGCCGGCAAGCAACACGGCCATAATTCCAAACATATTGAATAATATAGATATGTAACTTAAGCCGACAGTATTTCTTCCCACCACTTCCTGTAAAGTTTTCTCCTGATAGGCCGGAAGCTGATTATCGATGCGGCTGACGCTCGACTGAATAATATGGCTGAGATCTTCGTGATTCACCCCTTTAACGAGAATCGACATCTGTTCCTGCGGCGCTTGCAGCATAGAGCGGTAGGCCGTGGGCATCTCTTTGGTGTGACCGAAAGGCCGTCCCTGAATGATGTGGGGGATGATGCCGACCAGGGTGTACCAGTCGCGATCGTCGCCCTCGACCCATCGAATTTTCTTGCCGATCGGCACCGGCTCGTCGGGCAGGTAGCGATCGATAAACGAACGGGTGACGACAACCACCTTTTGCGAGCGGCTGTCATCGTTCATCGTCAGTAAACGGCCGGTCTCCGCTCTGACGCCCAGCGCTTCCAGCGTGCCGGGATAGGCAATCACATCATTCACGCGCGGGTACTGGTTGCGGTTGGAACGCAGATAGCTGGCCCCTTCGATTTCGACATTGCTGGTCGGCGTGAATTCGCCGGGCAAGCGGCTGATCAACCCTGACTGTTCCACCGACGGCTGAGATTTCAGCTCAGCGACGACGCGATTGTCGAAATTAAAGCTGTCGAGCGCGGTAGGGTAGGTTCTGTCCGGCAGGCTGACTTTGGCTGACCAGATGTTCTGTATCTGAACGCCGTAGTCGATTTTGGACGCCTGTACGACAACCAGCGACAGCAGCGCGCCGATACACAGCACCGCGCAGGAGAGGGCGACTTCGAAAATCACCAGAGCGCGGCTGATGCGGCTGCTGCTGCGGCTTTGCGCGCCGCGCGTTCCATCGCGCAACACGTCGTTGACGTTGCTGTTGACCATTTTCCAGGCGGGCAGCGCGCCGGTAATCAGGCTGGCCAGCGCCACCAGGACGAACGTTTTTATCACCGTGCCGGTATCGATACCCAGATGCCACCAGAAAGGCGGTTGATCCGGCACGATTCTGACAATCAGTTTATTGGTGAGAGACAGCCCCCAGCCGGCCAGCAACAGCCCAATCAGTCCGCCCATGCAGCAGATGATTGCGCTTTCCCACATCATTTGCAGGACGACGCGCAGGGGCGGTGCGCCGTGCGCGATACGAATCGCGGTTTCTTTGCTGCGTTCGATGGCGCGCACCAACAGCATATTGCCAACGTTACAGCAGGCCAGAAGCAGGACGAGTCCCACCGCCAACAGCATGATCAGGAAGATGGGTTTGGAGTCCTCTCCCATAAAGCTGTCCATGAAAGTCATGACGAAAGCCGACCGGCCTCGGTTGATTTCCGGATACTGCTGGGCTCGCGCGTCCATGATATTTTTCAGTTCCGCATCGACGTCGTCAGCTGAAAATCCGCGCTTAATCTTGCCGAAAATCTGAATCGTTGGCGCGTTCTCCACGGTGATGTGCCGTGGGTTTAGCGTCGAAGGTTGCCAAATCTGGTTATTCATCGGAAAGGCGAACCCTTCGGGCATGACGCCGATAATTCGGGTGCTGATGCCGTTGACGATAAAGGATTGGTCCAGAATGTCCTGACGCCCGCCAAAATAGTTCTGCCATATCTCATGACTGATCACCGCGACGGGATTGGCGCCTTCTCCGGTGTCCTGCGCGTTATAAATGCGCCCCAGTTCTGGCTGTACGCCTGTGTAGCTAAAGAGATCCGGTTCTGAGCGGATGGCGATATACCGCGAAGCCTGTCCATCCAGGCTGATATTGGCGACGTCGCCATAGTAGTAGCCGAGCTGCTCCAGACGCTGGCTTTTCGCCTTCATGTCCGTGAAGTCCATGTAGCTGATAGGCGAGTCGCCTAACCGGACGCCATTGATGCTCGGGCTGACGACCACCATGCGTTCCGCATCCTCGAAAGGCAGCGGTTTCAACACCAGCCCGTTAATGACCGAATACATGTAAATGCACATGCCGAGCCCAATGGCCATAATCAGCATGGTGAAAACAGAAAAACCGGGGCGTTTTAGCAAGAGACGACAGGCATAGCGCAAATCAAAAATCATCGACATCGGTTTCTCCTTAAACCACTCTGGCGAAGTGTTTCAGCTGATGGTCGTCAATCACCATACCGTCGAAAATTTCAATCTGTCGCAAGGCCCGGGCCGCTGAACGCGGGTCATGGGTCACCATGCAGATGGTTGAGCCGGCCTGATGGAGCTGATCGAACAACGACATCACGGCATCGGCATTACGCGAATCCAGGTTACCGGTCGGTTCATCCGCCAGCAGCAGGGATGGGTTGCCGACGATGGCGCGCGCCACCGCGACGCGCTGCTGCTGTCCGCCGGAAAGCTGGGAAGGGTAGTGTCTTCCCCGGTGTTTCATGTCCACTTTTTCCAGCGCGGCATCCGCCATGGCTTTCATTTGCTTGTTGCTGATGCCCTTGCGGTAGGTCAGCGGCAGCATGACGTTTTCGTCGACGGTAAGATCGCTGATCAGGTTAAAGGACTGAAAGACGAAACCTATCTCAAGGTTACGAATTTCCGCCTGCTGCTTGGCGGTCAGCGCATTGACGTTATGACCGTTAATCACATATTCGCCCTCCGTGGCCTTGTCCAGTAATCCGAGGATAGACAAGAGCGTGGACTTTCCACATCCCGACGGGCCGGAAATAGAAACATAATCCCCTTGGTTGATCGTGAAGCTCACATCACTCAGAGCATGAGTTTCCATTTCCTCAGTAAAAAACACTTTTTTGATGTTTTTAAGCTCGACAACTGCTGACATACAAGAATCCTTTATTAGCGAGTGATGCTTATTTGATCGACGTGTTCCCAGGATTGATAGCTCGACAAAATGATGTGATCCGACGCTACCAGCCCTGACGAGATAGCAATTTCATTTGCCGATCCCATCCCAAAGGTCACGGGTACTTTTACCGCACTTTTACCATCTGCTGCGAGCTTATACACGATCCCAGGCGTATTGCTCTGGGCGTACATCGGCCGCGGCGCGTAAATCACATCTTTCAGGTTCGCGACCTGCACGCGACCTTCGATACTGAGGTCCGGCCGCGCTTCGTTGGGCAGCGGTTCCGTGAACTCGACGTCAACCTGCACCGTGCCATTGATGACGGCAGGATCGATGCGGGACACTCTGCCGTGGATCTGGTTGGTGTGAGTATTGATCAGCACGGATTGATCGAGCGCGACGTCTCGGATCTGGCGCTCAGGCACTTTTAATTCGGCGATGAGCTGATCCTTACGCGCAACGCGAGCGAGGCTAAATCCATTGGTGATGTGTTGTCCCACTTCAATATTGGTGACCTGAATAATACCGGCTTCGCTCGCTTTTACCGTCAAAGAACGTATCTGCGTTTCCGCCCGCGCCAACATATTTTTCAATTTGCTGAGCCGTGCGTCGTCCGCTTCTTTGTTTTCCTTTTGCACGACGGCCAGTTTTTCAAGCTGCTCTTTCGTGTACATCAGGCTTTGCCGGGTTTGTTCGGTCGCGAGCTTTGAGCGATGCAGGACCAGAAGGGGGACTGAGCCGTCGTTACGCTTATTCAGCATTTCGGCGACATCATATTCGAGTTTGGCGTGGCGGTACTCTTGTTCCGCTTTGACGATAGCGATTTTGGCGGCCAGATAAGCGCTCTCCTGCTGGCCCCGCAGCGCTTTATTTTCGGCTTCCTTCGCGCCGATCTCCCACCGCAGTTCTTCCGTGGTCTGAATCAGCTCCGGATTGACCAGCACGGCGATAACGTCTCCAGGCTCTACGGCGGCGCCGGGTTTGACTTTCACTGACTCGACGATGCCGTCGATATTCGATGATATCCAGGTCGCATTGCGCGGAGCCAAAATGCCATTGCCCTGAACCTCGATCGTCATGTCGCCTTGTTTAACCTGACCAATCAATACGTTGGAGGCTCTTACTTCAAAACCGCTCGGATCAAAACTGATCAACAAATACCCAGCAATAAGCACGCACAACGCGCTCCCTGCGATTAAAAAGGGTTTGAGACGTCCCTTCTTAATTGTTCTTTTAATATCCATTTCGACATACTCATTCCAATAAACTCGGGCTTATAAAGCATGTTTTATGCCAATTTTTAACTTATTGATTAATATGATTTTTTGTTTTGTTGGTTTTTAATAATTCTCACTTTTGGGATTAAGTTAACGCTTTAAGTTAAAAATGGGACAGTAAGATAGGTGATTGAAATATGTGATTAACTTTAGGCTTGATTAAGAATTCGTCGCTAAATGGGGGAGGCGGGGCCATCGTCGTGGCGGTATTGCCGACCGGCATTAGCGTGTTTCGCCCCGGCATCAGGTCAGAAATAGTCAGCGTCGTTGGATATCATTGACGTCAGGAAAGGATCGATCGGGAAAGCGTTGAAGGGTATCGCTGTCGCACCGAGCGTCCGGAGAGGTCATGTCTGATGATGTTTGCTTCGACGCCTTCCACCCAAAATGGACGGGAGGCGTCGTGGTTTGGGGAATTAAAAATCCCAGTCCTCGTCTTCCGTTTCGACGGCTTTGCCGATGACATACGATGAGCCGGAGCCGGAGAAGAAGTCGTGGTTCTCGTCGGCGTTCGGCGACAGCGCCGCCAGGATTGCCGGATTGACGTCCGTCATGCTGGCGGGGAACAGCGGCTCATAGCCGAGATTCATCAGCGACTTATTGGCGTTGTAATGCAGGAATTTCTTCACGTCTTCCGTCAGGCCCACCTCGTCATACAACGCCGCGGTATAGTCGACCTCGTTGTCGTACAGATCTTGCAGCAACTCGTAGGTGTACGCCTTGATCTGCGCCTGACGGGCGGCATCCACACGTTTGAGTCCCTGCTGGAACTTGTAGCCGATGTAGTAGCCGTGGACCGCCTCATCGCGAATGATCAGCCGGATAAGATCCGCCGTGTTGGTCAAACGCGCGCGGCTGGCCCAGTACATCGGGAGATAGAAGCCGGAGTAGAACAGGAACGATTCCAGAAACACGCTGGCGACTTTCTTCATCAGCGGATCGTCGTGCTCGTAGTGTTTCAGGATCAGGGCGGCCTTGTTTTGCAGCGCCTCGTTTTGTTCGCTCCACAAATAGGCGTCGTCCACCTCGCGGGTTTGGCACAGCGTGGAGAAAATCGCGCTGTACGAACGGGCGTGCACGGCTTCCATAAAGCAGACGTTGGACAGCACCGCCTCTTCGTGCGGCGTGATGGCGTCTTGCATCAGCGACGGCGCGCCGCGCGTGTTTTGCAGGGTGTCCAGCAGCGTCAGGCCGGTGAATACCCGAATCGTCAGCTGCCGCTCTTGAGCGGTGAATTGCGCCCAGGAAGGAATGTCGTTCGACAGCGGAATTTTTTCCGGCAGCCAGAAGTTGGCGGTCAGTCGATTCCAGACCTCCAGATCTTTGTCATCCTGCGGTCGGTTCCAGTTAATCGCCCGCAGCGGGGGAAGTTTGCTCATAGCGTCAGTTCCGTCAATAAAATCACAATGCGCAGGATACGCAGCCTTCAATCTCAGTGCCTTCCAGCGCCATCTGACGCACCCGGATGTAGTAGAGGGTTTTAATCCCCTGTTTCCAGGCATAAATCTGCGCCTTGTTGATGTCGCGGGTCGTGGCGGTATCCGGGAAGAACAGCGTTAACGATAGCCCCTGATCCACATGCTGGGTCGCCACCGCATAGGTATCGATAATTTTCTGCGGGCCGATGTCGTAGGCGTCCTGATACAGCGGCAGGTTCTCATTGGTCATGAACGGCGCCGGATAGTACACCCGTCCGATTTTGCCTTCTTTACGGATTTCAATGCGCGACACGATGGGATGAATGCTGGCCGTGGCGTGGTTGATGTAAGAGATGGAGCCGGTGGGCGGGATCGCCTGTAGGTTCTGGTTATACAGACCGTGCGCGATCACGCGGTCCCGCAACTGCTGCCAGTCTTCACGGTTCGGCAGGTGAATGCCGTTGCCTTTGAACAGCGCGCGGACTTTCTCCGTGGCGGGCCGCCACTCCTGCTGAAGATACTTGTCAAAGAACGCGCCGCTAGCGTAAGTCGAGCGCTCAAAGCCTTTGAAGGTTTCCTGCCGCTCGATAGCCAGCTGGTTAGAGGCGCGCAGCGCATGATAGGCCACGGTGTAGAAGTACATGTTGGTGAAATCCAACGCTTCTTCCGAACCGTAGTACATGCCTTCCCGTGCCAGATAGCCGTGCAGGTTCATTTGGCCGAGGCCGATGGCGTGTGAGTCTGCGTTACCTTTCGCGATGGAGGGAACCGCGTTGAGCTGGCTCATATCGGAGACGGCGGTCAGTCCGCGCACGGCGAACTCCACGGCACGGCCGATATCCTTGCCGTCCATCACATTGGCGATGTTCAAAGAACCGAGGTTGCAGGAAATGTCCTTCCCGATCTTCCGATAAGTCAGATCCTCTTCGTACTCGCTTGCCTGATTGACCTGCAGGATCTCCGAACACAGGTTGCTCATGTTGATGTGGCCGTGGATCGGGTTGGCCCGATTGACCGTGTCTTCGAACATCATGTACGGGTAGCCGGATTCGAACTGGATCTCGGCCAGCGTTTGGAAGAACTGACGCGCGCTGATGGTCCATTTGCGGATCGACGGGTTGTCGATCATCTCCTGATATTTTTCGCTGATGGCGATTTCCGACAGCGGCTGACCATAAACCCGCTGAACATCGTAAGGAGAGAACAGGTGCATCTCTTTGTTTTCACGCGCCAGATGGAGCGTGATATCCGGGATCACCACGCCGAGCGACAGCGTTTTTATCCGAATTTTTTCGTCCGCGTTTTCCCGCTTGGTATCGAGGAAGCGCAAGATATCGGGGTGGTGAGCGCTCAGATAGACCGCGCCCGCGCCCTGACGCGCGCCGAGCTGGTTGGCATAAGAAAAGGCGTCTTCCAGCATTTTCATCACCGGGATGATGCCCGATGACTGATTCTCGATACGTTTGATAGGCGCGCCGGTTTCGCGGATGTTGCTCAGCGTGAATGCGACGCCGCCGCCGCGTTTGGATAGCTGCAACGCGGAGTTCACGGCCCGGCCGATGGACTCCATGTTATCTTCGATGCGCAGCAGGAAGCACGAAACCAGCTCGCCGCGCTGCTGCTTGCCGCAGTTGAGGAACGTCGGCGTCGCGGGCTGGAAACGCCCGGTCATCATCTCATCGACCAGGGCGCTCGCCAGCGTCTCATCGCCGCGCGCCAGCGTCAGCGCGACCATGCAGACCCGGTCCTCAAACCCTTCCAGATAGCGTTTGCCGTCAAAGCTTTTCAGCGCGTAGCTGGTGTAAAACTTGAATGCGCCGACGAACGTTTTGAAACGAAACTCGTGGCCGTAAGCCTGTTGAAACAGCGCTTTGATAAAACCGGCATCGTACTGGGCCAACACGTTGGCTTCGTAGTAATTCTCATCCTGCAGGGAGGCCAGCTTGTCTTCCAGCGTGGCGAAGCGCTGCGTTTTGGGCGCGACATGCTGCGCGAGATACTGACTGATGGCCTGCTGATCCTGCTCCAGCTGAATCCGGCCGTCGGCATCGTAAATGTTAAGCATGGCGTTGAGTGCATGGTAGTCGAGCCCGCTGTCGAGGGGCCGCGTCATCACTGGTTCTGCTGTAGCCAAAGGTTGACTCCTTTACGCACGTTTTCCACATCTTCAGGCATACCGGACAGTTCGAAGCGGTACAGGCAGGGCACCTGGCATTTGCGCGCGATAATGTCTCCCGCAATACCGTAGGCTTCACCGAAGTTGCGGTTGCCTGCGGCGATGACGCCCCGAAGAAGATGCCGATGGGAAGGGTTGTTGAGAAAGTGGATCACCTGACGCGGCACTGCGCCAATCACCGTGCCGCCGCCATAGCTGGGAACCACCAAAATATAGGGTTGCGTGACCTCTTCCATCACCGCGCTCGGTCGAATGGGGATACGGATGGCCGGGAGTCCCACTTGGTCGATGAAACGACGCGTGTTCTCTGACTGGCTGGAGAAATAGATCAACAACGGATTCATGAATTGGCCTCAGACGGCAATGGCACGCAGCGCATGAATTTTGTCGGGGCGAAAGCCGCTCCAGTGTTCCTGTCCGGCCACGACCACCGGCGCCTGCTGGTGACCCAGCGAGCGGACGTAGGCCAGCGCCTGCGCGTCCTGAGTCAGATCGATTTTATTATAGCCAATCTGGTGTTTGTCGAGCGCTCGACAGGTGGCATCGCACTGCGGGCAGTTGGATTTGCTGTAAACAGTAATGCTCATGATTCGTATTCACCTCTAGGCGCAAAAAAGGGGGGCGAAACGCCCGATGGAGACGGTCTGCCGCGGTGGCACACGTGATGTCGTCTTCTGAAAGGTAATACTAGATATAGTGGTGAAAAATATCAACCACGCAATATATGGGATTTTTAAGGAAGCTAAGCACAAGAAAAGCCTAAGGGCAGGCGCCCTTAGGCTTGGCGGTCACATGGCGGGGATGTTTCTGCCGTAATAAATTTCCTGCATTTCGCGATACAGCAGATCGGTAATCCGCTGATGCTCTTCCGGACTCAGCGCATCCGGGCTGGCGTTGAACAGGTAGTGCTTCAGATCGAAATCTTTCAGCAGCATTTTAGTGTGGAAAATATTTTCCTGGTAAACGTTCACATCCATCAGGTGATACAGCGACTTCATATCATCCGACATAAAGTTTTGTATTGAATTGATTTTATGGTCGATGAAGTGTTTAACGCCGTTCACATCGCGGGTAAATCCGCGCACGCGATAGTCGATAGTCACGATATCCGATTCCAGCTGATGGATCAGATAGTTAAGCGCCTTAAGCGGGGAAATGACGCCGCAGGTCGACACTTCGATATCGGCACGGAATGTACACAACCCGCCTTCCGGATGACTTTCCGGGTAGGTGTGCACGCAGATATGGCTTTTGTCCAAATGGGCTACGACCGAATTCGGCAGCGGGCCGGGATGTTCGGAGGTATCCACGTCACGCGGATCTACGGGTTCCTCGCTGACCAAGATGGTCACGCTCGCGCCCTGCGGCTCATAATCCTGGCGGGCTATGTTCAGGACGTTGGCGCCGATAATAGAACAGGTTTCGGTCAGGATTTCTGTCAAACGGTTCGCGTTATATTGCTCGTCGATGTAGGCAATATAACCATCGCGATCGGCTGGCGTTTTGGCATAACAGATATCGTAGATACAAAAACTCAGGCTCTTGGTCAGATTGTTAAAGCCATGTAGTTTCAGCTTTTGCAATTTAATTCACCCCCTTATGGATGCGAGTCTCAGCGCGCGGCTGACAACGCATTCAGTAAATACTGCGGCAGGGCAAAGCTGCCGACGTGGATGGCCGGATTGTAGTAGCGGCAGTCGATTCCCGTCGCGGCGAAACGTTCCTGCAGACTTTCCGGGCTCAGTTGGCGTAAGGCTGGGTTGTTGCTCGCCCAGGCGAAGGTCATGATCCCGCCGTAATAGGTGGGGATCGCCGCCTGATAGAAGCTGACGTCGCTAAAGTAGTGGCTCAGCTTGTTGTGGCTGGTGACCGCCTCATCCTGCTGGAGGAAACAAACGCCGTTTTGCGCCACGAAAATACCGCCGTCGTTCAGGCAGCGTGCGCAACCTTCATAGAAATCGGAGGTAAACAGGCTTTCTCCGGGACCTATCGGGTCAGTGCAGTCGGAGATAATGACGTCGAATTTGTCCTGGCAGGCTTTAACGAAGTTCACGCCGTCGTCGATGACCAGACGGAAACGCGGATCGTCATAGGCGCCTGCGCTGTGGTTCGGCAGGTACTGACCGCAGAACTCCACTACGCCGGCGTCGATTTCGACCATCGTGATCTGTTCAACGCCGCGATGACGACAGACTTCGCGCAGCATCCCGCCGTCGCCGCCGCCAATAATCAGTACGCGTTTGGCATTGCCATGCGCCAGCAGGGGCACGTGAGTCAGCATCTCATGATAGATAAACTCGTCACGTTCGGTGGTCTGCACCACGCCATCCAGCGCCATCACTCGTCCCAGCGCGGCGTTTTCGAAAATAATCAGGTCCTGATGGTCGGTCTTTTCGTGATAGAGCACGTTGTCTACAGCAAAGTACTGACCGAAGTTGGCATGGAGTGTTTCATACCAAATTTCTTTCTGGGACATGTTAGTGCTTCCTCCGCGATAACAGCCATGAAAATTGGCGCGCTATGATAGCTAACTCTTATTAGGCTTGCACGGTCAAATTTCACGCAGCGCGGAGGATTTGGACAATTACTGGGTATTCGCCAGCAGACTGAGCGAATTTCGTGCCAGTGACTGGCATTTTTTTTGGGTGGGGATGGCGATACCGCTCAAATCGCGATAGCTGGATTCGCCCAGGGTGATCATGTCGTAGGTGTTGTAGTTGCTCAAATCCCAGCGGTTTTGCTGAGCAAATCCTACCAGCGCGCGGCGAATTTGTTCATTGGGCAGATCCTGGTAGCCACAGTTATTTTTCAGATACACGAAAATAGCCGTCAGATCGGCCAGATCTTCGGCTTCGAATTCGTTAAGTGCTTTACTGGCGGAGGAGACACTCAACAGACTTAGCAAGAGTAGCGCCAGTGCGGATTTTTTCATGATTAGACCTGTTTCATACTACCGTTGGTGAGACGTTACCACAGTTATTATCGCGGATTCCAAGTTTTATTATGCGGTTAAGCGCTCCTTTGCCTACCACGATCCACCGTGTTAAGTAGGCCTTGACGGACCGCCAAGGCTAAGTATTGACCAATAGCCGGATTACCGCCTTTTTCTCGCAGATTGATTTCATGACGACTGAGTTATGCTCTGTTATTAATAGTGTTATCTGAAACTTTCTCTATGCTTTTACCTATGAATCTCAGTATCTGGCGCGTCAGTAGCGGGTGGTTGGCGGGGATGCTGCTGTTTCCTGTATGGGCGGTGGCTGTGCTGGCCGTGGTTGAACCGGGCATGAGCATGGCTTCCCTGTGGGCGATGTTGCCGCGCTATGGGATAAATACCCTGACGATTATGGCGGAGAGCGCGGCAATCAGTTTATTGCTGGCGCTTCCGTTCGCCCTGATCATGGCCCACTACCGTTTCCGGGGACAGCGCTGGCTGCACCTGGCGCTCCTGCTGCCGTTGGCCATGCCGTCCTATCTGCTGGCGGCCGTGTATGGCGAACTACTGGAGTTCGGCGGTCCGGTCCGGCAAACCTTCTATGCGCTTTCCTTCGCCAGCCTGTCAGGTTGGGGCTTCGACTGGAGCCCGCCGCTGCGTCAACTGAGTTGCAGCCTGTGTCTGGCGTTGGCGCTGTTTCCCTATCTCTACCTGCTGTTGCGCGCCACGCTGATGAGCCTGCCGGAAGGCATGATGCAATCCGGTCGGTTGCAGTGTCCCTCCGCGCTGCGCATGTTTTTTCGCGTTCGTTTTCCTTTGGTTCGCCCGACGCTGTGGCTGGGTCTGGCTGTCGTGGCGTTGGAAGCCGTGTCGGATTACGGAGCGGCGAATTATTTTTCGGTGCCGACGCTGACGACCATCAGCATGGATTTCTGGCGCGATAAGGCCCAGTTCGGGACGGCGGCGCGTATGGCGCTGGTGCTTCTGCCGTTGATCGTGCTGCTGGGCGCGATAGCGCGTCACGGTCGTCTCTGGCAAGTCCGTTACCAACGCCCCGCATCGCTTTATCCGGCCGAGCGGCCGGAGTCGCCGATTTGGCTCCGCCGCATCACGCTGTCGGCCGGTTGGGGGCTGGTGCTGCTGGCGTTCGGCGTGCCGCTGTTGTGGCTGGCGCATCACTGGCTGACGACGACGGTCACCATCTGGACGCTGCCGCTATTGCTGGCGACCATCAACAGCGTACTGGCGGCTTCGTGCGCGATGCTGATTTCGCTGGGGCTGGCGATGTTGTATCTGTTCGATAAGCGGACCGCGGACAATCCTGCGTTTCGGCATCCGCTGCGCTGGCTGGGGTTTAATCGTGTGCTGCCGGGGAGCCTGGCGGGCATGGGCGTGCTGGTGGCGCTGATGCTGTTCGATTCGCGCGGCATGCCGTTGGCGATGGGCGTTTTGTCCGGATCGGTACTGATGTTGATCCTGGTCTATAGTTTGCGAGGCGCCAGTCTCATTATCGCCCCGCTGCACCAGCAGTTGCGTCAGCTGCCGCCCGGGATGAACGCGATGAGTCGAACGCTGGGCTATTCCACGGCGCAAAACGTGTGGCTGAACGTCTTTCCGTCTGTCCGCGGAACGCTACTCGTCGGCGCGCTGCTGGTTTGGAGCGAAAGCCTGCGAGAGCTGAACGCTTCGCTGCTGCTGCAGCGCGTCAACGTCGATACTCTGTCGACCTATGTGTTCGGCTTTGTCGAATCCGACCAACTGGCATGGGCCGCCGCGCCGGCGTTTCTGCTGGTGTTGCTCGGCGTGCCGCCGTTATTCGGACTTCATCGTCTGCTACAGAGGGAAGGATAAATTCCGCATGACCATGCCTGATATCTTGTCGGTGCGCGAACTGCACTGCGGCTACCCATCTCGTCCCATCCTGGACGGCATCACTTTTTCCATTCATGAAAGCGAACTGGTTTGTCTGCTGGCGGAAAGCGGGGAGGGCAAGAGTACGTTGCTCAAGGCCATCACCGGGCTGATTGCGCCGACGCAGGGCCAGATTGTGCTGGCGGGAACGCCCGTCAACGGCGAGCCTCCTTCTTCCCAGTCTGTCGGGATGGTGTTTCAGGATGACGCATTGTTCCCGCATCTGACCGTGAGGGAAAACGTCCGCTTTGGGATGCAGCACATCCCCGGCGAAGCGTCCCGTCGTGTACTGGAGGAGTCGCTGGCGCTGATGGGCGTGACGGATATCGCGCAGCGTTACCCGCATGAATTGTCGAAAGAGCAGTGCCTGCGCGGCGCGCTGGCCCGTACGCTGGCCTGTCGTCCCTCGCTGCTGCTGCTGGATGCTGCGTTTACCGGGATAGACAGCCAGCATCGTTACCCGTTGCTGACGCAGCTACGCCGGCTGTTGAAACAACACCATATCGCGGCCCTGTTCGTGACCACCGAGAGAGAAGACGCCTTTGCCTTCGCCGACCATTTGATGCTGATGCGCAAGGGCCATCTGGTTCAGCAGGGCGTATCCGCCGACTTGTACTATCGACCGGTGAACCGCTACACCGCGGACTTCATGGGCTACGGCAATTATCTGCCGGTGAAGATTACCGGTGACAAAGACTGGAAGAGCTTTCTGGGCGAGCATCATGCGGCGCGTTCGCTGGGGCTGGAGTCGGGGATGATGCGAGACTGGTTGGTGCGTCCGCAGGAAATCGCGCTGGCGCTGGACCCGGAAGGCGCGGCAGTGATCGAGGATCGCCTATTTCTGGGAACGAATAACCTATATCGGGTGAGAGTGGGGGATGATGTGCTACAGGTCCAGACCAATAACTGGTTTGAGCCTGACCAGCCGGTCAGACTCAGTATTCGTACCGAACAACCGGTCTTTTTTCCTCATCAAGAAGGCAAGACCGTGATTACAGGCCCGGCGGCCTAGGCACTTCGATGTAATCGCCTTCAACGGTGTGGCGGTAATAGCGTCCGTCTTTGACGTAAAAACGTTCGCCGTTGACGTCCAATACCGTCATCGTGTTCGTGGTCTCAACGTTATCCGGGTTGTCGACCACGACATAGCCTTCCTGATCCGGACGATAAAATATGCCGTTCAGTACGTAGTAAGTCAGTCCGGCGATCAGCACGGTTTCGACTCCTGGCGGCAGATGGTCGTAGTGAAAACCGGGACCCGGCCCCGGGCCATGATCGTGACCATGCCACCTATCCGGGCCGCCAGGCGCGGCAAAGGCCGCTGGCATGAGGCTCAGCACTGCGAAAGCTGTCACTAATCTTTTCATACGAAATTCCTGTGTTGCCATGGGACGATCACATAAACCTTAGCAGGTTTACTTATCCGCAGCGCCTTTTTGCGGTGCGGGCGGAACTTCACGCACGCTCACGCTGACTTCATAGGTCTTACCGTTGCCGGCAGCAGGGACGTTGGAAACCAGTTTGTTCACGCCTGCGACGGGATCGTTAGTCTGTAGAGAAGCCTGATACAACGCCGGCGGCATTGGGTGGAACGGCGGATGGTGCGGCATACGGTCATGGTCGTTATCGCCGTGGTCGTGGCCTTCCATCTGCGGCGCGCCCTGTTCCGGATGCGCAAAGGCGCTGGGCAGGGTAGCGAAAAGAGAGAAAGCGGCGATGGCGGCAGCGATGCCATAACGTTGGGTTAATGTTTTCATAAATGCACCTCTTCAGTAGGGGGTAGCCCTATATAAGGGCATTCTCCGTCTGAGGGGCAACCCGCTTTACCCAGCTTTATACGGGCATAACACAATCCTGATTATTTTGTGCAAACGTTGCGGTCAACGCAGTTTTTTTAGCGATATTCCTACGATTGGACAGTACCTTAGCAGCCCGCTTTGGGCGCTGAACATGAAAGCGCCTGTTAGTGGAAGGGGGCTTTTGCTATACTCCGCGGCCATATCTTCTGGTGCGCACAGGTCGCGTATTCAGCATCGGGGTATGGCCTGCGAGGCGATACAGAACACATCCTTTCAATGAGTTTTCAATATGATGAAACACACCGTCGACGTCATGATCTCCGAGCAGGACATCAAGGCGCGTGTAGCCGAACTCGGTCGCCAAATCAGCGCGCATTACCAGAACAGCCAGAGCGACATGGTGCTAGTGGGATTATTGCGCGGCTCGTTCATCTTCATGGCGGACCTGTGCCGGACGTTGGAAGTGTCTCACGAAGTCGATTTCATGACGGCGTCGAGCTACGGCAATAGCATGAACTCTACGCGTGACGTGAAGATTCTGAAGGATCTGGACGAAGACATTCGCGGAAAAGATGTGCTGATCGTGGAAGATATCATCGACTCAGGCAACACCCTGAGCCGAGTACGAGAAATCCTGCAGCTGCGCGAACCGAAGTCCCTCGCCATCTGCACGCTGTTGGATAAACCGTCGCGTCGTGAAGTTGAAGTGCCCGTCGAATGGGTTGGCTTCTCAATCGAAGACGAATTCGTGGTGGGTTACGGCATCGACTACGCGCAGCACTATCGTCACCTGCCGTACGTCGGCAAGGTCGTGCCGGAGTAAACTTCCCCATTGATCCGAAAGGCAGAATAAAAGAGCCGCGCCACCTGCGAACGATGAGCGCGGCTTTTGACTTCGATTAGTCTACCCGGGAAGATGACAGCAGTGAGGACATCGTACGGCGGTAGCGCTGTTCCAGCGATTCGCGACTGGTGGCGGTGACTTCCAGATCGCTTAGCCGACCGTCCTGAATACCGTAGACCCAGCCGTGAATCATCACCTTCTGGCCCCGTTTCCAGGCGGACTGCATGATCGTGGAGTGGCCGAGGTTATAAACCTGCTCTACCACGTTGAGCTCACACAGCTTGTTGAAGCGCTCTTCGGGAGGCAATTCTCCCAGCAGAGAGCTATGCTTGTACCACAGATCGCGGATGTGCAGCAGCCAGTTATTAATCAGCCCCAGTTCGGGGTTTTCCACCGCCGCCTGTACGCCGCCGCAGCCGTAGTGACCGCAGATGATGATGTGTTCTACCTCTAACACTTCGACCGCATACTGCACGACCGACAGGCAGTTCAAATCGGTATGGATCACCAGGTTGGCGACGTTGCGGTGAACAAAGAGCTCTCCCGGCTCCAGGCTGGTCAGGCTCTCCGCGGGAACCCGACTGTCCGAACATCCAATCCATAGAAAACGCGGGCGCTGCGCCTGAGCTAATCGTTCAAAATAACCCGGATCTTCCTTCACCATCTTTTCGGACCAATTCTGGTTATTAGCGATAAGCGTTTCGATTGTTTTCATGAAAGTAAATGACCTGTAACAACAAATGGCAGTGGAGTTAATATAGAGCAATCACTGGGGTTTTAACATTGAAAACTGACGTACACACTGACAATAAGGCATCCTTTTTCTTATGACGTATGCACTGGAACTAGCGAAATTAAGCAAGACCTACCCAGGAGGAGTCAAAGCGCTGCGAGGGATTGATTTACAGGTTGAGGCCGGCGACTTTTATGCGTTGCTGGGACCGAACGGCGCGGGGAAATCTACTACCATCGGCATTATCAGCTCATTGGTGAACAAGACCTCAGGCAAAGTTAACGTCTTTGGTTACGACATCGACCAGGACATCGTCAACGCCAAACGCCAGCTGGGTCTGGTGCCGCAGGAATTCAACTTCAACCCGTTTGAAACGGTCTATCAGATTGTGACGCATCAGGCGGGTTACTACGGCGTCGATCGTAAAACGGCGCAGCAACGCGCCGAAAAATACCTTAACCAGCTCGATCTGTGGGGCAAACGCAATGAGCGGGCGCGCATGTTGTCCGGCGGCATGAAGCGGCGTCTGATGATCGCCCGCGCCCTGATGCATGAACCCAAATTACTGATCCTCGACGAACCGACGGCAGGGGTGGATATCGAACTGCGCCGGTCTATGTGGGGGTTCCTGAAGGAGCTGAACGGTCAGGGCACCACCATTATTCTGACCACGCACTACCTCGAAGAAGCCGAAATGCTGTGCCGCAATATCGGCATTATCCAGAACGGCCTGCTGGTGGAAAACACCTCAATGAAGCAACTGCTCTCCAAACTGCAATCGGAAACCTTCATTCTCGATCTGGCGTCCAAGAGCGCCTTGCCTCGTCTGGACGGCTATCAGCATCGGCTGGTGGATACGACGACGCTGGAGGTCGACGTGAAACGGGATCAGGGGCTGAACGGCGTATTCAGTCAACTGAGCGCGCAGGGCATTCAAATACTGAGCATGCGCAACAAGGCTAACCGGTTGGAAGAGCTATTCGTCAGTCTGGTTAACCATCATGGAGAACATGCCAACGAGGAGAAAGCATGAGCAGGTTGTATTGGGTCGCATTGCAGAGTATCTGGACGAAAGAAGTGAATCGTTTTGCCCGTATTTGGGTGCAAACGCTCGTGCCGCCGGTCATTACCATGACGCTCTATTTCATTATTTTCGGCAACCTCATCGGCGCGCGCATCGGCGAAATGCATGGCTTCACCTACATGCAGTTCATCGTTCCCGGTCTTATCATGATGTCAGTGATTACTAACGCCTACGCCAACGTCGCGTCGTCGTTCTTTAGCGCGAAATTCCAGCGCAACATCGAAGAACTGCTGGTAGCGCCGGTGCCGACGCACATCATCATCGCCGGATATATCGGCGGCGGAATGGCGCGCGGGATCTGCGTGGGCATTCTGGTGACCGCCGTGTCGCTGTTCTTCGTTCCGTTACAGGTGCATGCCTGGTGGATGATTGTGGTGACGCTGTTGCTAACCGCGATACTGTTTTCGCTGGCCGGTCTGTTGAACGCGGTGTACGCCAAAACCTTTGACGACATCAGCCTGATCCCGACCTTTGTGCTGACGCCGCTGACTTACCTCGGCGGGGTCTTTTATTCGCTCACGCTGCTACCGCCGTTTTGGCAGTCCGTCTCCCAGCTGAACCCGATCGTGTACATGATCAGCGGTTTCCGCTACGGCTTCCTCGGGATCAACGACGTTTCACTGACGTTGACGCTCGGCGTGCTGGTGATCTTTATCGTCGCGTTTTATGCGGTGGCGTGGTGGCTCATCGAGCAGGGTCGCGGCCTGCGCGGCTAATGTGTCCGCCCCCTTCGGGGGGCGTTTTTGATTATCGGCATCAACAAGTCAATTCCCTATGCACTTTCAATCCAGGACGGCCGCGTTAGGTATCGGTCTGGCGCTTCTGGCGTTGCTGACCGGCGCAGAGGCATTATCGCGCTACGCTGAACCGTCTTCCGAATATCGAACGCTCATCCACGACAGCAATGTCTACGCCTCGATTGGCGACAGCATGACTATCGTCGCGGAAATCAAACGCGGCGAAGTGGTCCGGGTACGTCCCGGCACCGAAGAGCGCGATGCGATCGCTTTCGGCTTCGGCTCTGGCTTCATCGATAAACATGCGCTCGGCGACTCAGCCGACGCCCCCTCGGCACCCGAGGGGCCGCTGACGCCTTGCCCCCGACGTAATCTCATCACGCCGAGGGCGGTGACGCTCTACACGGCGCCGGATGACGACAGCCCGACGATGGGCGTGATGGCGGGCAACCTGCGCTATCCTATCGCCGGACAACGACATGACCGCTTCAATCATCTCTGGTATGAAATCAGCCTGGGCGATCGGCCTGCGTTTGTCAGAGCGCGGGACAGTGAACAGGACAACGGTATTCCGGTGCTGACCTATCACTATCTCCTGACCGACGCCGAGAACACGCGGTTTTTGCATACCTCGACGACGACGTCCGACGACGCATTCAACCGCCAGATGGCCTACCTGAAAGAAGCTGGTTACACGACGCTTTCGCTGTATCAGCTGGAGGATTACCTGCATAACCGCATCAATCTGCCGGGCAGGGCGGTGGTGCTAACGTTTGACGATGGCCTCAAGTCCGTGTGTCGCTACGCCTATCCGCTGCTTAAGCAGTATGGATTTCACGCCACCGCCTTCATCATCACTTCGCGCATCAAGCGCCATCCGCAGCCGTGGGACCCGAACTCGCTGCAGTTTATGAGCAGCAGTGAACTCCGGCAGATTGCCGATGTGTTCGACTTCCAGTCACATACCCATTTTCTGCATCGACTGGGTCCCGCGCGTCGCCCGGTTTTATTGAGTCGCACGCTGCGTAATATCGAGCTGGATTTCGAGCATACGCGGCGTGCGTTGTCACCGTTTAACGCTCAGGTGTGGTATTTGTCCTATCCGTTCGGCGGCTACTCCCCGACAGCGGTTCAGGCGGCGAAGGACGCGGGCTTTCATATGGCGTTGACGACGAAACAGGGAAAGGTACTGCCGGGGGACAATCCGTTCGCGCTGAAAAGACTGTTCATATTGCGCACGGACTCGATTGAGACGATGGCGGCGCGGCTGGCCAACTAGTGGACGGTTTGGGCGGTAAAACAGCGCCGCAGACACGGCGCCATGGGGGATCAGGCTAACTGCACCGGAATGGCTTTCGCCGTACGCTGAAGTTCGTTTTTGTCGTTGAAATAGGCGACTTTCGGGTGATGCGTGCGGGCCTGTTCGTCCGACATCTGCACGTAAGAGCAGATGATCATGCGGTCGCCGACGCAGGCGCAGCGCGCGGCCGCGCCGTTGACGGAAATGATGCGCGATCCGCGCTCGGCGGCGATGGCGTAGGTGGAAAAACGCTGACCGTTGTCCACGTTGTAAAGATCGATGGCTTCATATTCCAAAATGCCCGCGGCTTCCATGAAGTCGAGGTCGATGGCGCAAGAGCCTTCGTAGTGTAAGTCGGCCTGAGTCACTTTGACCCGGTGCAGTTTGCCTTGCAGCATAGTTCTTATCATTAGCGAATACCGGGTGTCGATTATGCGGTGAGATCAACCTGCAGGTTATCGATAAGCCGCGCTTTTCCGAGCCAGGCGGCCATCAGAATTACGCCGCGGGCGCTGTCAGTCGTCAGCGGATGCAGCGAGTCCGCGTCGCGGATAAACAGTTCATCCGGCGTAAAGCCCGCGTTGCGCAGCGCTTCCTCCGCCCGGCCCAGAATTTCGTCAATTTGCCGGTTGCCGGTCGCCAGTTCTTCCGCGATGGCGTGCATAATGCGCGGCAGCTGAGGCGCGATCTTGCGCTCTTCGGGCGTGAGGTAACCGTTGCGGGAGCTGAGCGCCAGCCCGTCCTGAGCGCGGACAATCGGTACGCCCACGATACTGATGTCGTAGCCCATATCCGCCACCATCTGACGAATGAGCGCCAACTGCTGATAATCTTTTTCGCCGAAGCAGGCGACATCCGGCTGTACCAGATTGAACAGTTTGCTGACCACCGTGGCGACGCCGCGGAAATGGCCGGGACGGCTGGCGCCCTCCAGCATCTGCGACAGACCGGGGACTTCGACAAACGTTTGCTGCTCAATCCCGGCGGGATAGATGTCCTGCGCTGCCGGAGCGAACACCAGATCGGCCCCGCGTTGGGTCAGGCGCTCGCAGTCTTCTTGCAGCGTACGCGGGTAGCGATCCAGATCGTCCGCGCGTTCGAACTGCATTGGGTTGACGAAAATGCTGACGATAACGATATCGGCGCTCGCCTTGGCGGCGTCAACCAGCGCCATATGGCCGTCATGCAGATTCCCCATGGTGGGAACCAGCGCCACTCTTTTCCCTTCCTGCTGCCAGCGTCGGACTTCGCGCCGTAGCAAAAGGGGCGTTTCGATAATTAACACTCCGCTTCTCCTGCGTTAGTGAAAGGCGTGCTGGTCGTCAGGGTACAATCCCTGCTCTACTTCCTGCACGTAAAGGCGAATGGCCGAGGGGATATCGTCCGCCAGGGCCAAAAAGTTTTTGGCAAAGCTCGGCGTCTGCTCGCCGCTGATACCTAATGCGTCGTGCATCACCAGAATTTGTCCGTCCGTCACGTTGCCCGCGCCGATGCCGATCACCGGGATTGTCAGCGCTTCGGTGATGCGTTGGGCCAGCTCGACCGGTACGCACTCCAGCACCATCATTTGAGCACCGGCTCGCTCCAGCGCCATCGCGTCTTCCAGCAGACGTTCTGCGGCGCTTTCTTCGCGTCCCTGCACCTTATAGCCGCCGAAGATATTGACCGACTGCGGCGTCAGCCCCAGATGACCGCACACGGGGACGGCGCGGTCCGTCAGCATCTGCACGGTAGGCACCAGCCAACTGCCTCCCTCGATTTTCACCATGTTAGCGCCTGCGCGCATCAATTCGGCGGCTTGCTGACAGGCCTGCTCCGGCGTGGCGCAGCCCATAAACGGAATGTCGGAGAGCAGCAGACACAGCGGCGCGCCGCGTCGGACACAACGGGTATGATAGACCATATCTTCAAGCGTCACGGGGATCGTGGAGTCGTTTCCCTGCACGGTCATGCCCAGAGAGTCGCCCACCAGCATGACTTTGATGCCTTGTTCGTAGAACTGGCGGGCAAAGCTGGCGTCGTAGGCCGTGATGGTGGCGAACTTTTTGCGGGCCTGTTTCCACTTTCGCAAATGGGTTAACGTCGTTGGTTTCATGGCGGCCTTCCTGAATAAAATGAGGATGAGAAAAGGGGGCAGCGATACTCCACTGAAAACGGCGAGGCAGCGGATGCTTTATTGATGGCAACGATTACTGCGCCGCGTGATCCCACAGGGTGAGTCCGTTGGACGGCACGCACGCCAGGCGATCGACCAGCGATTCTCCGTCGGGGAAAATCAGCGACGGGGCAATGTCGGCCAGTGGATACAGCATGAATTCGCGGTTTTTCATATCGTAGTGGGGAACGGTGAGGCGGTCGGTATTGATCGCTTCATTACCGAACAGCAGGATGTCCAGATCGAGCGTGCGTGGACCCCAGCGATGGGCCTTACGGACGCGTCCTTGTTCCTGCTCGATGCGTTGCGTCTGATCCAGCAGCGCTTCCGCTTCAAGCTCGGTGTGAAGCTCCGCCACTGCATTGAGGTAATCCGGTTGGTCTTGCGGGCCCAGCGGGCGACTGCGGTAGAAAGGCGAGCAGCACACCAGCCGGGTAAGCGGTAACGCGTCCAGCGCCGCCAGCGCGGCATGTACCTGTTGTAACGGCTGCGACAAGTTGCTGCCGAGCGCCAGATACACGCGCGTCATTATTGCTGACCTCGGCGCGGCGCGGCGGGGCGCTTACGCGGACGGCGAGAGCGGCGGTGCGGCGTCGGGCCGTCATCCAGCGAGCTCAGTAATACCTGCTGCCGCGGCGGCGCGGCGACCTGGAATTCGCCCCACCACTGCGCCAGGCGCTGCAGTTCCGGCTGATGTTCGATCTCGGCGCGCAGGCACAACAAATCGTAAGCCGCACGGAACTTAGGATGTTCCATCAGTTTGAAGGCGCGTTTGCCCTGACGACGAGACAGGCGCAGCTGCAACTGCCAGATATCGCGGATCAGCGAAGTAATGCGTTTAGGAATGGACAGCGATCGGCACTGTTCGTCGAGCACGTCGTTCATCGCCAGCGCAAAGGCTTCGAAATAGGCCAGACCGCTTTCCTGCGCCAGCTTCTGGGCATGCTCGATCAGCGGATACCACAGCATCGCGGCGAACAGGAAGGCCGGGTTAACGCGCATGTTGTTCTGAATACGCTGGTCGGTGTTTTTCAGCACCTGCACGATCATCCGCTCCATCGCGGTGTCGCCCGTGTCGGTGAAGTTACGGCTAATCAGCGGGAACAGCGGCTGGAACAGCTGGTATTCGCACAGCAGTTCATAGGTGGGATGGCCATAGCCTGCCTGCAGCAGCTTCAGCGACTCTTCGAACAGGCGCGCTGGCGGGATATCGTGCAGCAGCGAGGCCAGACGCGGGATTGGCTCGGCGGATTCGGGGCTGATGGTCATGTCCAGCTTGGCGGCGAAACGTACCGCGCGCAGCATCCGCACCGGGTCTTCGCGGTAGCGTTTTTCTGGCTCGCCGATCAGGCGAATGATTCGCTGATTCAGGTCGCTAAGCCCGTTGGTATAGTCGCGAACAGTGAAGTCGGCGCTGCTGTAATAGAGGCTGTTGATGGAAAAGTCGCGGCGTTGGGCGTCTTCTTCCACCGAGCCGAAAATATTGTCGCGTAGCAGCATGCCGTTCTGCCCCTGTTGGGACGTGTTTTTCAGCAGCTGTTCCTGATGCTGTTCGTGGTGGCCGCGGAATGTGGCGACCTCAATCACTTCAGGACCGAACATGACGTGCGCCAGACGGAACCGGCGTCCTACCAGACGGCAGTTGCGGAAGAGCTTGCGTACCTGTTCCGGCGTGGCGTTGGTGGTGATATCAAAATCTTTGGGCTTTTTGCCTAGCAGCAAATCACGTACGCCGCCGCCGACCAGATAAGCCTCATAGCCTGACTTGTTCAGGCGGTAAAGTACTTTCAGGGCATTATCGCTAATGTCACTGCGTGAAATAGTATGTTGGTCACGCGGAATGACCGTCATGGACTCGCGCGGTGCTGAGGAAGCGCCGGACTCGTTCTCACGGTTCAGTACCTTACGACAGAAATTAGCTACTCGGGTAAAGATAATACACCTCGATAATGATGAAAAATGAACGGCCCAACCAAAAAATAGCGGCTAATCATAGCTCACCCTCAGCACTTTGAGAATGCCGTTGTGATTTCGGGCAGCGGAATGGCCGCTTCCGTCGATATTGTCGCCAGCGACCAGTGGGTCTCAGCCCAGTTGAGAAGTTCCGACAGAGTAAGGTCCCGCCAGCTTTCCGGCAAGGGCTGGCGCAGAAACGCGAGCGCCTGCGCCAACGTCGGCCGCGGATCGCTTTGCGGCAGCGGCGGGGCATGATTTTGTTTGGACAACTTTTTGCCTGCCGCATCCAGCGCCAGCGGCAGATGAATATAGTCCGGCGCGTCCCACTGGAGCTGTCGAAACAGCGACAGCTGGCGCACGGTCGGCTCAATCAGGTCCGCGCCGCGTACAATTTCCGTCACGCCCTGATCGCGATCGTCTACGACGACCGCCAAATTATAGGCGAACAGGCCATCGCGGCGGTGAATGATGAAGTCTTCTCGCGCCAGCGCCGGGTCGGCGTCCAGCCAGCCGCGTAGCCGGTCTTGGAAGCGCATTACCGGACAGCTTTGCGTCAGCCGTAGCGCGGCGTTATCCGCTCCGCGCTCCAGCATACGACAGTGGCCGTCGTAACGGCCGCCGAGACGCTGGATGCGACGGCGCGTGCAGGTGCAATAGTAGCAGCGTCCCTGTTGTTTGAGGTCGTCGAGGATCTGGCGGTAGCGGTCGTGGCGCTGCGACTGGTAAACGATGTCGCCGTCCCAATGAAGGCCATAGTGCTCTAGCTGGCGCAAAATACGCGAGGCCGCGCCGGGGACTTCTCGTGGGGGATCGATATCTTCGATGCGAACCAGCCAACGTCCCCCGCAGGCACGCGCCTGCAGGTAGCTGCCGAGAGCGGCTATCAGGGAACCAAAATGCAGATCGCCGGACGGAGAAGGGGCAAAACGCCCGACGTAATGATTATCTTGATGTAATGCGGACATACTACTGCGAGAGCGTCATGTCGATGGACGTCATATAAAGAAACGGGAAGGCCGAAGCCTTCCCGTTCAGGAATAGATTATCCTGCCATTTGTTTTTCGCGTATTTCCGCCAGCGTTTTGCAGTCGATGCAAAGGTCAGCGGTCGGACGGGCTTCCAGACGACGGATACCAATCTCGACACCGCAAGAGTCGCAGAAGCCGAAGTCTTCGTCTTCGATTTTTTGCAGCGTCTTGGAGATCTTCTTGATCAGCTTACGTTCGCGGTCGCGGTTACGCAGTTCCAGGCTGAATTCTTCTTCCTGGGCCGCGCGGTCAACGGGGTCTGGGAAGTTAGCAGCTTCATCCTGCATGTGTGATACGGTGCGATCAACTTCGCCCCGTAGCTGGTTGCGCCATGCATCAAGGATGCGCTTGAAATGCGCCAGCTGAGCGTCGTTCATGTATTCTTCGCCCGGCTTTTCCTGGTATGGCTCCACTCCGGCAATCGCGAGGATGCTCAGAGAGGATGTCTTACGGTTTTGCCCTTCTTGCATGTTGCTTCTCCTACATAACACGACACGCAGTATCGATCCCCGAGGGGAAAAAACAGGCCGCTATAAATAACAGATGGACGTTAGGTTGGCAATCATTCCTGACACCGGCCTGATAAAGTGTGAGGAAGCGTTGAATTCATCCGTAAACATAACGTATCACGCTATTCGCGCATTGCCGCCATGTTATCGAATGGTAACGGGCCATTGACTGTCATCCCTTCCGCAGCAAGATGGGTCCCGTAACAGAGAATTTCAACCCCCAGATGCTGTGCCTGCCATAATAATTCGGCATAACGTTTATCTATGTGGCCGGCAGGAGAGACCCGGTTGATGCCGGAATGCATCACGGCGAAAAAGAGTACAGCGCGCGCTCCGCTGGCCGCCATGTACTGTAGTTCACGTAAATGCTTTTGTCCTCTCAGCGTCACCGCATCAGGAAAATAACCACACGCATGTTGCAACAATGTGACTGATTTGACCTCAATATAGCAGTCGGCTTTGTCCTCTGCCCGCAGAAGAAAATCAATGCGGCTGCCCTCTTCGCCATAGCGCACCTCGCCCTTCAGCGCGTCGTAGCCGTTCAGTTCCGGAATTTTCTGCGCCAATATCGCCTCACGGACGACCTGGTTGGCGCGCAGCGTATTGACGCACAGGAGATCGCCGGTCTGCGTCTCGGTGAGTTCCCAGGTACAGGGATAGCGGCGTTTGGGATTATCGGAAGTGGCGTACCAGACGGTGTCGCCCGGCGTGGCGCAGCCGGTCATCGCGCCCGTGTTTGGGCAGTGGATTGTCATGACATCGCCTTCGGGCGTGATCACATCAGCCAGAAAGCGTTTATAGCGTTTAATCAGCGTTGCGGGCTGCAACGGGGGCGAAAACTGCATCGTGTTTACTCTTTGGCGATAAGCGGCCAGCTTGCCAACGACCGGTAGCGGGTTCGGCCATGTTCAAACTGTGATTCGTACAGGGAGAAGCTATCGACCTCCGTCGACCAGCCGAACGTGGCGGGCGGCAAGGCCACGGGGTGGGTCGCCCCGCGCAGGAGGGTCACATGAGGATGGAACGGCTGCAGACTTTGGTGACAACCATGACGCGCCGCTTGTGCGCGCAGCAGTTCCGCCAGCTGCAACAGACCGCGCGGCGCGCGGCGACATCCCAGCCAGACCACGCCGGGGCGCGGCCAGTGACCCGCGTCATCAAGCGTTAAGGCAAACCCCGGCTGTCGAATGCGTCCCGCCAGGGTTTGTAGCGCACGTTGCTGACCGTCGCCGACCTCGCCCAAAAACGCCAGAGTGAGATGCAGATTGGCCGCCGCAATCGGACGTCCCGCCTGCATCGGAAAATGCGCCGCGCGCCAGCGGATAATCTGGCGGCGGGTGTTTTCCGGCAGCGGCAGGGCAAAAAACAGGCGGCGGGTGGCAGTCATGACGCTCTCTCTGTAATAGGGGGCTCCGATGCTACAATGTGCGCCGCTTAAAGTTAATCATTACGGAGAATTCTGTGAGTTTACCGCCCGTCAGCGAGGTGCTGGATGATGTCATTCACGCGTTGCGTCATTCGCCACAGGTGCTGCTGCATGCGCCGACCGGCGCCGGAAAATCCACCTGGCTGCCGCTGCAACTATTACAGAACGCTGAACTGCCCGGCCGTATCATTCTGCTGGAGCCGCGACGTCTGGCGGCGAAAAGCGTGGCGTTCCGACTGGCGGAACTGCTGGGAGAAACGCCTGGTCAGACGGTCGGCTATCGGATGCGCGCTGAAACTTGCTGTAGCTCGCAGACGCGGCTGGAAGTCGTGACCGAAGGCATACTGACGCGGATGCTACAACAGGACGCCGAGCTGGCAGGCGTCTCTCTGGTGATCCTGGATGAATTTCACGAGCGCAGTCTGCAAGCCGATCTCGCGCTGGCGCTGCTGCTTGATGTGCAGGCGGGGCTGCGCGACGACCTCAAACTGCTGATCATGTCGGCCACGCTCGATAACGATCGCCTCTCTTCCTTATTACCTGATGCGCGCAAGGTGAGCTCTGAGGGCCGGGCTTATCCGGTGACGCGACACTTTCAGGCACCGGGCGCGCACGAGCGCTTGGAAGTCTCGCTGGCCCGACTGATTGCGCAGGTGTTGCAGCAGGAAAGCGGCTCGATGCTGGTTTTCCTGCCGGGCGTGGCGGAAATAAAACGCTTGCAGCTCCTGCTCAGTGAACGTATCGCGGCGGATACCGATCTGTGTCCGCTGTACGGCGCGTTGGCGCTGGCAGAGCAGCAGCAGGCCATTCGTCCGGCGGTCGCGGGGCGGCGCAAAGTGGTGCTGGCGACCAATATTGCCGAAACCAGCCTGACGATTGAAGGCATTCGCGTTGTGGTCGATTGCGGTCTGGAGCGCGTAGCGTTGTTCGACGTCAAAAGCGGACTGACGCGGCTGACGACCCAGCGCATCAGTCAGGCGTCAATGACGCAGCGCGCTGGCCGAGCGGGACGTCTGGAGCCGGGCGTCTGCTGGCACCTGTGTACGAAAGAGCAGGCGGAGCGTGCGGCGGCGCAGAGCGAAGCGGAGATTCTGCACAGCGATCTGTCCGGCCTGTGGCTGGATTTATTGCAATGGGGATGTCGCGACGTCGGTCAGCTCACCTGGCTGGATATTCCGCCCGCGCCAGCCCTGTCGGCGGCTCAGCGCCTCTTGTTGCAACTGGACATCGTCGACGATCGTCAGCAGTTGACGACCCTCGGCAGGCAGATTGCGGGCATCGGCAGCGATCCCCGTCTGGCGGCGATGCTGCATGCCGCCGCACGGCAAGGGGGCGACGCGCTGAGTACGGCGGCGTTGCTGGCGGCCATCATTGAAGAGCCGCCCCGCAGCGGTTCGCCGAACTTGTTCGAGAGTCTGCGCCGTCCGGCCAGTCACTGGCAGCGTCGGGCAACGCAGTTGGCGCGACGGCTGGGGGGCGTCAAAGGTCGTTTCGACGATGGGCTGGCGGCAGGACTGTTGGCGCAGGGCTTCGCCGATCGCATCGCCCGGCGGCGTGGTCAGGACGGTCGTTATCAGTTGGCGAACGGCGTCGGCGCTCAGTTGGCGGTGGACGATCCGCTGACGTCTTCCGAGTGGCTGATTGTGCCCGCGTTGATGCAAAGTCCTCAGTATGCCGATGCGCGAATTCAGCTGGCGCTGCCGGTGGATATCGACCGGCTGTTGCAACATTCTCCGGGGTTGTTAAGTGAGCGGAATAGCGTGCACTGGGATGAAGAAAAAGGTACGCTGCGCGCCAGCCGGCGTAGCCAAATCGGCTGTCTGACGTTACGCACCCAGCCCTTGGCGAAACCCTCTGACGACGACCTGCAGCAGGCGATGCTGAACTGGCTGCGCGAGCAGGGCTTATCCGTACTGAATTGGGATGCGGCGGCTTTGCAGCTGCGCGCCCGTATTCAGTGCGCGCGCCAATGGTTGCCGGACGTCGAGTGGCCTGCGGTGGATGACGACGCGCTGCTGACGACGTTGGAACAGTGGCTCTTGCCTTCACTCACGGGCGTGCGCGATCGGCGAGGGCTGAATCAGCTCAACCTGGCGGAAGCCCTTCAGCGCTGTCTGGACTGGCGGCAGAAACAGCGCCTCGACAGCGCGCTGCCGAGCCATTACACGGTGCCCGGCGGCAGCCGTCTGCCTATCCGCTATGCTGAGGATAGCGCGCCGGCGCTGGCGGTGCGGTTGCAGGAAATGTTCGGCGAACGGGAAAGCCCGCGCGTGGCGGAGGGCCGGGTGGCGTTGGTGCTGGAGCTGCTGTCTCCGGCGCAACGTCCGCTGCAAATCACTCGCGACCTGGCCGCATTTTGGCAGGGCGCCTACCGTGATGTGCAGAAAGAGATGAAAGGGCGTTATCCCAAGCACGTCTGGCCTGACGACCCGGCGACGGCCGTGCCGACCCGGCGCACCAGAAAGTATCAGAACCAGTAATTTCGGACGTTTCCCCCTTTCTTGCGAAAGGCGGGAGACACAGAGTAGACGGCCAGGTACTGCACAGGTGCCGTTAGCAACCTGATGGAGATGTCACAGTAATGTCTCGGGACGATCGCGAACCTATCGGACGCAAGGGAAAAGCGCCGCGAAAACCTACACGTAAACAGGCACTACGGCGTCGCAGGGATGATGATGACTATGATGATGATTACGAAGAGTATGACGATGATTATGATGACGAGGACGACGAAGAAATGAGCCGCAAGCCTGGTAAAAAGCGCCGTTGGTTAGGACTGGTGCTGAAACTGCTGCTGGTGTTCGTGGTCGTCATGGCGGTCTACGGCATCTATCTGGACAGCGAAATCCGCAGCCGCATCGACGGCAAGGTCTGGCAGTTGCCGGCGACGGTTTATGGCCGGATGGTGAACCTCGAACCCGGCATGTCCTACAGCAAGCAGGAAATGGTGCATTTGCTGGAAGGGATGCAATATCGCGAAGTCACCCGCATGACCCGCCCCGGCGAGTTCACGGTTCAGGCCAATAGCATTGAAATGCTGCGCCGCCCGTTCGACTTCCCCGATGGTAAAGAGGGACAGATCCGCGCCCGTTTGGTGTTCAACAACGATCGCCTGTCGCAGATCCAGAATCTGGACAACCAGCGGAGCTTCGGTTTCTTCCGGCTCGATCCCAAACTGATCACCATGCTGCAGTCGCCGAATGGCGAACAGCGTTTGTTCGTGCCGCGCGCGGGATTCCCCGATCTGCTGGTGGACACGCTGATTGCGACCGAAGATCGCCACTTCTACGAGCATGACGGCATCAGCCTGTTCTCTATTGGCCGCGCCGTGCTGGCCAACCTGACCGCCGGACGTGCCGTGCAGGGCGGTAGCACGCTGACCCAGCAGTTGGTGAAAAACATGTTTCTCACCAATGAGCGCTCGCTGTGGCGTAAGCTCAATGAAGCCTATATGGCGCTGATTGTGGACGCCCGCTACAGCAAAGATCGCATTCTGGAACTGTATCTGAACGAGGTCTATCTCGGTCAGAGCGGCAGCGATCAGATCCGCGGTTTCCCGCTGGCCAGCCTCTACTACTTCGGCCGTCCGGTGAACGAACTGAGCCTCGATCAGCAAGCGATGCTGGTCGGTATGGTCAAAGGGGCCTCGCTATACAATCCGTGGCGTAACCCGAAACTGACGCTGGAGCGACGCAATCTGGTGCTGCGTCTGCTGCAAAACCAGCAGGTGATCGACGAAGATCTCTATAACATGCTGAGCGCGCGCCCGTTGGGCGTCCAGCCGAAAGGCGGCGTGATCAGCCCGCAGCCCGCGTTTATGCAGATGGTGCGTCAGGAGCTGCAACAGCGGCTGGGCGACAAGGTCAATGACCTGTCCGGCGTGAAGATCTTTACCACGCTTGACCCGGTATCGCAGGATGCCGCCGAGCGCGCCGTAGAAACGGGCGTGCCCGCGCTGCGCGCTGCGCGTAATCTTAAAGATCTGGAAGCGGCGATGGTGATCGTCGACCGTTTCAGCGGAGAAGTCCGTGCGATGGTGGGCGGCGCCGATACGCAATACGCCGGTTTTAACCGTGCGATGCAGGCGCGTCGTTCGGTCGGCTCGCTGGCGAAACCCGCGACTTATCTGACGGCGCTCAGCGATCCCGATCACTATCGCCTCAATACCGTGCTGGCGGATGCGCCGCTGTCGCTGAAACAGCCGAACGGCGCGATTTGGGAGCCGAAGAACTACGACCGCCAGTTCCGTGGTCAGGTGCTGTTGGTGGATGCGCTTGCCAACTCGTTGAACATCCCGACGGTGAATCTGGGGATGGCGGTAGGACTCGATCAGGTCAGCGCCACGCTGCAACGTTTGGGGATCCCTAAAGAGGTGATCCAGCCTGTACCGTCGATGTTGCTGGGGGCGATCAGCCTCACGCCGATGGAAGTGGCGCAGGAGTACCAGACCATCGCCAGCGGCGGCAACCGCGCCCCGCTGTCGGCGGTCCGTTCCGTGATCGCGGAAGACAATACGGTGCTGTATCAAAGCTTCCCGCAGGCGGAACGCGCCGTACCGGCTCAGGCGGCCTATCTGACGCTGTACGGTATGCAACAGGTGGTTGAACGCGGGACATCCCGCTCGCTGACGGTGAAATTCGGGCGCTATCATCTGGCGGCCAAAACCGGGACGACCAACGATCTGCGCGACAGCTGGTTCGCTGGCGTGGACGGTAAAGAAGTGGCGATTGCCTGGGTGGGTCGCGACAACAACGGTCCGGCCAAGCTGACCGGCGCTAACGGCGCATTGACGCTCTACCGCCGCTATCTGGAAAACCAGACGCCGCTGACATTGACGCTGACGCCGCCGGAAGGCATCAACACCATGACGGTCGACGGCAATGGCAACGTGATCTGCAATGGCAGCGCGGGACGCGCGCTGCCGGTCTGGAGCGATAATCCGCAGTCGCTGTGCCAAACAGCCCCTCAGACGGTTCAATCGCAGGAAGGACAGCCAGGCGGACAGCCGGATGAGCAGAAAGACGGGCAGGGCGTCGCCGGTTGGATCAAAGAGATGTTCGGACAGTAATTTCGCCTAAGGCGTGACTGCCGCTATTATCTTCAAAGCCCGCAACTTTCGTTGCGGGCTTTTTTGTTGTCAGTTCGATATCACTTCCTCAAGAGCAGAGGAGGGTTGCTCCGTTCTAACCGCCAGAGAAAACGTGTGGGCGTTTGTGGATCAGGACATTTGAAAACGCATCCCCTGTCATTGACGGCAGGCGCTCAGAGTGGATGTCGCTCGGCCCGAAACGGGTTGATGACTGGGCATGACGAGATAGATACCGGTGGTATCAATACGCTACCGACAGACTTCGACGTGAATGAGGTCCCGCACGAGCATCCGGCTCGGCGCCGACCGCGTTGGTTTCATACCAACCAAAGGCGCTTGCAGTGGCTCGTCCCTTTTGCAAAAATGCGATGCTTATAATAATTATTCTCGTTTGCATTAATTAATAATCCCCTAGAGATGCGACCTATGCTGACGCCCGCTTATCCGTCCCACCTTTCCGCACCATCATTCGCGATGGCGAATATCGTCTGTGCTATCGCTCAGAGCCCGTCTTATGCAGCGTAACGTCCCGCGGGATAACGACATGACGTTCTCGCTTGAGGCGGTCAGCTTCAGCGTCGGCAACCGAACTCTGCTGCACCCGCTGTCGGTCGCGTTTCCCGCGGGAAAAGTCTACGGGCTGATCGGCCATAATGGATCGGGTAAGTCGACGCTGCTCAAAATATTGGGTCGCCATCAGCCTGCCAGCAGTGGTCTGCTCTCGCTGGCGGGACAGCCTTTACCGCGGTGGAGCAACGCGTTGTTCGCCCGTCAGGTGGCTTATCTACCCCAGCAACTGCCCGCCGCCGAAGGGATGACGGTGCGCGAGCTAGTGGCGGTAGGGCGCTATCCGTGGCACGGGGCGCTGGGCCGTTTCGGACAGGTCGACCGGGAGCAGGTGGAACAGGCCATTGCGCTGGTCGGGTTGGCGCCGTTCGCGCAGCGGCTGGTGGACAGCCTCTCTGGCGGAGAGCGTCAGCGGGCCTGGCTGGCGATGACGCTGGCGCAGGGCAGTCGCTGCCTGTTACTGGATGAACCCACCTCCGCGCTGGATATCGCCCATCAGGTCGACGTACTGGCGCTCATCCGACAGCTCAGCCGTGAACGTGGGCTAACCGTGATTGCGGTTCTGCACGATGTGAATATGGCTGCCCGCTACTGTGACTGCCTGCTGGCGCTGCGTCAGGGAAAATTGATTGCGCAGGGCACGCCCGCAGAGCTGATGCAGGCGTCGGTATTGCAGGACATCTATGGGATCCCGATGGGGATCCTGCCGCATCCGGCGGATGGTTCGCCGATAAGTTTTGTGTGCTGACGATGACATTTTCCTCCGGGCTATCTTCTTGTGGTTGCTTTACTACCGGTCTTTCTCGCCGCCGTTTTCTGACCGCGCTGCTGTTGTCGCCGTGTGCGTATGCGCTGCGAGGCCAGGCCGCGAGCGCGGATGTTCATCGTATCGTGGCGCTGGAGTGGCAGCCGTTGGAGCTGCTGATGGCGTTGGGCGTCACTCCGCTGGGCGTGGCTGATAAACATAACTATCAGCGGTGGGTGAAGTCGCCGATGTTGCCGGACAGCGTGGTGGACGTCGGGCTGCGCACCGAACCGAATTTGGAACTGTTGACTCAGTTGCGGCCCTCCCTGCTGCTGTACGCCGACGGCTTTGGTCCTTCGCCCGCGCAGATGCAACGCATCGCGCCGGGCATGGGGTTTTCGTTCATTAACGGTGACGATGGCCCGCTGGAGAGCGCCCGGCGCTCGCTGCGGGCGCTGGGCGACCGCCTGAATTTGCGCCCGGCGGCGGAGCAGCATCTGGCGTCGTTCAGTCATTTTCTTCAGCAGGCGCGGGTCAATTTACACGCCTACACGCATCGGCCACTGCTGTTGTTCACCGTGATGGATGCCCGCCATGTCCTGATCCTTGGGCGCAACAGTTTGTTTCAGTCGGTAATGGATGAACTCGGGATCGAAAACGCCTGGCAAGGGGAAACCAATGCCTGGGGCAGTCTGATCGTGGGCATGGAAACGCTGGCGACGCTGAGCGCAGATATCGACGCGCTATGTTTTGATCACGGCAACGGCGCGTTGATGGACGAGGTGGCGGCCAATCCGCTGTGGCAAGCGTTGCCGTTCGTTCGTCACCGGCGCTGGCAGCGGGTGGAACCGGTCTGGTTTTACGGCGGCACGCTTTCCGCCATGCGTTTTTGCGAGACGCTGGCTAACGCGCGGGAGGCGTTCCGATGATATCGACATCCTCCCGTCGTTTTACCCTCTTTGTCATCGGCGCACTGTCCTTGCTGGTGCTGGCGATATCGCTGAGTCAACTGAATCAACAGCTGCCAGTCGGTCTGTGGCGACAAGGTATTGTGAACCCCTCGCCGGACGATATTCGGCAGATGCTGTTTCACTACAGTCAGCTGCCGCGTCTGGCGTTGTCCCTGCTGATTGGCGCGGGGTTGGGGCTGGTCGGCGTGCTGTTCCAGCAGGTGCTGCGCAATCCGTTGGCGGAACCTGCCACGCTGGGCGTCGCCAGCGGCGCGCAGCTTGGTATCACCGTCGCCACGCTGTGGGCGCTCCCGGGCGGGGCGATGACCTCGCAACTGGCGGCGATGTTCGGCGCGCTGTTGGTGGGGGACTGGTGTTCGGCGTCGCCTGGGGACGGCGCTTGTCGCCGGTGACATTGATCCTCGCGGGTCTGGTGCTGAGCCTGTATTGCGGCGCGGTCAATCATTTGCTGGCGTTGCTGAATTTTGACCAGTTGACCAACCTGTTTCTGTGGAGCAGCGGCTCGCTGAATCAGCAGGACTGGCGCAACGTGGCATTTGTGCTGCCGCGTCTGGCGCTGGGGTTTATCGCCGCCGGTCTGCTGGTGCGGCCATTGACGCTGCTGGGGCTGGACGATGGCGTGGCGCGTAATGCAGGTCTTGGGCTGGGACTGGCGCGTCTCGGTACGCTGACGCTAGCGATCTTTCTCAGCGCCCAGTGGGTGAATGCCGCGGGCATCATTGGCTTCGTCGGCCTTTTCGCGCCGCTGCTGGCGAAAATGTTAGGCGCGCGCCGTCTGGGGCAGCGGCTGTGGCTGGCACCGCTTCTGGGGGCGCTGCTGTTGTGCCTTACCGATCGGCTAACGCTCTGGCTGGCGGACGTCTGGCGCGAGGTCCCAACGGGGGCGGCGACCGCGCTGGTCGGCGCGCCGATTTTATTGTTCCTGTTGCCGCGCCTGCGCAACGGGATGACGGCGGCGGTGGATGATGCGCCTGCCGCCATGCGGCAACGGCGTCTTGGCCCACTTTGGCTGTCGGGCGGCGTGGTGGCGTTGGTGTTGGTGGTTATCGTCGCGTTGTGTCTGGGACGTGACGCGCAGGGCTGGCATTGGGCCAGCGGCGATGCTTTCTCTGAACTCTTGCCGTGGCGTTGGCCGCGTCTGGCGGCGGCGCTCTGCGCGGGCATCATGCTGGCGGTCGCGGGATGTTTGATTCAGCGGTTAACCGGCAATCCGATGGCGAGTCCTGAAGTGCTGGGGATCAGTTCGGGGGCGGCATTTGGCGTCGTGATCCTGATGTTGCTGTGGCCGGGTAATGCGCTGGCGTGGCGTTTGCCCGCAGGCAGCCTCGGCGCGGCCATCACGTTGATGGTGATGATGGCGGTCGCAGGGCGAGGCGGCTTTTCCACGCAGAGATTGTTGCCGACCGGGATTGCGGTGGGCTCCGCGCTGACCACCTTGGTGACGTTACTGCTGGCGAGCGGCGATCCGCGTATGGGGGCGGTGCTGACCTGGATCACCGGTTCCACTTATGGGGTGGACGGCAGGCAGGTGATCTATACCGGCGCATTGGCGGTAGCGGCGCTGTTGTTGACGCCGTTTTGCCGCCGCTGGTTACAGATCCTGCCGTTAGGCGGCGTCACCGCCCTCACGCTCGGCGTACCGGTGTCGCTGGCCCGTCTGGCGATTCTGCTGCTGGCGGCGGTACTGACCGCGGGCGCGACCTTGATCGTCGGCCCCATGAGTTTTGTCGGGCTGATGGCACCGCATCTCGCGCGGATGCTGGGATTCAATCGGGTGATGTCGCACCTTGTCTGTGCAGCGGCGATAGGGGGCGGTCTGATGGCGGCGGCCGACTGGGCGGGCCGGATGATGTTGTTTCCGTATCAAATCCCGGCGGGGTTATTGGCGACGTTCATCGGCGCGCCGTACTTTGTCTACCTGCTGAGAAAGCAGGCGCGTTGAGCCTCAGAGCCGGACTGACTCTGAGGCTACAAGACGCACTACAGCTGCGAGAAGCTCTTGCGTGCGGCGGCCACGGTGCGATCGATATCCTGTTCGCTGTGTGCCGTGGACATGAAGCCGGCTTCGAACGCGGACGGCGCCAGATAAACGCCTTCATCCAGCATCAGGTGGAAGAAGCGTTTGAAGCGTTCCACATCGCATTTCAGCACGTCCTGATAGCTCGTCACCGTGTCATCGTCGGTAAAGAACAGGCCGAACATGCCTCCGGCGCGGTTGATGACCAGCGGCACATTTTCTGCCCGAGCCGCGTCCAACAGCCCTTCCGCCAGACGATCCGTCAACGCGGTTAGTCGCGGATGAACGTCCGGTTTGGCGACTTCGGTCAAACAGGCGACGCCCGCCGCCATGGCGATGGGGTTGCCGGACAGCGTCCCCGCCTGATAAACCGGCCCGGTCGGCGCTAGCGCTTCCATCACGTCGCGGCGACCGCCGAATGCGCCGACGGGCATGCCGCCGCCGATGATTTTACCCAGACAGGTCAGGTCCGGCTGGACGCCGTAGAAGGCCTGCGCGCCGCCCAGCGCGACGCGGAAACCGGTCATCACTTCATCGATGATCAGCAGCGCGCCGAATTCGTCGCACAGGTCGCGCAGCCCCGGCAGGAACGTCGGCAGCGGCGGAATGCAGTTCATGTTACCGGCGACCGGTTCAACGATGATGGCGGCGATATCTTCGGGATACTGTTCGAAGGCGGCGCGCACAGAAGCCAGATCGTTATACGTACAGGTCAGGGTATGACGCGCGAAATCGGCGGGGACGCCGGGTGAGTTCGGCTGTCCCAGCGTCAGCGCGCCGGAGCCGGCTTTCACCAGCAGGCAGTCCGCGTGGCCGTGGTAGCAACCCTCGAACTTGATGATTTTATCGCGGCCGGTAAAACCTCGGGCCAGACGAATGGCGCTCATGGTGGCTTCCGTGCCGGAGTTGACCATGCGGACCATGTCCATGCCTTTCATCAGCGAGGTCACGAGATTCGCCATCGTGACTTCCATTTCAGTAGGCGCGCCGAAGCTCAGTCCGCGCTCCGCGGCGGCGATCACCGCATCGCGAATCGCCGGATGGTTGTGCCCCAGCACCATCGGTCCCCAGGAACCGACGTAGTCGATATAGGCTTTGCCGTCCGCATCGTAGATATAGGCGCCCTCGGCGCGTTCGATAAACAGCGGCGTGCCGCCGACGCCGTTAAATGCCCGTACCGGTGAGTTTACGCCGCCCGGTATGACCTGCTGCGCCGCCGCGTACAGACTTTCAGATTTATTCATTACAGATTCCTGACTGGGGATTGATGTCACAGAGTATGCCCTCATTCTAATGAAGAGCGGCCGGTTGTGAAATCCTTGTGACCAAGATGGGAGGACGATGTAGGCGAACGACGTTGTTTTGGGACGGCAAAAGGCCGATAATCGCCCCCATGAACCTGCCGGAGCACATGCCTGCCTGAGCGCGGCGTCATTCACTGCCGCCCCGCCGCGAACCGATCATCTCTTGAACGTTGTCGGGGGCTATTAGATAATCGAAGCATCACCGGGTCGGATAATCACCGCCCGATACTGAGTTTGGGAGTACCAAAGATGAGCGACGTAACAGCAGTGCCGCTGCAATTCACTGATGCCGCGGCCAATAAGGTGAAATTCCTGATTGCTGACGAAGAAAATCCCGATCTGAAACTGCGGGTGTACATCACCGGCGGCGGCTGCAGCGGTTTCCAATATGGCTTTACGTTTGACGACAAGGTCAACGAGGGCGATATGATGATTGAAAAGCAGGGCGTGTCGCTGGTCGTTGACCCGATGAGCCTGCAATATCTGGTCGGCGGCTCGGTAGACTATACCGAAGGGCTGGAAGGCTCGCGCTTCGTGGTCACCAATCCGAATGCTAAAACCACCTGCGGCTGCGGATCGTCCTTTAGCATCTGATCCTCAAGCTCGGCCACACCCGGTGGCGTACCTAGAAAACCCGTGCTCAGCCTGGCTGCCGCACGGGTTTTTTTTTATCCGCGCCGAATCCACTCGTCAGTGAATGCGGCGGCGGGCTATCGAATCAGCCCTGTTGGCCCAGCGACTGCACGAGGGCTTCCACCATCAGCGTGGACTGCTTGGCCGCCACGCTCAGGAACTCATCGAAGCTCAGATGAGATTCCTGGTCCGCGACGTCGGAGATCGCACGCACGACAACGAAAGGTACGCCGAACTGATGGCAGACGTGGCCGATAGCCGTCGCTTCCATCTCCACGGCGACCGCCTGCGGGAAGGTGCTGCGGATGCGAGCCAGCGGCTCCGCGCCGTTGATGAAGGCATCGCCGCTGACGACCAGGCCGCGTACCGCATTCAGATCCAGCTTGGCGATAGCCTGTTCTGCCTGAACGATCAGCTTTTCGTCCGCGACGAAAGCGGCCGGGCAGCCCGCCATCTGACCGGCTTCGTAACCGAACGCGGTGACATCGGCGTCGTGGTAGCGGACTTCGCTGGACACCACGATATCGCCCACTTTAAGGCTGGAGGCCAGACCGCCGGCCGAACCGGTGTTGATCACGACGTCTGGGCGGCAGTGTTCCAGCAGCAGCGTCGTCCCCAGCGCCGCCGCGACTTTACCAATCCCGGATTTGAGCAGCGCCACGTCCACGCCGTGCAGCTGTCCGGTGTAAATTTCACAGCCAGCGCGCTGTATGGTCTGGCGGTTCTGAATCTGATCGCGCAGCAAGATAACTTCTTGTTCCATGGCGCCAATGATGCCAACTTTCATAGGATTCCCCACAAGTTTTGCTTGAATTAACAGGTGTGTCGTGGCCGGTAGTCTATCATGGCCGTTATGATAGCGAGAGCACGCGAACAAAACGCCTTAACCGTTGTATCGCCCGTGCGGGCATGCTATCACCGGTCAGGGCCAGAAACGGAGAACAGCATGTCCAACATCGATTTTGCCAAGAAAATCAGCTATCAGAGGGCGTTAAGCAAGCCTAAAGAAAAGAAGGATGATTACGGCGTTATCCGCGAGTTCGAAAGCGATCGCGGCCGTATCATCAATTCCGCCGCCATTCGCCGGTTGCAGCAGAAAACGCAGGTGTTCCCGTTGGAAAGGAACGCGGCTGTGCGTTCCCGCCTGACGCACTCGATGGAAGTGCAGCAGATTGGCCGCTATATCGCTAAAAATATTATCGATAGTCTGAGGCGACAGGGGAAGTTGGACACCTTCGGGCTGAGCCAGTATGAAATTCCCTTCGAAAGTATGGTGGAAATGGCCTGCCTGATGCATGACATCGGCAACCCGCCGTTCGGCCATTTCGGGGAGTCCGCGCTGAGAAACTGGTTTTCCACGCAGATGGATGCTGAGTTTTGCAAAAAAAACACCACGCGAGAAGACGCCTGCCAGATTGCCTGCTTGACGCTGAAGGAGGGCGAGGAAGAGCTGAACGAACTGCGTTGCCGCATTCGTCAGGATTTGAGTCAGTTCGAAGGCAATGCCCAGGCGGTGCGGATGGTGCACACGCTGTTAAAGCTGAATCTGACCTATTCGCAGGTCGCCTGTATCCTCAAATACACCAAGCCCGCCTACTGGATTGATGAGCCGCCCGCTGACTATCGCTACCTGATGAAAAAGCCGGGTTTTTATCTGGCGGAAGAGGCGTTTGTGAATCAGCTGCGTAGCGAACTCGACATGAAGGAGTTCCACCGTTTCCCGCTGACCTACATCATGGAAGCGGCAGATGATATCTCATACTGTATTGCCGATCTGGAAGATGCGGTGGAGAAAAAACTGTTTTCCATCGACCGTCTCTATCAACTTCTGGAAGACGCCTGGGGCACCTCTGAGCCGAACGATTTGTTCATGGAGACCGTCGGTAAGGCGTTCGAGTCCCGCGAGTATCACCGCTGGCGCAGCAGCGACGATCAGTTTTTCATGAATCTGCGGGTCAATACCGTGGGTCGTCTGGTGCCTCATGCATCAAAACGTTTTATCAAACATCTGCCGGAAATTTTCAGCGGAGCCTTCAATCAGGCTTTACTCGAAGACGACAGCCCGCAAAACCGGCTATTGAAAACATTCAAGCAGGTGGCGATCAAGCATGTTTTCAACCACCACGAAGTGGAGCAGTTGGAGTTGCAGGGAAGCCGGGTGATGCACGGTTTGCTCGACATCTACCATCCTTTGCTGCAAATGCCGTCGGCTGACTTTAAGACGTTGGTGGAAGAGGAGTTCCATCGCGATTATCCGATTGAGACCCGCCTCTACCACAAGCTGTCGCGCAAGCACTGTCTGGCTTATCGGGAGGCTGTGACGTCGCTGGAGAAGCAGCCCGCTGAGCAGCAGGAGTGTCTGGAGTTTTACTATCGCGGTCGCCTGATTCAGGACTACATCAGCGGCATGACCGACCTTTATGCCTACGATGAATACCGTCGGCTGATGGCGGCTGAGTAGGCGAGAGGCAGGGCGTCGCCGACGGCCGTTTTGTAAACAGAGACAATATTTCCTTACGTTTCACAGGATTGCGCAGAGGAACTTCCTTTGCGCAGAGTTATCTTATCTGCACGACCACAGCAAAAGGCCGTAAAATTTGCGTGTTGATTGACTATGAGATCTATTCCTATGAAAAGAAAATCATTGGTTCTGAGTGCATTGACGTTAAGCCTGGCAATGGCCACAGGGACGGTTCCGGCCATCGCGGCGGAATCGGTCTCCTCCTCCAGCCAACAGCTGCCCAGTCTGGCGCCCATGCTCGAAAAAGTGATGCCTTCGGTCGTCAATATTTCCGTCGAAGGACATGCGCCGGTCAGCCGGGCGGGCAGCGGGGCTATACCGCCTCAGCTACAGCCATTCTTTGGTGAGGATTCCCCGTTTTGTCAGGAGGGTTCGCCGTTCCAGTCCTCACCGATGTGTCAGGGCGGAGATGACGATGGCAATCCTAATCAACAGCCGCGTCAGCAGCAGACCTTCCAGGCGTTGGGCGCGGGCGTGATTATCAATGCGGCTAAAGGTTACGTGGTGACGAACAATCACGTGGTCGATAACGCCGACAAGATCCAGGTGCGTCTCAATGACGGACGTAAATACGACGCGCGGGTGATCGGCAAAGATCCGCGATCCGATATCGCCGTGGTGCAGATCAAAGACGCCCGTAATCTGACCGAGCTTAAAATGGCGGACTCCGATCAGCTGCGCGTCGGCGACTATGCCGTTGCGATCGGCAATCCTTACGGTCTGGGCGAAACGGCGACCTCCGGGATCATTTCCGCGCTCGGTCGCAGCGGGCTGAACATCGAAAACTATGAAGACTTCATTCAGACGGATGCGGCGATCAACCGGGGTAACTCCGGCGGCGCGCTGGTTAATCTCAACGGCGAACTGATTGGCCTGAACACGGCGATTCTGGCCCCGGACGGCGGCAACATCGGCATCGGTTTCGCCATTCCGAGCAATATGGTGAAAAATCTGGTGAATCAGATCGTTGAGTTTGGTGAAGTGAAACGCGGCGAACTGGGTATCGTCGGCACGGAGTTGAACTCCGAGCTGGCGCAGGCGATGAAGATCGACGCCCAGCGTGGCGCGTTCGTCAGCCAGGTTCAGCCGAAATCGGCGGCGGCGGGGGCCGGGATCAAAGCTGGCGACGTTATTGTGTCGCTGAACGGTAAAGCGGTCAGCAGCTTTGCGGCGCTGCGCGCACAGGTGGGGTCGTTGCCTGCGGGCACCAAGCTGACATTGGGTCTGCTTCGAGACGGCAAGCCGGTTTCCGTGGACGTGACGTTGCAGCAAAGCAGTCAGGCTCAGGTGGCGGCGGGCAATCTGAACTCGGGCATTGAAGGCGCCGAGCTCAGCAATACGCAGCTCGACGGCCAGAAAGGCGTGAAGGTCGAGAAGGTGAAACCCGGCTCTTCCGCGGCGCGTATCGGCCTGAAACCGGGCGATGTCATCCTTGGCGTGAATCAGCAGGCCGTGGCCAACATTGGCGAACTGCGCAAGATTTTGGACGGCAAACCGCCCGTGCTGGCGCTAAATATCCGCCGTGGCGACAGTAATTTGTATCTGTTGCTGCAGTAATCCGATCGGGCTGGCGTCGTTCGCGGCGTCAGCCTTTCCCCCGGTTCTTTGCGCGCGCGGCCAGCCCAATTTAAAACCCCAAAAATTGTGCGAAGAATATAACGGGATTGCATAAATTATCGCGAAACAGTCTTTTTGCCGTCCTCCCATATCCTCTATTGTCCAGTCTTACTTCCTGCCTGATAACACACTTAGCTTATCGCTATTTCCGGCTATGGCGCGCTCTCCACAGACTGCCGCAACGCCAGACCCTATCAGGACGGACCCATAATTAGCCCGGTTGCCTGCGGGTATCGAACTGAATGACTTCTTGAGGGAGTGATAACTATGTCAAAGCGTCGTCTGGGGCTGTCGTTGGCTGCCGCAACCCTGTTGTTTTCAGGCGTTGCCTCTGCAGCAACAGAACTGCTGAACGTGTCTTACGACCCTACGCGGGAGTTCTATCAGGACTATAACGCCGCTTTCAGCAAGCACTGGAAGGCCACCACGGGTGAAGATATCTCGATCAAGAATTCCCACGGCGGCTCCGGCAAGCAGGCACGTTCGGTTATCGACGGACTCCAGGCGGATGTTGTCACACTGGCATTGGCGGGCGATATCGATGCGCTCAACCTCAATAAAAAACTCATTGACCCGAACTGGCAGGCTCGTTTGCCGGATAACAGTACGCCTTATACCTCCACCATCGTGTTTCTGGTGCGTAAAGGAAACCCTAAACAGATCAAGGATTGGGGCGATCTGATTAAACCCGGCGTGCAGGTGATTACGCCTAACCCGAAAACGTCCGGCGGGGCGCGTTGGAACTTCCTGGCCGCTTGGGCTTATGCCAAACATTTGCCGGGCGGGACCGACGAAAGCGCGCTGAAATTCGTCACTGAACTGTATCGTCATGCCCCGGTGCTGGATACCGGTGCGCGTGGCTCGACCGTCAGCTTCGTACAGCGTCAGCTCGGTGATGTGCTGATCGCCTGGGAAAACGAAGCCTATCTGTCTTTGAAAGAGCAGGGCGGCGAAAATCTGGAGATCGTCACTCCGTCGCTGTCCATATTGGCTGAACCGCCGGTGGCCGTTGTCGACAACGTGGTCGAAAGAAAAGGCACGAAAAAGCAGGCGGAGGCGTATCTGAACTATCTTTATAGCGATGAAGGGCAACGTATCATCGCCAAACACTTCTACCGTCCGCGTAATGAAAAAATTGCGGAAGAGTTCAAGAGCCAGTTTGCTCCGGTGAAACTGGTGACGATCGACAGCGACTTCGGCGGCTGGAAGCAGGCTCAGCCCAAGTTCTTCGCTGATGGCGGTATTTTTGACGGCATCTTCGAAAAAATTAATCAGTAAGGTATCTCATGATGTAAACCGCCCCGGTATGGGGCGGTTTTGTCACGCAGGGATGCGGGAGACCTTTGTGGTCTGGTAGATAAAAAGAAAGGCTTGTTATGTCACGACGCGCTTCGCCGGTGATGCCCGGTTTTGGATTGACGTTAGGGTTTAGCCTCACCTATCTGGGGCTGATTGTTTTAATCCCGCTGGCTGCGATGTTCCTCTACGCCAGCCAACTCACACTGACCCAGTTTTGGGATCTGATCACCAGCCGACAAGTGTTGTCCTCGGTGCGGCTTTCGTTTTCCACGGCGTTATCTGCCGCCTTTATCAACGGCATTATTGGCACGCTGTTGGCCTGGGTGCTGGTGCGCTATACCTTCCCAGGGCGCAAAATTATCGATGCCATGATCGATATGCCGTTTGCCTTGCCCACCGCCGTGGCCGGTATCGCGCTGACGTCGCTCTACGCGCCAACCGGACTGGTGGGCAGCTTGTTTCCCTTCAAGATCGCCTACACCCCATTGGGAATAACGCTGGCGCTGATTTTCGTCACGCTGCCGTTCGTGGTGCGGACGGTACAGCCGGTGCTGGCGGACATTCCCAAGGAAGTTGAAGAGGCTGCCTCTTGCCTTGGCGCAAGGCCGCTGCAGATATTTCGTCATGTACTGCTCCCCGCCATTCTGCCTGCCTGGTTGACCGGCTTCGCGCTGGCTTTTGCGCGCGGTGTGGGCGAGTACGGTTCCGTGGTGTTTATCGCCGGCAATATTCCGTTCAAAACAGAAATCATGCCGTTGCTGATCGTTTCTAAGCTGGACCAGTACGATTACAAAGGGGCGACCGGTATCGGCGTATTCATGCTGGTGCTGTCATTCATTATGCTGTTGCTGATCAACGTGTTGCAGCGCCGAATTCAACCAAATCGCTGAGGGATGATGATGGATAACACAGTCTCCGTGTCGGATAAGACACGCTCTGTTTCCCGGCGGCCTGTCACTTATTACACCTTGGTCGGGCTTGCCTGGGTGGTCTTTGTGCTGGTGTTGGTGTTGCCGCTGGTGATGGTGGTGACACAGGGATTACATAACGGCGTGGGCGCCTTCTGGAATGCGATTTCCGAGCCCGACGCCGTGTCGGCCCTCAAGCTGACGCTATTTGCCACGGTCATTTCCGTCCCGCTGAATATGATTTTTGGTCTGGCGACGGCATGGTGCGTGACCAAGTTCGAATTTCGCGGCAAGACGCTGCTGCTGGCCCTGATCGACCTGCCGTTCTCGGTCTCTCCGGTGGTGACGGGGCTGGTCTATGTGTTGTTGTTCGGGGCGCAGAGCAAGCTTTACCCGTTCCTGATGGAGCACGATTTGCAGGTGGTCTACGCGGTGCCGGGCATCGTGCTGGCGACGATCTTCGTAACGCTGCCCTATGTGGCGCGCGAGCTGATCCCGCTGATGGAGCAACAGGGGTCGCAAGAAGAAGAAGCCGCTCGCCTGTTGGGGCGAATGGTTGGCAGATGTTCTGGAACATTACGCTGCCGAACGTGAAATGGGCACTGATTTACGGCGTGGTGCTGTGTACGGCGCGCGCGATGGGCGAGTTCGGTGCGGTTTCCGTGGTGTCGGGACATATCCGCGGTATGACGAACACGCTGCCCTTGCACATTGAAATTCTCTATAACGAATACAACATCGTCGCGGCGTTCAGCGTGGCTATTCTGCTGCTGGTGATGTCGTTGGTGATACTGCTGCTGCGCCAGTGGAGCGAGGCACGGTTGACAAAACAGGTAGAGCAACAACAGGAGCTGGCCAAAAATGAGCATTGAAGTCCATAACGTTAACAAGCAATTTGGTCAGTTCCGGGCGCTGAATGCGATTAACTTGTCCATTCAAAGCGGCGAGTTGGTGGCGTTACTCGGGCCGTCCGGCTGCGGCAAGACGACCCTACTGCGCATCATCGCCGGACTGGAGCAGCCTGACAGCGGCAATATTGTGTTTCACGGCGAAGACGTTTCGGTGCATGACGTACGCGATCGCAACGTGGGCTTCGTGTTTCAGCACTATGCTTTGTTCCGGCATATGACGGTTTTCGACAATGTCGCCTTTGGCTTACGGATGAAACCGAAAGCGATACGCCCGTCCAAACGCGACATCGAAACCAAAGTGCATGAATTGCTGAATATGGTACAGCTGGACTGGCTGGCGGATCGGTATCCTGAGCAGCTTTCCGGTGGTCAGCGCCAGCGTATCGCGCTTGCCCGCGCGTTGATCGTCGAGCCGCGAATTCTGTTGTTGGATGAACCCTTCGGGGCGCTGGACGCGAAAGTGCGTAAAGAGTTACGGCGCTGGCTGTCTCGTCTGCACGAGAATATCAATCTGACGTCGGTGTTCGTCACTCACGATCAGGAAGAGGCGATGGAAGTGGCCGATAGAATCGTGTTGATGAATAAAGGGGTGATTGAGCAGATCGGCACGCCGCATGAGGTCTATAACCATCCGGCCAGCGAGTTTGTGTACCATTTCCTTGGCGACAGTAACCGACTCACGTTGTCTGAATCCGACAAATCCATCCTGTTCCGCCCGCATGAAGTGGTGTTGTCGAAAGATCCGCAGCCGGACTACCAGCCGGTTGCCGTTAAAGATATCCGTCCGTTGGGGGCGTTAACGCGTCTAACGTTGCAAATTGAAGGGAATCCCGAGCTGATTGAAGCTGAAGTCGCGCATGACGACGCCACGCTCGCCGGACTGCATCGGGGTGATGTCATTCAATTCAAACCTAAGACCTACAATCACGACTGGGAAATTTAACTCTTATGGAATGACGTGGCCTGAGTAAACTGGGCCGCGTCGTGCTATTTTCCAGATCTCAACAAGCATGTAATAACCATATACATTATTACCACCCTATCTAAATAACGTATTTATCAAACTGACACCCACCTCGCCAATATTCTTCATCGCTGACTTTTTGCGCTGAAGCTATTTTTTTATCTTTAATAAGCGTCGAAAAATAACCTTAGGCTAATGTCCATTTTCTGTTCAATACCGCTTTTGTTTTCTACGTGATATTTATGGATATATCCTATTGATCCCCCCCAATATAAACCCCGGCGACAGAGAGAGATAATAAGCGTTGTGAATGCGACGGCGGGAATGGGAAACTCGGACGAATGAAACTGTTTTTTGCTATGTGAAAAAAGAAATGCATCTGAATAATCATATGCAAGAAAAGGAAAGGTGGATTTTTTATTATTCTTGATCGCTGGTTAATAACACAGATAAATGCGTAAGCGTTTCGGGTCTATTTCCTCTTTCCTTGACTAACTATTTCGTTAGTATTTTGTCTGTTTTTTGATAAAAGCGCGTTGCCTGCTTATTTTTTGCGTTCGTTATTTTACGACGGGTTTGTTATTCAGCGTCGCCGGGGACACTGGTCCTATCAGTGTTTTTATTTTTTCTTTACTTAGCGCCGGGGCGGGCTTAATGGAAATAGGGAATAGCCATAAAAGCCGCGTGTGCGAAGTTCGTTACCTTTATTCAGCGAATATCCGCGAAGCGAATCGTCGTATTATCCGCGGAATAGGGGCTTGCGATGAATTGCAACAGGTCAGAGGACCATGGAGTCTATTCTTCCGTGGCCCATCCTCCGCGACGGAGCGTCGGTGAAAAACCGGCAACTGCCGTCATTTTTTGAGCACGATTTTCAGCGCCTTCGCGGCGGCCCATCGGCCTACTCTTCCGGGTATTATCCCTTAATTGCCGGGGCGCGAAGGCCTTTTGGGAACCTGTCGACTGTTCGCCTCTCGGTCAGCCGATGCTTGACCTCTCTTGCCATCGCCGCATCGCCCTGACGTTTCCATCACGAATGCCCCTGACTGGCATGGCGAAAGCGACCCGGCACGGGGCTCCGTCCAGCCATTCTCCGTCCAGCCGTTGCGACCTGCCGCCGCATCAGCCGGGGCTTTTGTCCTTGATGCGTCTGCTTTCGATGCCTTTGTCCGGGCGTTCGCAGCCCCGAATCCGCTCTGGTATCGCGCCGAAAGGGAACGCTGTGTGGTTTACGTGAAGCGCGCATCGGCTATTCGCCGTCGGCCTGGCGTGGACGAACGTTCCAACAAGCGGACGCGCGAATCCCCGGTTTTCCGGCGGTCAGATGGGGGTGACTCAGGCATTGGTGGGATGTGGCAGGGGGATTGCGGTGTTTCAGGCGCGGCGTGAGCCGTGGAAAACGCCGCCCGGACCGACGGGGAGTGTGGTCCGGGCGGGGCGATCAGTCGTCGTCGGCGGCGGTGTCGCTGGCGGCGCCGCCCTCAAACAGCGAGCCTTGAATGCGCGCCTGCTCCTCTTTGCGGACGCGTTTGACGACGCTGTAGATCCACTGTAGCGATACGCCGTATTTGCGGGCCAGATCGTGGTGATTTTTGCCGTTGAAGTCGCTGAAGATCTCCTGGTCGCGCTGGCTGACTCTCCAGGCCATTCCCATCGGGAAGTAGACGTTTTGTCCGCCCCACACCTGCATCATCCGGCTGGCCACGGCTTCGCCTATCTGGTCGGCGGTGCGGGTGTCGATATCGACGGCCTCGTGCAGAATGTTGGCGGTGTGCTGTGCAAGCTCGACCAGCAGCTCCGGGCCTTTACTGCGAAAACTGTTGCTGTTTGTCATGATGTATTCCTTTCCTTAATGTCAAAAACAATGGATTTCACTGCGATTTCTCCGTTAACGGAGGGATGGACGACCGGCGCGGACGCCGGTCAGGGTCTTATTGACGGGTTCCTCCCGTGTCGTCCGACGCCGCGGCGTCGGTGTTCAGCGGCGTGACGGTGGCATCGGCCACCCGCACGCCCTGATCTTCCAGCAGCATGACCAACTGGTCGTTGGCGGACTCGATCAGGTCCGGCAGCCCCGCGCCGAGCAGCTGGGTCATCAGCAGGGTCATCTCCTCCTCGTGGTCGTCCAGCTCCGCCGTGACGGCGCAAGACAGGTCCACCGCGCTCAGTCCGCGCGCCGCTTTTTCTTTTTTGTGCGTAATGTTGATGATGATTTTGGCCATGATTAGAGTCCTTTAATAACGTCTGAATTGATGAGGGGGATGCCGATGCTGGCTGCCAGATTCATGGCGGCGATCATCAGGTTGCCGATAGCTAAGGGGTAAAGCAGGCTGACCGCATGGCGGCCGCTTGCATGGAAACAGAGGCGGGCGCGGAGGGCGTCCAGCGCGCCGTCGTCGAGAACGTCGTCGAGCGCTTTGCCGACGCGGCCCAGTTTGAAGCTGAGGAAATCCGCCAGCGCCCCGTCCAGCGGTCGCAGTTCGACCACTTCGCAGCGTTGCACGACTTCGCGCACCTCGGGGTTGCGTTCGCTGAGTTTGGACGCCAGCTCCGGCTGCCCGATCAGCACGATGGACAGCAGTTTTTTGAAGCCGCTCTCCAGCTCGAAAAATCGCTTGAGATGCTTGAGCGTGGGGATCGGCAGGCTGTGCGCTTCTTCGATGATCAGCACATGGCTGTAGCCGCTGCGGCTGCTGTCGCGCAGCACCCGGTGCATCTGGCGGAAGCGGGCGTCCTGCGTGCGCTTGATGGGTTCGAGCGGCGCCAGCGTGCTGATCACGGCTTCGGCGATGCCTACCGCTTTCAGCGTCTTGCCTTTAACGTCGTTGTCTTCCATCGCCAGCGTGTACGGCTCGATGACGACGACCGGGGCGCGCTCGCGCTCCAGCCGGTCGATCAGGTCGCGGCGCAGCGTGGACTTGCCCGCGCCGGACTCGCCGATCACCGCCATGAAGCCGCCGTAGCACGCGGTCTGGTGCAGCGCTTCCCGCACATAACGAATGTCGGGCGTGACGAACACGTCTTCCGCGCCTTGCAGCGCGTCTTCCGCGAACGGGTCGCGAAACAGTCCGAACGCTTTGCGGGTTTCGGGGTGCAACACCTGTTTTTTCAATAACATCCTTGCCTCCATCACGCTGAATGAACGCGTCCTGACGGCGTGCCGTCGGGGCGTTGTGCGGTCTCGCGTGGTCTGTGCGACGTGCTTTCACGCCGAAAAAAGGTTGAGCGTCCCCTGGGCGGCGCGATATCGCGTCGCTCTGGGTCGGCGGGGAGGGCGGCCTGTTGCGGCGGCCCGGTCAGGTTGCGGCGCGGTCGCGCTGAGAAATTACGGCCCGTTGACGATGCGGGCGGGCGGCGTCAGCAGTTCGTCAGCCAGCGTCTCCAACGCGTCGATCGGCACGCCGTCGGGATAGCGGGCGGCCAGTTGACGATAGTGCGCCGAGGTCCAGCTCTGCCGCTGGCTCAGGAAGCGCTCGCGCAACAGGCGGGCGGCTTCGACGTGGCTCAGCGGACGCTGCTCCACGCGCGGGGCGCGGACCGGAGATGGCTGGCCGCGACGCGGCAGGTAGCTCGGCAATTCGGCGTCGTCGATATGCTTATACGGGTCGAGCCGTCCGCCGAACGGCAGGGCGTGGCGACGGCGGGCGTCGGCGGCATCCGTCGCGCTGTCGGTCCCGGTGATGCGCCGCTCCAGCTCGGCTTTGGCCGTCTGCGCGGGCGTGGCGGCCTGCGCGCGGAAGCGTTCGCCGATGACGGGCGCGGAGGCCGCGAAGCCGTAGGCGTCTTTCTCGACCTCTTCGACCTGCCAGTAGTGCTCGTAGCCGTCCTCGCCCATCATCACCACCTGCGCGCAGCGGCTGCGCCACGGGTTGCGGGTGATGCGCAGCGTCTGGCCGACCATCACGTCCGGCACCGACGACACGTCGTACTCCACGCCGCGGAACGAGACGCGCAGCTTCGGCGTCACCTTGCGGGTATCCGGCGCGGAGACCGCCAGTTCGCGGCAGACGTCACGCGACGGCGCTTCCACCAGCTCGCTGTCGCTGATGTTCAGCCACGCGGCGGTGCGCGTCAGCCCGGTGCGGCTGTGGACGGCGGTGGCGTTGAAGTGGCTGCGCCATTTGGCGGCCAGCGCGTTCAGCTCTTCCAGGCTGTGGATCGGCTGGAACTTCAGGCCGGGTTCCAGCTTGCGTTCGATGATGTCGCGGGCTTTCTCGACCTGGCCGGTGGCGCGGGCGGAGTGCGCCTTGTGGGCGATCAATTCGATGCCGAGCGACTGGCACAGGTTGCGGGTCATGCTCGCGGTATTGGCGGAGCCGGGATCGAGGTAGAGGATGCGCGGTACGCCGTGCAGGACGTCGGCGCCGCCGCGCGCCTGCATCGCGTTGATCAGCACCGAGCACAGGTTCTCGCCGGACTCCGCGCCCATCACGTATTCCACGTAGATCCAGCCGGTGGCGTGGTCGGTGATTTCGTAGCTCCACACCCGGTCGCTGGCGATGCGCGCCAGGTTGGCGGGCTTGTTTTTGTAGAAGCGCGCGCTGTCCATCACCTGTAGCCCTTTGCGGCCGTTGCTGAGGTAGTAGAGCGTGCAGAGCGACGCGTCGATTTCCCAGACGTGGTTGGGATGACGGCTTGCCAGTTCGGTGACCGGCGCGGGGGCGCTCAGCTGGTCCGGATGCAGGCCGTAGCTGCGCAGCGCGCGGCTCAGCGTGGAGGCGGACAGCGGGATGCACTCGCCGGTGGTCGGGTCCATGCGGCTGGCGTCGATCAGGCCGTTGGCGCGCAGCGTGTCCGCCGCGTCGGCGATGGCGTACAGGCGTTTGCCGTTTTTACGCGTCGCTTCCATCAGCGTGGCGGCCAGCAGCGCGGCTTCGTCGCGGGTCAGCGCGCTGTTGCCGGCGTCGCTGCGCTGCTTGCGAGGGCGGCGGGGCATCGCCACGGTCTTCAGCTTGCGCAGCAGGGTGCCGCGGGACATACCGAGTTCGGCGCAGGCGGCGTCGTAGATCGGACCGCGTTGGCCGTGTCCGGCTTCGCGCGCGGCGCGGGCGACAGCGACCAGTTTTTCCGTCAGGGCGGCGTTCATCATCACTCCTCAGACCGTCTCGACGTGGGGCAGGCGAGGTTCCGGGGCATCGAGCCAGGCCGGTTTCAGGCTGGCGTTCGGCGCATCGTCCAGAAAGAAGCGCTCGCGCAGCTGGTGGATAGCGCGCTCCAGCTGGCACAGCAGGCCGTTCATGAACTCGGTGGGCGGCGACTGGAGGCTGTTTTCGCTGATGTCGACCAGCGCGCTGAAGCCGGCCTGCAGTTTGCCGAGCAGGTGCGCTTCGGCGTCGAAGGCGATGGCGCCGACTTCCGCCCGCAGCTGCGCGCTCTGCTGGTCCGGCTCCGGCGGCTGAATGCGGGACTTTTTCTCCAGCCGGGTGGCCAGTTCGTCGATTTTGCTGTTTTTATCGGCCAGCACCCGCTGCTGCGCGGCGCTGTTTTCGCGGGATTCGCGCAGGGCCGCCTTCAGTTCTCGGCTGGTCATGCGGTCGATCTCGTCGAGCGTCGCGCCCGCCACCGTGCCGCCTTCGGCCAGCTGATCCAGCTCGTCGTCGTCCAGCACCATCAGTTCATACAGCTTGGTTTTGCCCAGAACGCGCAGCGATGAGCGCTTTGGCTGCGTGCTGTCGCCGTAGCCCAGAAACTTGACGCTGGCCTGCATCATGCGGCGCGCCACCTGCGGCGCGAGTCCCAGCTCGTTTTCCACGATGGTCGTGAAGGTGCCGTGCGGTTCGTTTTCTTTGAGGATCACCAGGCGTTTACCGGCTTCCAGCATCGCTTCCGCGCTTTGCGCCATGTAGAAACGGGCTTCGTGCACGATGCGGTCGCGCTCGTAGGGCAGACCTTCGCCGTACTGCTGCATGATGCGCGTCTGGTGCTGCGACAGCGCGTTCAGGTTTTCGTCGAGATCGCGGGCCAATGCGGCATCCGCAACTAATTCAAGCGGTGGAGTTTTTATTCTTGCCATGTGTGTGAGTCCTTCTACTACCGGCTGCCGGCCAGCAAACGCTGGTTCATTTCGTTGATGCGGTCTTGAGCGCGAGCGACTTCGTTGGCATGAGCCTGAGCGATTTGCAGGGTTTGCATGCTCAGTGCGAAACGCCCGTTGTCCAGCCGTTGCGCCAATCCTTCTTCGATCAGGGTGTGCAGCGCGCGGTGGATGTTGGCGGGCGACTCGTCGAGCGCCGCCGCCAGTTCACCGTTCGAAACGCCGCCGAGCGTGTGGCCGCGCAACGCCTTGAGAACGCGCAGAATACGAACGCCTGCGCTGGATACGTTTGCCTTGCTCATGCCACATTCTCCTTTTTTTAATATGTGATAATCTGTTACGCAGGTTGATAACCATCAAACGGGTTGAGGCGCTTTCAGGCCGAGTTTCACTGCAATTTCATGGCCTTTTCCGTATTTCGCCTTCGTTAGTCCATTCAGTACGCGGTAGACGTCTGAGGGGCGGTAGCCGTTTTCCTCGGCCCAGCGGTTGAATGTCCAACCGTTTTGCCGGAACAGCTGTTTGACCTGCTCGGGGGTTTTCATCGAGATGGCTCCTTTTTCTACGAAGAAAGTGTTTATTTGTTCAATAGATTTTGTGAACTTTAGTTCTCATTGTCAATGGGGTTTTTGTGAACTTTGATTCTCTTTGTGCTCAGCGTCTGAAATCTGAGCGAAGTCGGCTAGCGTTGAACCAGGGCGAAGCCGCGGCCAGATGCGGCGTGTCTCGTGAAATGTGGAGCAAATATGAGCGCGGCGTTGCGGTGCCAGGAGGCGATGTGTTCGCCGCGTTTGCACAGTCGGGCGCTAACGTGCAATTCATTTTGACCGGCGAGCAGGGCGCGTCTTCGGAGACGCGTGCTGGCGCATTGGATGCGGAGCTGCTCGCAAAAATTGTCCTAAAATTGGAAATGCTGGCTAAACAAGCGGGACGACGCTGGACGTCAGCGGAACTCGTATTACAATCAGCAAAAATATATAACTTCCTAATTAAAGAACCTGCTATCGATAATGATAGGATTGATAGCGTGCTGAAGTTGGTTATAAATCATTGATAATATAAAGGACTAATCATGGACAGAAGAGATAATGAATTACAGGAGCTTGCAGATCAGGTCGCGGGCAGTTTAAAAATGCTTCCCCAAGAGAACCTGGATCGACAAATAACGATAAGCGTCGGGGGGATAATCCCGGCTCCATACATGTCGGGTCCGTCGTGAATATAAATCCCGCGCCGGTAAGACCCCCTGAGTTGCACGAGATGGATGACCGAACTTTACTGAATATGAAAAAAGCCCTGATATCAAACCGTAATGAATCCTCGCGCCGCTGTTATTTCAATATCCCGTGCATCCTCTTATTCGGATTGATTTCTGGCGCGTTTATTTTTGTTCTGTGGAATATTTTTCTTATACTCCACCAAAAACCCACCTTGTTAGATTTAGACGAAAAGAAACTGATTATTTATGCCAGCTGGGTATGTTTAGTGACGCTGGCAGGTAAAAATCTGGAGAAGATCCGAAAAATCGAATCCCGGATAGCCACGGAAAATCAGACTATTATTGATACTATCGATGTCATCTTGTTTCGCCGAGGCAGGTAAGGGAAACACCTGACGCCTTGCGGAGTCCCCTGAAGCCATATCGCGCGGTGGGAGCGGTTTTATCCCTGATTTCCGTGCCGAGCACAGACATTCATCATCTTTGCCGAAGCCATTTAATGGCGCCGTAACGTATTCGCTTTTCGGCGATGTGCGAAAATAGGTCGGCGCGGCCGGACCATAAAATAAGCGAAGGCGATATAAAGACTCTGGATAGTCAATATCAACAATAACCGCAGGCTGATGTATTTATTGAATTCATTGTTACTTCCCTGGAATATACCAATAAAGTTCCGCATGGGAGCGTGGGCGGCAACAGCACCCTCCCGGGCGGAACCTGGCCCTTCTTATGATGTCATTTGTCATGTTGTTCGAACACGGACCGCCACCCGATAACGTTGCGACGCGCGGGCGGAATAGCGATGTCATCATGATGCTTCGCCGTTCGCCGCATAATCCGCCTTAGCGCCCATTCTGGCGCTCGCGGTTCCCCGTTGGCACGCGGGGACGGCGAGTGATGTCAGCACGGTGCCGCCGTTTCGCTCTTCTTCGGTGGAGGGGAATTTCCGACGCGTTTGCGTCGGCAGATCGCTACGCCCGGCATACGCTCAACACCAGAGCGTATCCCAGGCGTAGACGGGGCGGCAAGGCGGTGTGAAAACGCGGAATAAACGAACGCTCAATCATGCCTCTCTTCCTGATTTCCCCCCGGACAAACGTGCTAGCGTGTTGCTCTTTCCCCCTTAATGCCCCTGAAGTGTTGGCGTCATGATGATGTCCTTACGACCCGTTTTAACGGTACTGCTTTCCGCCAATCTTCTGGCGTGCGCGCCCTATGATTATGATGCGGAGCGAAACAGAAAAACCGTCACTCCCTCGCCAATCCCAGGCTATCTCCATGATAAATAGTGGAATTTCATCAAAAGTCGCCGTATGGAGCGTGTGAGTCAGCAGGCGTGCCGTGAGTACGGTTCGAACTGCGGGCGTCCTTTCGGTTGGTCGCCACTCGTCGGCCTGCCGCTACGGTTGAAAACTGACGGGTGGGGGACCACGCGGTGTCAGCGAACGGGATGATGGCCGCTGCGAGGGGTTGCTGCCGCCGATATCCCCGAGCGCGACGCCGCTGATATCTCGCACGTACGCTGAATCCCTGTGGCGTCCACGGGCGGGACGAGTGCCTCTGCGAGGGGTTGCTGCCGCCGATGTCCCCGAGCGCGACGCTGCTGAGGTGTCGCGCGAACGCTGAATCCCTGTGGCGTCCACGGGCGGGACGAGTGCCTCTGCGAGGGGTTGCTGCCGCCGATGTCCCCGAGCGCGACGCCGCTGATGTGTCGCGCGAACGCTGAATCCCTGTGGCGTCCGCGAGCGGACCGAGCGCCGCCGGGAGAGCGTGACGTCAGGCCGCGCGCCCTCTCGATCATCCCTGCGCCGACTTTCGGGCATACCCGACGGACGCGCGCAGGGCGATGTCGACATCAGGGACAAGATCGCGTCCGCCGGTAGGAAAACAGAAAAGGGCGAAGACGTCGCTGGCGGATTTTTATTCGAGCGTCTACGCTTGGCCGTTGTGTAAAAACTGGCCGGACTCGTTGTGATATTGCAAGTGTCGCCTTTCCGATACGGGCAGAGTGCGTCGGTGTCGCGATTGTCGCTTTTTTCATGCGGGCAGGTGGCGTCGGTGTCGCGATTGTCGCTTTTTTTATGCGGGCAGGTGGCGTCGGTGTCGCGATTGTCGCTTTTTTTATGCGGGCAGAGTGCGCCGGTGTCGTGAGTGTCGTCTTTTGAAGACGGGCAAATAGCGCCGGCGGTGGTCTATCGTGATTGCCCGATGTTGAGCGCTTTGGACGTTGTGCGGTTTTCACTTCCAGAGCCTGTTTTTCGCATCCCTCGATTTGAATTTCTGATGATTTTCCTTCCGCTCTGAACAACGCCAACCCTTGAGCCACGCGGCCTGCAAGGGTATGGACGCTATAATCTCGTTTACAATCTCCCCCCGATCGTCTCCGTAATGCTGTGTGTATTTCACTTCTCAAGGAGACTGTTATGCAAAGTAAAAAACGCCGCATCATGCGGCTTGAACGCCTGTTGGGCTGGCAACTGACGGCGCTGCTGCTGCTAGGGCTGATCGCGCTGGTGTCGCCGCAGCAGCTGTCGGTGGTGATCTACAAGATCTCGCTGATTACGCTGGCGGCGGTGCTGGGCTACTGGCTGGATCGTTCGTTATTCCCGAAGGCCTCGTTGGGGCAGTATCTGGAGCACGATCCGGAGCAGATGGCGCGGGGGCATTATCCGGTGCGGGCCGGTGCCGAGCAGGTATTCGCCGCCGTGTTGCTGCGTCGCGCGATTATCGTCGCGGCCGTGTGTCTGTCTGTGGCGACGGGGTTGTAATCATGTTGTCGCCACAAACCGTGGGCCTGCTGTTGTCCGCGCTGCTGTTGGCGTCGTGGGCGGGCGCTCCGCGCTCCGCTCGCGCTGACGATCAGGCGCCTGCCGCCGCGCAGCGCTATCGCAGCGAGCTGATCCGCAGCGCTCGACTGGAGTGGGGGCTGTCTGCGCCCGTGGCCGACTTCGCCGCCCAACTGCATCAGGAGAGCGGCTGGAATCCGCAGGCGGTGTCGCCCGTCGGCGCGCAGGGGCTGGCGCAGTTTATGCCCGCCACCGCCGACTGGGTCAGCGGCATCATGCCCGAACTCAAGACTAATCAACCCTTTAATCCAAGCTGGGCCATCCGGGCGCTGACGCACTACGACCGTTGGTTATGGGAACGTCTGCGCGGCGACGACGCCTGCGAACGCATGGCGATGACGCTATCGGCCTACAACGGCGGACTCGGCTGGGTGCAGCGCGACCGGCGTCTGGCGGAGAAGCGCGGGCTGAACGGCCAGCGCTGGTTCTCCCACATCGCCGGCGTCAACGCGGGTCGCAGCGCGGCCAACTTCCGGGAAAATCGCCACTATCCGCAGCGCATCCTGATGGAACTGGCGCCGCGCTACCTGACCTGGGGAGGGGCCAGCTGTGTTCACTAATCTGATCCCCTGGCGCTGGCTCGGCGCTTTCGCACTCGTGCTGCTGCTGGCCTTTGGCCTGTACTACAACGGCTATACGCGCGGACACGCTCAGGCCGCCCGCGACGGCGAACTGGCGCTGAGCGAGTTGAAAAACCGTCACGAGCAGGCGCTGTTGGCGCAGGCCGAAGAGGATAACGAGGCCCTGACGGCCTGGCAGCAGCGCTATCAAGAGCAGGTTGTTTCAGCGGCGGAGGCGGAAAAGCGCTATCTCGCCACCGTCTCCGACCTGCGTCGCACCCATCAACAGCTACAGAGGAAAATTGATGATGTTACCCATCGTTGGCAAGATGAACGCGGCCAGAGTCACGCTATCGAGTGCGTGTTTACTGCTGGCTTCGTGCAGCAGTACAACGCCGCCTACGGCCTGTCTTCCCTCACCGCCGATGCGGGAAACCCCGCCGCCGCTGCCCGCCGCGCTGGCAGCGCGTCCGGAGCCGTTGCCGCCGTTGATCCCCGGCTACGCGATTCCGGCGTCGCCCAACGCGATCTCCTCGCTCACGCCACTGAAACCGGCGCCGCCTATCGACGGCTCGCCGCCCAGGTGAATGCGCTGCTGGACTATATCGCGGGGCTGGAGAGATGAAGGTCGAGATTGAATTCTGGACGCTGGTCGGCCTGCTTCTCTCCTTCATGGGCTTCGTTTTCGCCGTCGCGAAGATGTTTTTTGCCCAAATGGAGAAGCGTCAGGCCGAGCAGTTCCTGGCGCTGGACACCAGTTTCAGGACCAGCATGGGCGACCTCAACAGTCTGGAGCGCGAGTTTATGGCGTTCAAGGCCGATCTGCCGCTGAACTACGTCCGCCGTGAGGACTACATTCGCGGACAGACGGTGATTGAAGCCAAGCTCGACGCGCTCTACAACAAGTTGGAGCTGGTGCAACAGCATGGGAGATCCTAGCGGTGGAAATGTCTCGATTGCGTCAGGAGTCCATGCGTTGGCATGTCCTGGTGACGCTAAGCCGTGCGCGGCCGTATCCCGTCAGCCTGTTTTTTCTGCTGGAGGTGATTCGCGGGATATATCCCGATGTGACAGCGCCCGAATTGCGTAGGGCGCTGGACTATCTGACCGAAAGCCATACGGTCTCGGTCAAACCAGAGCCATATGGCAGCGGGACTGTGAGCCTGACCCGCCTTGGCGCGGATCTGGTCGACTATACGGTCGACAGCCTGCCCGGCATCGCTCACCCCACCAAATATTGGCACGACTAAACCTCAAGCGTCTCCGCGCGTCGTCTTCGTCGTGGAGACGCTTTTTTCATTCGGCGACGTCATTCCACACTTTCCACTGTCGCTATTCTCCGACAACGTCATGCTGATGTGTTCGTCTATTTTGGCCTGTGTCGTTTAAACCCGACGGCTGAAAGCGGTTGTCTCCCTTTTCTCCGGGCTTTTGTCGCCAGCGCCCGACGGCTGGATATCGATGTCTCTGTTTGCTTAGGGTTTTGTCGCCAGCACCCGACGGCTGATAGTCGGTATCTCTATTTGTTCAGGTTGTTGTCGCCTGAACCCGACGGATGGGCGTGGGATTGATACCTGCTCAATCGCTGTTATTTTCTGGCGACATTTCAAATGCTGCTCTCACCAGTCACCAGTCACCAGTCACCAGTCACCAGTCACCAGTCACCAGTCACCAGTCACCAGTCACCAGTCACCAGTCACCAGTCACCAGTCACCCACACACCCATTACGCGCCTGTCCGACCCGTTTTTCGGGCATTAAAGAGTAAGGATGTTGCGACGGACCACAACGCAGTGAAAAATCGCAACTTATTGATGTGAAATGTGTTTTTAAATAGGGTTAAAAGCCCAGCCCCCATTTTCCCGCGATACTGACCTCAGTTTACGAAAACAGGACGGTGTCATGCAGTCGATTCAATTTGTTCAGTTCACAACGCGTACCGCGCGGCGCGGCGACGTGCTTCCGGTCTGTGAGCGCTGCGGCGCTCAGACGGCGAACGGCCTATGCCGCGGCGCCATGCGGGGGAACGCGTAATGGACGTCTCACCGATGATTGATGCCGTGGTTGCCCGGATTGCCGAGGCCTTTCCCGGCTTGCAGGTGGAATCTTTCCCCGGAAAACCGGCTGAGTACGTCCTCAGCCATCCTGACGGCGCGATTCTGGTGCGCTACGCCGGCTCTGCGTTCCGCAAGCCGGAAGAGTGCGGGATCGTGCTGCAAACGCAGCTTGTCAAGCTGCGCGCCACCGTCGTGTGCCGCGAATCCAGCGGACAAAACGGGGCCGTGACCGTACTGGATGCGCTGCGGCGCTTGCTGTGCGGACTCCGGCTCCCGAATTGCAGCCGCAAAATCCGGCTGAAGAAAGAGACGGTCGTCGGCAAGGGCAGCAGCGATGGACTGTGGCGTTACACGCTCCGGTTCACCGCGGAAACCCTACAGACCGAAGACGCGTCGCTGCCCGACGGGCCATTACTCACACAAGCCACATACAAGGAAAGCGAAACATGAAATACCGCTACACCGGCCCGACCAGCGGCGTCACGCTGGCTGACGGCACCGAAGTGCTGCTGTTTCCCCAGCGTGCTGTGGAACTGCCTGCCGAGCATGATTACGTGAAAACGTTGGTCGCTCTGGGCCTTCTGCAACCGTTGGAAAACGGCGCTTCTATCACTACTAACGATGAGGTAAACCATGGCAGCTAACTATCTGCATGGGGTCGAAACCGTTGAGGTCGAAACCGGCGCTCGCCCGATCAAGACCGTCAAATCCGCGGTCATCGGCCTGATCGGCACCGCGCCCATGGGGCCGGTCAACGACGTCACGCTGTGCGTGTCTGAAACCAACGCGGCCCAGTTCGGCTCGCAGGTCAGCGGGTTCACCATCCCGCAGGCGCTGGACGCCATTTACGACCACGGCGCCGGTACGGTGCTGGTGATCAACGTGCTCGACCCGGTCAAACACAAGACCTCCGTCGGCAACGCCTCCGTCACGTTCGACAGCACGGGCGCAGCCCAGCTGATCAACCCGGTGGTCTCCAACCTGGTGCTGCGTAAAAACGACGCCGCCCAGCCGTACGTGGAAGGTCAGGACTACACGCTGGATGCGCAGACCGGGAAAATCACCCGCGTCGGCACCAACATCGACAGCGGCAGCACCGTGATCGCCAGCTACGACTTCGCCGATCCGACGAAAGTCACGGCCGCCGACATCATCGGCAGCGTGAACGAAGCGGGCAACCGCACCGGCATGAAACTGCTGAACGACACCTACAACGCCTTCGGCTTCTTCGCGAAGATCCTGATTGCGCCGGTGTACTGCACGCAGAACAGCATCGTGACCGAACTGGTTTCTCTGGCCGACAAACTGGGCGCCGTCGCCTATGTCGATGCGCCGATTGGCACCACGTTCCAGCAGGCCATCAGCGGCCGCGGACCGACTGGCACCATCAACTTCAACACCAGCTCTGACCGCGTGAAGCTGTGCTACCCGCACGTCAAAGTCTACGACGCGAACACCAACAGCGAACGTCTGGAGCCGCTGTCTCAGCGCGCCGCCGGCCTGCGCGCCAAGGTGGATAACGAGAAAGGCTACTGGTGGAGCAGCTCCAACCAGGAAATCTCCGGCATCACCGGCGTAGAACGCCAGCTGTCGGCCATGATTGACGACCCTAACTGCGAAGTGAACCTGCTGAACGAACAGGGCATCACCACGGTGTTCAACAGCTACGGCAGCGGCCTGCGTCTGTGGGGCAACCGTCAGGCGGCCTGGCCGTCCGTGACCCACATGCGCAACTTCGAAAACGTGCGTCGTACCGCTGATGTGATCAACGAATCCATCCGCTACTTCAGCACCCAGTTCATCGACCAGCCGATTAGCCAGGCGCTGATCGACGCGCTGACCGAATCCGTCAACGCCTATGGCCGTACGCTGATCGGCAACGGCGCGCTGTTGGGCTTCAAGTGCTGGTACGACGCCGCGCGCAATGAAGAAACCGAGCTGGCCGCAGGCCATGTGCTGCTGAGCTACAAGTTCACGCCGCCGCCGCCGCTGGAACGTCTGTCTTACGAATCCGAGATCACCTCCGAATACCTGGTGACGCTGAAGGGGAATAGCTAATGGCTAAAATCGAAGTCAATCGCATCACCAATGCGAATATTTATCTGAACGGGGCGAATCTGCTGGGCCGCGCGGAAGAAATCAAACTGCCGGACATCAGCATGATCATGCAGGAGCACAAAGCGCTCGGCATGGTGGGCAAAATCGAACTGCCTTCCGGGTTCGACAAGCTGGAAGGGGAGATCAAATGGAACTCCTTCTACCGCGAAGCGATGCTGGCCACGGCCAACCCGTACAGCGCGTTGTCCTTGCAGTGCCGTTCCAGCGTGGAACGCTACACCGCACAGGGCCGCGTCGACGAAGTGCCGATGATCACCTACCTGACCGTGATGTTTAAGAAGAACCCGCTGGGTACCTTTAAACCGCACGAGAACGCGGAGTTCAGCTCCAGCTTCAACTGCACCTACGTCAAACAGGTGATGGATGGCGAAGACATCCTTGAGCTGGATTATCTGGCCAACATCTTCATGGTCAACGGCGTCGATCAACTGAGCGACTACCGCACCAATATCGGCGGCTAAGGCCGCGTCGCCTGGGGACGACAGCGAATTTTAGACTGTCTTCATCAGGCGACACCCCCGGTCGCGGCTGGCCCTCACGGCAGCCCGACCGATCTGAGAATACCCGCGCCGTGCGGCTTTGCCGGGCGAGCGCACCGGTTCTTACGAGAGCCGACCCGTTTGGGCGAGCGGTACGATTTCGCCGACCGGTGTTTTGATGGTTACCGGTTTTTTCTTTGCCGGGCGGCCATCTCCGACCGACGAAAACGCGGCAGAACGCGCATTCGGTTCGGAGGCGGCACGCCAGCGGGCGAAGGCAGGCGAAGCGTACAGACGACCTGAAAGGGAAAATAAACACGAACGTCGGTGAAACGCCGACCTTTTATCACGAATACCGGCTATCTGCCTCGGCGGCTAGCCCTACATCACACTCTGGAGCACACGATGTCCGATAGCGAAAAGTACCTGTTGCAGTTTCCTTACACCACGCCGGCTGGCGAGCGTCTGACTGAACTGACGCTGACGCGCCTGAAGGCCAAAGACCTGAAAGCGGTCATGAAACTGACCGACAACGCGTCCGACTGGGACAGCCTGCTGCTGGCTCGCGCCAGCAACATGGTGCCGGAAGATCTGGATGAAATGGATCTGGCCGACTTCATGGAGCTGTCCAAACGATTTCAAAAACTGTCTAGCGTGGCTAAGTCCGAAGGGACTGATGGAAGCACAGGCGCTGCTGGCGAGGTGGTTTCGGTTTCAGCCGAGTGAGCTGAATAACTTAACGATCGACGAGTTGGAAGACTGGCTGGAGATGGCCAGGGACCAGATTAAACGTGAGCACGGCGACTGAAGGAGGGAATACCGAGACACGCTCCGCGCGGCGTCGGACGAGAGGAATAGAGTGACAGGCAGACTCTGCCGACCTCCGTCCGAGCCCCGCCTCAGTCGCCGCCGCGCGGGCCGTTCGCAGCCCGTGGCCAACGTCGGTCGTTTTCCCTTCCTGCCCGACCGGGCACCGCCGTATCCCTCTCGCGATCCCTTTTTTTTCATTGGCTTAAGGATAGAACGATCATGGCCAACTTCGATGCATCCTCCAGCGGGGCCGCCGCGTTTCGGCAGTCGCTGCTAGAATATCGCCGTTCGATGGAGTCATTCGACCAGGCGTATCAACGCATGATGACGTCGCAGGTGCGGGTGATGGAGTCGATGGCGCAGGCCGCGAGTCAGGGCGCCCGCCATTTTCAGCGGCTCAACGACGGCATGAAAGATGTCAGCCGCACGCAGGACACCCTGATTTCGCAGCAGACCCGGCTGCAAACGCTCGGCGAGAAATACGAGGCGCTGTCTCAACGGCGGGAAGCGCTGCGCGCGGGCTGGTCTGAGTCCGTCGCCAACGTCAAAGAGACGGCGGCCCCTGTGGTCGACGGGGTCAAGGGCTATGCGGACCAGCAGGCCAGCCTCAGAAATATCACCGTCAGCAACGGGCTGTCCGGCTCGCAGGAGCAACAGATCGCCGCCGCGCTGCGGGAATTCTCCTTGCAAACCCATCAGCGCCAGTCCGTTCTGACGAGCGGGCTGGAGACGCTGATCGACGGCGGCGTCGACCCGATGAAGGGGAAAGATCTGCTGGGCGTCGTCGGCACGGCCGCGGCGGCTACGCAGGCGGATATCCAGCAGATGGCGCGCGTGGGCGCGGCTTTCAACACGCTGAAATTCGATGGCAAACAGGCCGTCACCGGCGCGTTCGACCACATGCTCTCCGGTGCGAAAACGGGCAACCTCGACGTGGCCTCGCTGTCGTCGTCGCTGCCGGGTCTGGCGCGCGGCTTCGAACAGAACGGTATGACCGGCGACGCGGCGCTGAGCCAGATTGTCTCCAGTCTGGCGGTCGGTAAAGCGGCGTCGGGCAGCGACGACACCGCTGTCGCCAATCTCAAAGGGTGGCTGGACACCATCAACAGCAACGACATCGGCGAGCGCTATGCGTCGGCGGGCGTGAACTATCAGGCCTCGATGGCGGACTACATCAAACAAGGATTCTCCACCTACGAAGCCTCGCTGATGATCGGCCAACGTCTGATTGACGACAAAGGCGAGAAATTCAAGCAGGAGTGGCAGGCCGCCGTGGCGAAGGGCGACATGTCCACGCAGGAACGGCTGATGGCGAAGTCCGGCCTGTCCAAGGTCTTCGACAACAACCAGGCGGTGTCGCACCTGCTCAATATGCGTCAGAACTGGAGCGGCTATCAGCAGAGCAAGCAGGCGATGCTCAGCCCGGCGGCGGAAGGGACGACCACGCGCGATGCGTCGGCGCAGAACAATACGCTGAAGGGGCAGTGGCAGCACATGCAGGTGGCGGGCGACAACATGAGCCTCAGCGTGGGCGAAGCGCTTGCGCCAGCGCTGATGGCGGTCGGCAACGCCGTGATGCCGGTGCTGGACGGTTTCTCGCGCTGGATCCAGCTGCATCCCGGCCTGATTCAGGCTGTCGTCGTGGCCCGACAGGCGTTTTCCGTCTTCAAAGCCGCGATCAGCGGGGTGCGCTATGTGCTGAACCTGTTGCAATCGGGCCTGACGCTCGCGCAGTCCGCCTCCACTCGTTTCGGGGGCGCGCTGGGGCGCGGAATGTCGGCGGTCGGCCGGTCAGTGATGAGCGGAATGCGCTCGGTGTCGGGGTGGGTGCGATCCGGCCTGACCGTGGCGCAGTCCGGCATCATGCGCTTTGGCGGCGCGCTGGGGCGCGGCCTGTCAATCGCCGGACGGGCGGTGATGGTGTTCGGCCGTGCGCTGTTAATGAACCCCATCGGCCTGCTGATTACCGGTATCGCGATCGGGGCTTACCTGATTTACCGCTACTGGGAGCCGATCAGCAACTGGTTCAGCGCGCGTTGGGAAGACATTAAAAACGCCTTCCGGGGCGGCATCGGCGGCGTGGGAAAACTGCTGCTCAACTGGTCGCCGCTCGGCATCATTTACAAACTGTTCGCGGGCGTTCTGCGCTATTTCAACATCAACCTGCCGAGCAACCTGAGCGAAGCGGGCGGCAAACTGATCGGCGCGTTGTCGTCGGCCATCAGCAGAAAATGGGAGAGCGTCAAAGCCGTGTTCAGCGGTTTCGGCGGCTCGCTGAGCCAGTGGGCCTCCGAGCTGTGGGAAGGGCTAAAAACCAATTTCAGCGGCGGCATCGGCCGTCTGACCCAAATCCTCGTGGACTGGTCGCCGCTCGGCATTTTCTACAAGCTGTTCTCCGGCGTTCTGAGCTATTTCGGTGTGGATTTACCGGCCAGCTTCAGTGAGTTCGGCAGCCAACTGATCGGCTCGTTGATCTCAGGCATCACGGATAAATGGGAGAAGTTGAAAAGCTTTGTCTCGAATCTGGGCAGCACCATCAGCAGCTGGTTTAACGATGAGGGGAAGGACGACGACAATAGCGCGGATAAAACGATCACCCAGCGTGAACACCCCGTGGTGACGCCGCCGCCGGCCCGCAAGACCGTAGACGATGTGCCGCAGATGCCCGCGAATGGCGCTAACGCCAGCGCGAAAGCGGGGACGGGCGAGGGCTGAAGCTGACGTTCTCGCCGACCATCCATGTCAACGGCCAGCCCGCGACGGCGACGCCGGACATTAAAAACGCGCTCAATCTGAGCCTGCATGAACTGGAAAAAATGATGCAGAAGGTGATGGAACAGCAGCAACGCCGGGGGTACGCATAATGTTTGCCGTATTGGGAGATATCGAATTCGAGCTGATCGCCTACTGGGACGGCTTTGAGGCGCAGTTCGGCGCGGATTACGCCGAACACGCCCGCATTGAGGGCAAGCCGGGCTTGCAGTTCATCGGCGAAAAGCTGGATGAAATCAGCATCAGCCTGGTGTTCAACCAGATGTTTTGTACGCCGGACGTCGAGCTGGCGCGGCTGCGCAACCTGCTGCGCTCGCATCAGGCGCAGGCGTTGGTCTTCGGCAACGGCGACTATCGCGGCTGGTTCGTGCTGACTCAGGTGCGCGCCACCAGTCAGCAGACCGACAAGTCCGGCAACGTGCTGGCGCTGACGGCGGAAGTGACGCTGCGCGAGTACGTCGGCGACCCGAAAAATCCGTTGGCGATGCCCGCCGTCAACACCGGCGTGCCGAATAGCCAAACGGTAGCGACGGCGACGGCCGCCGCGTCCGGCATCGCCAGCGCGATCCGCACGGCGGTGGGCTACGTCCGCACCGCGCAATCGGTGGTGAAAAACGTCTCTGCGGTGGTGCAGACGGTGCAGAAGATGAAGAACAATCCATCGCAGGCGCTGGGACAGGTGCCGACGCTGCTCACACAGATCGGCACCGCCGTTGAACCGTTGCAGAAAGCCATGCCCGCGCTGGCGACGGTCACGGCGACCTTCCCGGAAGTCAGCCGGGTGGCGAAGGCGGCGGATCAGGCCATCACCTTTGTGAAGAGCGCCCACAAGGCGTTGTCGGGCATTAACGTCAGTACCATTGACGACCTGTCACCTGCGCTGGACGTGGTCGCCACGCAGCTCAGCGCCGCCAGCGACACGCTGGAGAAAGTCGCGCCGGTCGTGAGTTCGCTGACCGCCGCTATCACGACGAGGAGGATTTGATGTTTATCGAGCACATCACCACGCAGGGCGAGCGCTGGGACGCGCTGGCCTACCGGTACTACGGCGATCCGCTGGGCTATGACCGCATTATCGCCGCCAATCCGCACGTGGCCGTCACGCCCGTGCTGGCTTCCGGCATCATGCTGTCGATCCCGGTGATTGAACAGGCTGACGTCGTGCTGACGGAGGACACGCCGCCGTGGCTACGTTAATCGCTCAACCGGCCGCGTCGACGGCCAATCGTGAAGTGCCGCAGCCGATTTTCACGCTGTGGTATCTGCAAAAAGATATCACCAACGATATCGCGCCCTACGTCACGCGGCTGACCTACACAGACGGCATCAAAAACGAGTCGGACACGCTGGAAGTGGAGCTGGACGACACCGACGGTCGTTGGATCGACGCCTGGTATCCGGGAAAAGGCGACACCCTGTCGCTCAAACTGGGCTATCGCGGCGACACCTTGCGGGACTGCGGCGCATTCAGTATCGATGAAATCGAGGTGCGATCGCCGCCCTCGACCGTCTCGATGCGCGGGGTGGCGACGTCCGTCAAAACCGCGCTGCGCACCAAGTCCAGCCGGGGATTCGAAGGCACTACGCTGGCGGCCATCGCCAACCGTATCGCCAAAAAACACAAGCTGGCGCTGGTCGGCAGCATCGCGCCGATCACGTTTGACCGCATCACGCAGTACGCGGAAACCGATGTCGCTTTTTTGCGACGGTTGGCCAGCGAGTACGGCTATGCGGTGAAGGTGACCAGCACCCAACTGATCTTCTCGCATCTGGGCGCGCTGCGCAGCCAGACGCCGGTGAAGACGTTCACCCGCAACGACGTCGCCAGCTTCTCGATGCGCGACACCATCAGTCACGTGTACGAAGGGGCGAAGATCAAGCATCAGGACCCCGCGAAGAAGCAGTTGGTGACCTACAAGGCTGACGGAACGCAGTCCGGCGACGACAGCGCGACCAGCGCGGATACGCTCAACGTCAACAGCCGGACGACCGGCAAAGACACGGCGGAGCTGAAGGCCAACGCGGCGCTGGATCAGCACAACGAACAGCAGGAGAGCGGGCAGCTGACGCTGATGGGCGCCACCTCGCTGATCGCGGGCAACAAAATTTCGCTGAGCGGTTTCGGCCGCTTTTCCGGCGACTGGTTGCTGAATCAGGTGCGGCATTCGCTCACGCGCGACGGCGGTTACGTCAGCGAGCTGGAGATTGTCCGCGGTCCGGTGACCAAGGGCGCTCGCAAGGCGACGACCGGGCAATCCAATACGCTGTCCGTCTATCACCCCGACGGCAGCACGACGCAAACCACGAAAAAAGAGGGCGCATCATGATGAATGCGAGCCACGAGTCCGTCCGCGGTCTGTTGACCCAGAGCGCCTGCGCAGCGATAGCTCGCAGATTGACGATGCCCCATCACCGCGAGGGCGGTTTTCATCTAACGATGGGGAGAGAGGAGCACGTATGACATCGTTACGCGTTGGCACCGTGAGTGCCGTTGATGCCGCGGGCGTGCGCGCCCGTGTGCGGCTGCCGGAGTGCGACAACCTGCGCACCGCCTGGCTGGAGGTGTTGCAGCGCAACACGCAGAATAACAAGGACTATTGGCTGCCGGACGTCGGCGAACAGGTGCGTATTTTGCTGGACGACAATGGCGAAGACGGCGTGATCCTCGGCGCGATTTATTCGAGCGTCGATACGCCGCCGGTCAATAACGCGCAGGCGCGCGGCTGCACCTACTCGGACGGCGCGGCGTTCTATTACGATCGCGCGACGCACACGTTGACGGTCAATGGCGGTATTCAGCACATCGTCATCGAAACGCAGGCGGATGTGGTGGTGAAAACACCGCGCGCTACCGTCGACTCGCCCGACACAACCTTCACCGGCAATGTGCTGGTGCAGGGGAAGCTCACCTATCAGGGCGACATGGTCGGTACGGCGGCGACTATCCAGGGCAACGTCACCGTCAACGGCAACGTCAGCGCCACCGGCTCCGTCATGGACGCGGGCGGCAACTCCAATCACCACTCACACTGACCGTCACGCGGGGGAGGGCGGGGATATCAGCCCCGTCTTTCCGCCATCGGGCGTATCAGCGCCGCTGGCTCCGTCATGGATGCGGGCGGCCATGCTCATCGCCGGTCGCACGCGTGTTTCAGCATGATCTGTAATCACACACCAAATTGAGTGTGTCTTGATGCTCGATGAGGGTTGCCCTCCGCGAAGCGCGGTCATACGCTGCGACACCCGACACCCGACACCCGACACCCGACACCCGACACCCGACACCCGACACCCGACACCCGACACCCGACACCCGACACCCGACACCCGACACCCGACACCCGACACCCGACACCCGACACCCGACACCCGACACCCGACACCCGACACCCGACACCCGACACCCGACACCCGACACCCGACACCCGACACCCGACACCCGACACCCGACACCCGACACCCGGCACCCGACACCCGACACCCGACACCCGACACCGCCCATTTCCCGTTCGCCTTCTGCGATATCCGCGTTTTCCGTTGACGGTTCTATCCATTCTCAATTCTTCCGCGTCACCAGAGCGCCGAGTCTGTTGACGGTGATGGAGACTCATTTTTGCTTTTTTGGTTTTTTTCCAGACTCGTTATCGCCCATTTTCGACCCGTTTTGCTCGCTAGTTTCACGCACGTCGGGCGGTTTTTTTACTGTTTCCCGGCCGCGCAATCTGTCTTGGGCGAGGGCGTGAAAATCGCGTTTTTTCGTCATGCCTCATCATGCACCTTTAACTGTGTTTACAAGCCCTGGCGCGGGCTGGCGGGGATACTGACCGTATGAAAACGAACTCAATCTTCTGGCAACCGGCACTGCAACACCCCGGCGATTTAGTCGAGGGCACCGCCGATATTGCTCAATCCATTTTCATTATTCTGCGCACCCCGCGCGGCAGCGACCCGCATCGTCCGGAGTTCGGCAGCGATTTGCATCGCTACCTCGACTACCCCATCGACCGGGCTATTCCGCACGTGGTGCGGGAGTCGGTTGAGGCCATCAAACGTTGGGAGCCGCGCTGCAAACTGCTGGGCGTGAAACCCACGGTGGACGGCGAACATCTGACGCTTCGGGTGCAGTGGCGCACGGTCGCAGGCGTGGAACAACAAACGGAGCTGGTATGGCGTTAACAACAGAGCCTGTGTTTATCGAACGTGATGCAGAGGCGATCACGGCTGAAATGATTGCCCGCTACGAGGCGGACAGCGGCAAAACCCTTTACCCGGCGCAGGCGGAGCGCCTGCTGATCGACCTGATCGCCTATCGCGAAATGCTATTGCGCAGCGCCATTCAGGATGCGGCCAAGCAGAACCTGGTGCGCTACGCGCGTGCGCCGATGCTGGATTATCTCGGCGAGCTGGTGGGCGTTTATCGCCTGGCCGCGCAGTCCGCGCAGGCGATGCTGGCATTTAGCGTCGACTCCGCGCCGCTGACCGACGTGCTGATCCCGGCGGGGCTGCGGGTCAGCGCTTCCGATAGCGTCATTTTTGCGACCGATACTGACGCCGTGCTGAAAGCCGGCACGACGAGCATCACCACCACCGCGACCTGCGCTGACGCGGGGACCGTCGGCAACGGCTGGCAGCCCGCGCAGATCAGTACCCTGCTGGACGATGTGAGCGATCTCCTCGACCTGGCGGTCAGCAATTTGACGGCCACCAGCGGCGGTTCCGAACAGGAAGACGACGAGAAGCTGCGCGAACGCATCATGCTCGCGCCCGAAGCGTTCAGCACCGCGGGTTCCCGGCTGGCGTACCGCTATCACGCGCTGAGCGCGCACCCGGACATCGTCGATGTCGCGGTGGTGTCGCCGACGCCGGGGACGGTCGAGCTGTACCCGTTGATGTCCGGCGGGCTGCCGGATGCTTCGGTGCTTACCGACGTCGAGAGTCTGTGCTCGGCGGAGAAGGTGCGTCCGCTGACCGACACGGTCACCGTCAGCGCGCCGGAGCGGGTGGATTATGCCATCCATGCGCAACTGGTCATCAAGCGCGGCGAGTCCTCCGAGTCCGTGAAAGCCGCGGCGGAAACCGCAGCCGCCGCCTGGGTTCAGGCGCGGGCGGCGACGCTCGGCAAAGACATCGTGCTCAGCCAGATCATGGCCGCACTGTCGGTGAACGGCGTCTACGACGTGTCGCTGACTTCGCCCACGCAGTCGCTGACGGTCGAAGAGCATCAGTGGGCGCACTGCACCGGTATCGAGATCGTGGCGACGGGGGTGTCGGATGAGTGATCTGCCTCTTCCTCCGCCGCTGGCGGGGGACGCCAGCCTGACCGCGCTGGCGAATCTGGCCGAGCGCTGGGATGAGCTGGATCTGTCGGCGCTGATGGTTTACCTCGTCGATATCGTCGACAGCAGCGCGCTGGACGCGTTGGCCGAACAGTTTTCGCTGAAGGAAGACGGCTGGGTGCTGGCGGAGTCGGAAGACGCGCGCCGGGCGATGATCAAAACCGCTATCGAAATGCATCGCTACAAGGGTACGCCCTGGGCGATCCGTGCGGTGATCCGCAGTCTGGGCTTCGGCGAGGTCGAACTGATCGAGCATATCGGACGCCTCAATTACGACGGCGAACGCCGTTACAACAACCTGTTCGTGTACGGCGACGCCAGCAAATGGGCGGTTTACCGCGTGCTGTTGCAGCAGCCGATCACCAACGATCAGGCGCAGATGCTGCGCCGCACGCTAGAGGCCATCGCCCCCGCGCGTTGCCATCTGGCCAGCATCGAATATACCGCCGTGCCGATTCGCTACAACCGCACGGCAATCTATGACAATAGTTACAACTACGGGAGTGCCTAATGGCAGAGTTAACAGAAAAAGCCGAGTGGACCGACGGTATATACCAGTTGGAAACCTCGGACCCGGTGGTGGGCGGCCCCGGCGGGATATCCAACCGTCAGGCGCAGGAGCTGGCCTATCGCACCCGCTACCTTAAAGACAATTTGGACGCGACCAGCGCCGGTCTTTCGCAGCACGAATCCGCGGCCGACCCGCACACGCAGTACGCGCCGAAGCTGAATCCGACCTTCAGCGGCATGCCGAAAGCGCCGACGCCCGCGAGCGACAGCAACAGCGATCAGCTGGCGACGACGGCGTTTGTGAAAAGCGTGGTGGCCGCGCTGGTCGATGGCTCTCCGGCGGCGCTGGATACGCTGAAAGAGCTGTCCGTCGCGCTGGGTAATGACCCGCACTTTGCGACGACGATAACCAACAGCATTGCGCAAAAGGCCCCGCTAAACAGCCCAGCGCTGAGCGGTACTCCCACCGCGCCGACCGCCGAGGCGAGCGTGAATACCACGCAGATTGCGACAACGGCCTTCGTGAAGTCGGCCATCAATGCGCTGGTGGACGGTTCGCCGGAAGCGCTGGACACGCTGAAAGAGCTGTCAGCGGCGCTCGGCAACGATGCCAACTTCGCCGCCACGGTGACGAACTCGCTGTCCGGCAAAATGGAAAAAGGTCAAAACGGCGCGGATATCCCGGATAAAGCGCGTTTTCTCGAAAACCTTGGTTTAGGGGAAGGCTCCGCGTTACCGGTGGGGACGCCGATCCCCTGGCCGTCGGCGACGGTGCCTGCGGGATGGCTCCAGTGCAACGGCGCGACGTTTACAGCCGCCCAATATCCCAAGCTGGCGCAGGCCTATCCGGGACTTAAATTACCGGATCTGCGCGGCGAATTTATTCGTGGTTGGGACAGTGGGCGTGGGGTTGATGGCGGGCGGGCATTACTCGCAGCACAAGGCGATGAACTCAAATCGCACAACCATGGTTTCATTAATGAATATGGAACAGCCACAGCACAGTTCATTGCTTTCACTGATCAAAACAATGAAGGCGTAGATGGCGGACTCAGAGAAGGGAGTCGAGCGTGGACTTACGTCTGGTTGGCAAGTACCGGAGGAAATGAAACAAGACCCCGCAACATCGCATTTAACTACATCGTGAGGGCCGCATAATGTCTAAAGCTGAATTGAATGATGACCTGATTGCCGTGGTGGCCGGAGACATTACCGTCTACCACTTTGATGAATTAACCGGTGAATATCATTTCCCGACCACGCAATATCTGCCGGTGGGCGTCGGCTTGCCCGCGCATTCCTGTTTCGATGCCCCTCCGGCTCCCAAAGACGGCTTTGCGATCCGCCGGACGGTCGACGGTTCGGCATGGGAATATCTCAGCGACCATCGCGGCGATACGGTTTACAACACGCAAACCCGGCAACCCGTGACGCTGACGACGCTGGGGGCGTATCCGGAAAATACAACGCCGCTGGCGCCCGCCACGGAATACGATATTTGGGACGGGACAAACTGGGTGTTGGACGTGGCAGCGAAGCAGACTGGCGAGATCGCGGAAGCTGAACAACGCCGACAAACGCTGCTGACCGAGGCAGATAACGTGACGTCGGACTGGCGGGTCGAGCTGATGCTCGGAGATATCAGCGATGATAATAAAACCAAACTGTCGGCGTGGATGGCCTACAAGGCCGCGGTCAACGCTGTCGATGTGTCAACGGCCCCTGACGTGAGCTGGCCTGCGCAACCGGCGGTGTAATCTCCGAATTTGTGTTTTACCACTGAGATCGGTCAGTCTGGAGACAGACTGACCTTTTACTTATTTGGAGATTGAGGTTTCCCTAAGGGAATATTAGGAAAGAGCATGTTCGTTGATTTTCATGACACGGGCAGGGAAACGCAAACTCCTGACGTGGCACGATCAACTTCATTGAGGGTCTCGTAGGACCAATAAAAAAGCGGGAAGGAAAACCTCCCGCTTTTTCGTCAGCGAAGCCGAACAGACGGCTTGGCACATCATTATCAACCCACGGCGTCGATATCGTGTACGGGATAAATCGTGGTAGAATCGGTATCCCGATAAAACAAACCGTCGGCTTCATTCAGGAACATACCAGCCTCGCAGAAGACGCCTTCTTCAATCGGCACCACACGGTAGCCCGGCAACGCAAACTGATCATCAGCCAAAATCACATTTTCCACACGGCGACTACTTTCAGGAAGCAACGCGACTCTTTTTGTCATTTTTACCACTCCACAATCAACATGCCGGGTTGGCCTTCGGCCCCTACACCATCGATGCCCGTAGAGCCACCACCGCCCCCCACGCCATAACCATAACCTTTAAAAGCTCTCACGCCTTCGGCACTTCCTCTAGCGCTTGAGCGGACCATTCCACCACCGCCGCCAAATGGGCCGGAGGCACCAGCGCCACCTGCACCTGAAGCAATAATAGAAGCGCCGGATTCAATAATTGAGGTTCCACCCACACCATCATTACCAAAGCTGCCGTTGGGATATCCGCCGCCGCCTCCACCACCAAATTGGTTATTACTGCCACCGCCGCCTCGGTCACCGCCGCCGCCGCCTGCCAGCGTCAAATAGTGGCCGAATGTTGTTGCGCCCCCGGTGGATCCAGGAGTGCCGTCGTTAGCAACTTGAGTTGAGCCCGCAGAGCCTGCAGCACCGATAGTGACAGCAATGACTTCGCCTGGCGTGACGTTCACAGCCTCTTTAATGATGGGTTGGCCAGCGCCACCACCACCACCGCCACCACCCCATTCGTAAGTCAGCGTTCGACACCCGCCGCCGCCGCCGCCGCCGCCGCCGCCACACCCAGACAGATAAACGGTGGATACCCCCTCCGGCACGACGAACTGTCCGCTGGTCAAAAATTTCTGCAATCCACGTGTCCGGGCAATCTCCTTCTGGACGTTCTCTCTAAATCCCAGATTCTCACGGAACTGTGCCTTATCAGCGATGTCTGCACCGTTTTGGTCAATGGCCATTTTGCCGGCGAGCGTCTTGCCTACCGACTCGGCATAGTTAGCATCAATGGCCGATTTTACGAATGCCGTGGTCGCGATTTGCGTGGTGCTTACCGCCGGTTCGGCGGTCGGTGCGGTAGGAATACCGCTCAGCGCTGGGCTATTGGATGGCGCTTTTTTCGCCAGTGAATTAGCGACCGTCGACGCAAAATTAGCATCATTACCCAACGCGATGGACAGTTCTTTCAGCGTATCCAGCGCCGCCGGGGATCCATCGACCAGCGCGGCCACAATACTTTTCACAAATGCCGTCGTCGCCAGTTGATCGCTGTTGCTGTCGCTCGCGGGCGTGGGTGCTTTCGGCGTGCCGCTGAAGGTCGGGTTCAGCTTTGGCGCGTACTGCGTGTGCGGGTCGGCTGCGGATTCGTGCTGCGAAAGACCGGCGCTGGTCGCGTCCAAATTATCTTTAAGGTAGCGGGTGCGATAGGCCAGCTCCTGCGCCTGACGGTTGGATATCCCGCCGGGGCCGCCCACCACCGGGTCCGAGGTTTCCAACTGGTATATACCGTCGGTCCACTCGGCTTTTTCTGTTAACTCTGCCATTAGATATCTCCGTGATTATTGTTCGTTGTTGTCTCTTCCGGACGATATTCCGCATCGCTATACACCGTCATTTCAACCCAGCAGGGGTATCCGTGTTCATCGGTACCCAGCGTTTTTCCCGCCTGAGCGACAGAAAATAGACGTAGCGTCGATTCATCCACATCAACCCCATCGTCTGGCCAAGTGCCTGCAGCGCTATAAGCTTGTTCCAAAATATAGGGATAAAACATACCGTTAGAAAATTTATACATACGTCCTCACATTCCAACAGCCCACCAGTTGATCGCGGTGGCTGCTGTGCCGTTATTTAAAAAAAACTGTGCGCTTGCGTGCGGTACTGGCGACGATTTACGTCGCAGAGTTGTGTTTGACGGATTGACATCATCGTAAATGCAGCCCATCACGCAAAACGCATAGCTAGGGAATGGGATATTAAAATTGACCGTTACCGGCGAGGCGGCCCCAGTTACGCTTTGCCCCCATTGAATAATCAGTCCACCAGGCAAAAGTCGCCATCCGTTGAAGTCATTCAAACCCGCAAAAGACGACATATCCGGGATCTGATTTTGACCGGTTCCCACCCCGCGTTTTGCCGCTTCCCCTAAACCAAGGTTTTCGAGAGTGCCTACCGCGACGCGATTTGCCACAATCCCCCGTCATCACAGCCGTGAATCGGGAGGGGAAATGGCAAAAATCGGCTATATGAGGGTGTCAACAAGTGACCAATCGAACTATTTACAGCGCGATGCATTAATTAGCGCAGGTTGTGACCAGATTTTTGAAGATCGAATGAGCGGTAAGGTTGAGAACCGGCCGGGGCTAAAGCGGGCGTTGAAGTGCTTAGAAAAGGGCGATTCGCTCATCGTGTGGAAGCTGGACCGACTGGGGCGCAGCGTGAAAAACCTCATCGCGCTGATTTCCGAATTGCACGAGCGCGGGATACATTTCCGCTCCCTGACCGACAGTATCGATACCGGCACGGCGATGGGCCGCTTTTTCTTTCATGTCATGAGCGCGTTGGCGGAGATGGAGCGGGAGCTGATCGTCGAACGCACTCTGGCGGGCATGGCCGCCGCTCGCGCACAGGGGCGGATAGGGGGAAGGCCGAAGGCGTTGTCTCCGACGGACCGCGAGATGATCGCCCGACTCCTGGCCAACGGTTATGACCGACAACAGATTTCGCTCACCTACGGCATCGGACGCTCCACGCTTTATCGCTATTTTCCGGCTGGGAAAAAAATCGATGGCGCCTGATCGCCGGGCCATCGGTTTCTGCGGCTAATGGCGTTTTTTCTATCGATAAATCAATATCCTGTCGAATAAAATTGAACGCGGCAGGCTGTCTTCGAGCCTGCCTTCAGGAGGGGGGAGAGGCACATCAGCGATAGCTAAATCGCTGTCAGCATAGAAATGCTGCAAGCGGCCCAGAAGATTATGTCGCGAAGTCACGGCGCCGTCGCTCTGCTGGGCGAAGGTGGCCACCACGGTACCTTGGACATTGAATGATTCGCCGCACCTTACTTTTACGTCGCTTCGATTAACGAATCGATAAAAGCGTTTATGTTGCAATGAAAGGTAGGGGGAAAAGATGGGGAATAGTCTGTGTGAAGACACAACGCCCGAAAACGGCGGAAATTTTTGGGGGAGATATTTTCCGCACGTCACTCATTCGTCGACTAAAAAAACACCGAAAATCTATTTCAATCACGGAAAAACCTGTGACCAACAGTTATCACTCTCCCACTGTGATAATTATTGTGGCTGGGGTCAGGATGGATATGAACGGATTGCCCTTAAAGCTTACTGATCGTAAGCCGTGAGCAAACATAATGTGTATGACGGCGCTGTAGGTATGAATGTTTTTGTTTGGTGCTGACGGCTGAGATGTTGAACGCGGGTACGTTAAGACTCTGCATATGAATCAGGGCATTAAGGATGAATCGATGAATTGCATTGGTGAGGTTAGGGGGAGATATGGATTTGACCCTATATATCCAGACGTTTTTGCTCTCTTACGGTTGCGATAACTTCCTGCGTATATATTCCCGTGGTGAGCGATATCCCAGTGCACTATGCGGATGATGTTCGTTGTAATGACTGAACGCCACCGCCAGATTCATCACCGCTGCCTGGCTGTCCGGTTTCGGCATGATGCTGATGTAGTCCCGTTTTATCGTCTTCACGAAGCTTTCTGCCATGCCGTTGCTTTCCGGGCTTCGCACTGCTGTCGTGCAAGGCTCCAGTCCCAGCAACCGGGCGAACGCCCACGTTTCATGAGCCCTGTAGGCTGAACCGTTATCCGTCAGCCACTCCAGCGACTCTGTTGGCAACTGCCTTCCGAAGCGTTTTTCCACCGCACCCAGCATGACATCCTGCACCGTTTCTTTGTCATAGCCTCCGGTGCTCGCTGCCCAGTCAATGATCTCCCTGTCGCAGCAGTCCTGCGCGAAGGTCACCCGCAGCTTTTCGCCATTATCACAGCGGAACTCAAAGCCATCTGAGCACCAGCGCCGGTTACTTTCCGCTACTGCTACGCGCCCCTTATGGGCCCGCTTACGGCAAGGAGCAGCGGGTTTACGTTCAAGAAGCAGATTATGCGTTCTCATAATGCGATACACCCGCTTCGCATTAACCACAGGCAGGCCGTCCCGCTCCGACTCCCGTCGCAGCAGCGCCCATACACGGCGATAACCATACGTCGGCAGGTCAGCCACCGCCATGTTTATCCGGGACAATACGGTGGTATCGTCAGAACGGGGCTGCCGTCTGCGATCCTGCCAGTCAGAAGGCCGGTGAACCCTGATGCTCAGTTGCGCACGCGACACACCAATACTCCGGCAGACGTCGGTTAGTCGTCGTCCCCGGGCAACAAGGGCGCATGCGCAATCCATTTTTTTGCCCGACCGAACTCCACGGCCTCTTTAAGGATCTCGGCTTCCATCGTCTTTTTGCCCAGAAGGCGCTGGAGCTCGCGGATTTGCTTATTGGCGGCAGCGAGCTCGGAGGCCGGCACTACTTCCTCGCCCGATGCAACAGCCGTCAGCGAGCCGTCTTCATATTGCTTGCGCCATTTGAATATCTGGTTTGCATTGATGCCATGCAGGCGCGCGACATGAGACACGGTCATACCGGGTTCCATAGTCTGCTGAATAATGGCAATTTTTTCCTGCGGAGTACGGCGGCGACGCCGTTCAGGCCCTGATAACACGTCAACCATCTTATCGTTCTGACTGGTATTAAACATAGTTCCAAGACTACCTCTTATTTTAAGAGAGTCGAAGTGTCTGGTGATCTATGGGGCCAGTCTAAGATATAGCACGTGCTCTCAGCGTTATGATTTTTTTGAGAACGAACGAAAACCCAGCTTCATCCTCGCAGTCGCGAGAGAAATATGAGTCAGGATTCTGGATGAGTTACTGCAGAAAAACCGAAGATGGTGGGTCGTGCAGGATTCGAACCTGCGACCAATTGATTAAAAGTCAACTGCTCTACCAACTGAGCTAACGACCCGCAGAAGTGGTGGGTGATGACGGGATCGAACCGCCGACCCCCTCCTTGTAAGGGAGGTGCTCTCCCAGCTGAGCTAATCACCCACTTCTGTAACACATTTTAGAGACCAAGGCGCTGGCTGATAAGTGGTGGGTGATGACGGGATCGAACCGCCGACCCCCTCCTTGTAAGGGAGGTGCTCTCCCAGCTGAGCTAATCACCCACTTATCACACTTAATCTCTTCACAGCGGAGCTCTTTACTAAGTAAAGAGTGGTGGGTGATGACGGGATCGAACCGCCGACCCCCTCCTTGTAAGGGAGGTGCTCTCCCAGCTGAGCTAATCACCCGCGCTGTGTGGAGTGGCATTATAGGGATAGTTCATAGTGAGTCAACGCTTTTTAAAACTTAAATGGCTGTTCGTCGTAAAATTAGTCAGAGAGCTTTATTTGTGTGCATTAGTGTTGAAATCGTAAGCATTTTGGCGGGAGAGGGCGTGGGCATACGATGTTATTGCGTTGAGGAATCGAAGTAGAGTGATAGAATATTGCCCACTTTTAATATGAGCTTGCGTCGGTATTCACTGACAGCCGTTGAGTAATAAGGCCGTAATCCCCATGAAAATCAAAACCCGTTTCGCTCCCAGTCCTACTGGTTATCTTCACGTCGGCGGCGCCCGTACCGCACTCTATTCATGGCTGTTCGCGCGTCATCAGGATGGCGAATTCGTATTACGTATAGAAGATACCGATCTGGAGCGTTCAACCCAACAGGCTATCGATGCCATCATGGATGGTATGAACTGGCTGGGTCTGGACTGGGATGAAGGTCCGTATTACCAGACTAAACGTTTCGATCGCTACAATGCGGTCGTTGATGAAATGCTGGAAAACGGGACTGCTTATAAATGTTACTGCTCCAAGGAGCGTCTTGAGGCGCTGCGTGAGCAGCAAATGGCGAATGGCGAAAAGCCCCGTTATGACGGCTGCTGCCGCGATTCCCACGAACATCATGCTGACAATGAGCCGCACGTCGTGCGTTTTCGTAACCCGCAGGAAGGCTCCGTCATCTTTGATGACAACATTCGCGGCCCTATCGAATTCAGTAACCAGGAACTGGATGATCTGATTATTCGCCGCACCGACGGTTCGCCAACGTATAACTTCTGCGTGGTGATCGACGATTGGGATATGGAAATTACCCATGTCATCCGCGGGGAAGATCACATTAATAACACGCCTCGTCAGATCAACATCCTGAAAGCGCTGGGCGCGCCGGTACCGGAATATGCACATGTTTCGATGATTCTGGGCGACGATGGTAAAAAACTGTCTAAACGTCATGGCGCTGTGGGCGTGATGCAATACCGTGACGATGGTTTCCTGCCGGAAGCTTTGCTGAACTATCTGGTACGTCTGGGCTGGGCGCATGGCGATCAGGAAGTCTTCTCTATAGAAGAAATGAAACAGCTATTCACTCTGGATGCCGTCAGCAAATCAGCTAGCGCGTTCAATACTGAAAAGCTGCTGTGGCTGAATCACCACTACATTAATCATTTACCGGCGGAGTACGTTGCGACGCAGCTGTCCTGGCACATTGAACAAGCTGGCATTGATACCAGTAATGGTCCGCAGCTGAGTGAACTGGTCAAACTATTGGGCGAACGTTGCAAAACGTTGAAAGAGATGGCGGCATCCTGTCGTTACTTCTATGAAGAGTTCGACGCATTCGATGCCGATGCCGCGAAGAAGCATTTGCGTCCGGTCGCTCGTCAGCCGTTGGAGCTGGTTCGCGCTAAACTGGCGGCGATTACTGAGTGGACGCCGGAAAATATTCATCATGCTATCCAAAGTACGGCCGACGAGCTGCAGCAGGGGATGGGCAAAGTGGGTATGCCGTTGCGTGTTGCGGTCACGGGTGCCGGCCAGTCACCGGGTGTTGATGTCACCGTTCACGGTGTAGGTCAAAAACGTGCATTGGCCCGTATCGATCGTGCGCTGTCATTCATTGCTGAGCGCGAAGCACAGCAATAATCACCGGCAGAAAAATAGCCTCAGTAAAACCCCGCGAGCGTAGGCTACGCGGGGTTTTTTATGGGGTAGCTGAAAGATTGCGGCGGGATTTGAATATCAGTAATGATGCGGCTCCGAGGCTGTTTCGATCCCCGTCCTGAACGTGTCGCGCACCGTATGAAATAGCGCGATGAAAGAGAACCTGATGACCGCGTTTTGCTCAGCTTGACGGCTTTTTCAGCGGTCGACCGAGTAAATGGATTTAGCCGTTGACACTACCGATGGCGTTGCATATCATTCGGCCCGTTCACACAGATGTTGTGTCAGGACGGGGCTATAGCTCAGCTGGGAGAGCGCTTGCATGGCATGCAAGAGGTCAGCGGTTCGATCCCGCTTAGCTCCACCAAACTCCATGTTTGGGTATCACTGAAACAGATCTATCGTGTGGGGCTATAGCTCAGCTGGGAGAGCGCTTGCATGGCATGCAAGAGGTCAGCGGTTCGATCCCGCTTAGCTCCACCAATATTCCTTCCCGCTTTTCCTCTAATTCTTCTTTTATCTCAAACTCATCTATCTTTAGCTTTGTTTTCTAAATTTCTGCCAATTTTTCAATGAATTGCCCCCGTTCGAATGAACGAAGACCGTCGGCGACATCATTTTTCGTCAGGGAGCTGCGGCATCCAGTCGATAGGCGAGAGTCCTTGCTGCTCCAGCAGATGATTAGCCTGTGAAAAATGCCTGCATCCCATAAAGCCGCGATGCGCTGAGAGCGGTGAAGGGTGTGGCGCTTTCAGCACGTGGTGACGCTGCTGATCGATGATGTTGCCTTTTTTCTGCGCATGCGATCCCCACAGCAGAAAAACAATCCCCTCACCATGTGAATTAAGCGCTGCGATCACTTTGTCTGTAAACGTTTCCCATCCCAGATTGGCATGCGAGTGCGCTTTTCCGCCTTCCACCGTGAGAACGGTGTTAAGCAGTAAAACGCCTTGCTGAGCCCAGCTCTGTAGAAAGCCGTGCCGTGGAATCTCAAAGCCGGGGATATCGCTGGCCAGTTCTTTATAGATGTTGGCGAGTGACGGCGGCGCCGGGATGCCGGGGCGGACGGAAAAAGAGAGGCCATGCGCCTGATTCGGACCGTGATAAGGATCCTGACCGAGAATAACGACTTTGACATCGTGGAATTCGGTATAGCGAAAAGCGTTGAACACGTCTTGCTGAGGAGGGTAGATCACTTTTCCCGCTTCTCGTTCCTGGTGAACGAATTTCAGCGTATCAGTGAAGTAGGGTTGTTGTTTCTCCTGGGACAGTACGTCGTGCCAGGTCAGGGAAGTTGCCATCAATGCGCCCTTGTCCATTCAATCAATCCGGCTAGCTTACCGTCCAATCCCGAAGAGGTAAAACCATAACCGGACTATTCGCAGCGTCAGCGTTGTTTTAACAAAAAAATTGAAAAAATATAGGATTTTTTGCAAAGCGCGCAAGGTGGGTAAAATTGATATAAAACAAAAGATTGCCATCGGTGGTTGAATTTTCAAACGGAAGAAATTGATTTGAATCAATGATTGTGGGGTGTTTGGCTGGTATATAGGTTAGCAGATTCAGTCGGGTTTACCCTGATGTTAAACAACTGGCAGATTTGTTACTGGATACGAGATTCACATTCAGACTTACACGCCGTGCTACGGAGGCAATCATGATTACAGGTATTCAAATCACCAAGGCAAACAACACCGCATTGGTTAATTCTTTCTGGTTACTGGATGATGAGAAATCAGAGGCGCGTTGCGTTTGTTCAAAAGCGGATTACAGCGAAGATCAAATTGTGCCAGTCAGCGATCTGGGTCAGTTCGAATATCGTGAAATTCCTCTGGAGCTGAAACCAGAAGTTCGCGTTGAAGGGGGCCAGCACCTGAATGTCAACGTACTGCGCCGTGAAACGCTGGAAGATGCGGTCAAGAATCCGGAAAAATACCCGCAGCTGACCATTCGTGTATCCGGCTATGCGGTCCGCTTCAACTCGCTGACGCCAGAACAGCAGCGCGACGTTATTGCTCGTACTTTTACAGAAAGTCTGTAATCGAGATCGACGTCATTTAAAACGGATTAACCGTATAGAACGTATAGAAAAGGGAGCCTTGGCTCCCTTTCTTGTTGTCTGTGACCGGTCCTAAAGGCAAAACGCCCAATGAAGTTCATTGGGCGTTGTAAGACAGCGGATCGCAACATGTACCGATGTCTTAGACCGCTTCATTGACAGGCGGCTGGGAGATTATTTTTTATCGGCCGGTTTGTCCGCGCTATTGCTAGGCTGACGACGTTTACCAATATTTTTGCTATCGCGATGACGCACTTTCGTCTTGGTCTTCGGCTTCTCTTTCTGCTTTTTCTCTTCGCGCTTCGCCAGGACTTTCTTCGACGGCTTACCGGTGATTTTCGCACTCGGCGCACGCGTCGAAGGACGCAGCTCATCAACCACTCTGGCTTTCATCTGCTCGTTCAGGTAGCGGCTGATTTTCCCCAGCAGTAGATGGTCGTGCGCTTCCACCAGCGAGATGGCGCAACCTTTACGACCGGCGCGGCCGGTACGGCCGATGCGGTGCAGATAGGTATCTGCCGTGCGAGGCAGGTCAAAGTTGAATACGTGACTGACATCATTGATGTCGAGTCCGCGCGCGGCGATGTCGGTTGCCACCAGCACGTTGACTCGGCCGTCGCTCAGGCGTTTGATGGCCTCATTGCGCTTGGCCTGCACCATTTCACCTTCCAGATAGCAGGTTTCGATGCCCGCTTCACGCAGCCATGCAACCATTTCATGCACGCGCTCACGCTTGCGCACAAAGACGATGGAGCGAGTGACGTCCGGCTGTTTCAGCAGATGACACAGCAGCGCGGTTTTGTGCTGGAGATCGTCTGCTCGGTAGTACCATTGCTGGATCTTTTTACGTTCGCGACGTGACGGATCGGCTTCAACTTCAACCGGTTCTTTCAACAGGCGTTCGGCGAAGTCCTTGATGGCATCGCCTTCCAGCGTCGCAGAAAACAGCAACGTCTGTTTACGCCAGCGCGTTTCACCGGCGATGTGTTCAATATCCTGTGCGAATCCCATGTCGAGCATGCGGTCGGCTTCATCCAGGATCAGCGTTTCCACCGCGCGGCAGTCGAAGTTTTCTTCTTTGATATATTGCAGCAAGCGGCCGGTCGTCGCGACGACGATATCCTGGTTCTCGCTGAAGACTTCGGCGTGGTTCATATAAGCGACGCCGCCGGTGATGGTGGCGATATCCAGATGTGTCTGCGCGGCCAGAATCTTGGCCTGCTCAGCCACCTGCATCGCCAATTCTCGCGTAGGCGTCAGAATCAGTATGCGCGGCGGTCCGGATTTTTTACGTGGGAAGTCGAGCAGATGCTGCAATGCCGGTAGCAGATAGGCGGCAGTTTTCCCGGTTCCTGTTGGTGCAGAGCCTAGAACGTCCCGTCCGTCCATTGCTGGGGGAATGGCGGCAGCCTGAATTGCCGTTGGGCGGGAGAACCCCATATCCTGCAGGGCGTTTAGCAGGCTTTCATCAAGATCAAACTCGGAAAAATTGGTCGCTGTCATTATCTACCTCTATTTGGGGCGCCGATTATAGACTCATTGGCCCGGTTGTTCATCTCTTTAAGCGATGCAGACGACTTTTACTGCGTCAGAGTTTCTCCTATGCTAGCGCGGTTTAACAGGAAAAGACGCAAAATGACTCAGCCTTTATCGACGCCGGCGGTACGTTCCGGCGGATTCACCTTTAAGCAATTTTTCGTGGCGCACGATCGCTGCGCGATGAAAGTCGGGACGGACGGCATTCTCCTCGGCGCGTGGGCGCCGGTGCCGAAAGCAGGTCGACTGCTGGATATCGGCTGCGGTTCCGGGTTAATTGCGCTTATGCTAGCGCAACGTACGAAAGGGCGGCTGTCGATAGATGGCGTAGAGCTGGATGCCGCGGCAGGGCAGCAGGCAAAAGAGAACGCGGTGGCTTCGCCCTGGCGCGAGCAGATGACCATTTACACGGCGGATATCGCTGACTTCACGGAACGAACCGAAGAACAGTACGCGCTGATTGTTAGCAATCCGCCTTATTTCGTTCCGGGAGTGAGCTGCCGTTCAGAGTCGCGCGCTCAGGCCCGCTATACTACCTCTTTGACCCATCAAGAATTATTGCGTTGCGCGAAGGCGAAATTGACGGCCGATGGGCTTTTTTGCGTCGTGTTGCCCTACGATGTCGCGGAGATGTTTGTGCCGCAGGCTGAAAAAGAAGGATGGCGCTTGTCATTACGGACGGATGTCCGTGAGTCTGCGTCGCGCCCCGCACATCGAACGCTACTGGCGCTCTCGTTGCAGCCGGGGGCGACCGAGCGGTCTTCGCTGGTGATTCGAGATGAGGAGGGTCACTATTCCGACGCCTACCAGGCGCTGACACGCGATTTTTATCTGTCTATGTAAGGCATGGAAAGACGGTGTTACATATGCGTAGCCCCCGGAATAGCGGGATTTGGCGCACGTGGTTGGCCGAAGTGTGGTACAACTAGCCGCAAGAGTACAGGTCGGTCTGGTACTGAAATCACATCGGCGATCACACAAAGCAGAAAAGACTTTTTTGAAACGGAACTTAATGATGTGTATGGACTCCAAGCGAGTGCTTGCTCAAAGATTTAGAACGTGGCTGGCATTACGTAACCTATGCGTGGAGACAAATTTGAGGAGATATTACCTCGGATGAGCGAGCAGTTAACAGATCAGGTTCTGGTTGAGCGGGTCCAGAAAGGCGATCGGAAATCGTTCAATTTACTGGTTGTTCGTTACCAGCATAAAGTAGCGAGCCTGGTATCTCGTTACGTCCCTCCGGGCGACGTACCGGACGTTGTCCAGGAATCATTTATCAAAGCCTATCGTGCGCTCGAGTCTTTTCGCGGCGATAGTGCATTTTATACGTGGTTGTATCGTATTGCGGTTAACACGGCGAAAAACTATCTCGTTGCCCAAGGGAGGCGACCTCCGTCGAGTGACGTGGACGCCAGCGACGCTGAGAATTATGAAAATGCCAGCGCGTTAAAAGAAATATCGAACCCTGAGAATTTAATGCTGTCTGATGAGTTGCGTCGGATAGTGTTCCGCACGATTGAGTCATTGCCGGAGGATTTACGACTGGCAATCACGCTGCGAGAACTGGATGGACTGAGCTATGAAGAGATAGCCGACATCATGGGCTGTCCGGTCGGCACCGTGCGATCGCGTATCTTCCGTGCACGCGAAGCTATTGATAATAAAGTACAACCGCTTATTCAGCGTTAACTTGTTGTGAACGTTCATCATGACCGATTTGACAAGGTAAGGGTGTAAGGTATGCAGAAAGAAAAACTTTCCGCTTTAATGGATGGCGAGGCTGTCGACAACGAACTGCTGAGCGCTTTGTCGAAAGACGAGACACTGCAGGAAAGCTGGCAGCGTTACCATGTAGTACGCGATACATTGCGCAATGATGTCTGCGAACACGTCTTGCACGTCGACGTCGCAGCCAGTGTCGCGGCAGCATTAGAGCAGGAACCTGTTCTCTTCAACCCGCAGGCGGTGCCCGAATCCCAGCCACATCCTCGGACCTGGCTAAACCTGTCGTTCTGGAACAAGATCCGTCCATTGGCGGCGAATCTGACGCAAATTGGTGTCGCGGCCTGTGTTTCTCTGGCGGTCATCGTTGGCGTGCAGCACTACCAGCAAGGCGGTGTCGCGACGGACGGCGCGGTCGAAGCCCCGGCATTCAGTACGCTTCCTGCTTTAGGCACCGCATCGCCGGTCAGCCTGAGCGTACCGGCTGAAACCGGCGTCAGCACGGTGGGACAGCGTCAGCAACAGGCTCAGCATGAGCGCATCAATGCGTTGCTGCAGGACTATGAGCTGCAGCGCCGAGTGCACTCTGACCAACTGCGTTTCGACCAACATGAAGATCAACAGGCTGCCGTTCAGGTGCCTGGAACCTAATCATTAGGAATGCAGCCGCAGTAATGAAGCGCTTTTTGTTTATCACCGCGCTGCTTTTCGGCGGCGCGAGTTACTCTGGCATCGCCCCGGCTCAGGACAACTCCGGGGCGATGTTGCAACAAATGAGCCGAGCCAGCCAGTCCCTGAGCTATGAAATCTATTTCATCAACGTATCCCGTCAGGGGATTGAGTCTTTTCGCTATCGTCACACGTTAGCGGGGAAGGAAACGTTGGCTCAGTTGCTTCATCTCGACGGTCCGCGTCGTGAAGTGGTTCAACGTGCTCGTAATATCAGCTATTTCGAAACCAACCTTGATCCTTTCACGCTATCCGGCGATCACATGGTCGATGCGCTGCCCGCGTTGATCTACGCGAATTTCTCTCGGCTGTCTGCTTATTACGACTTTATCCCTACCGGGCGCATTCGTCTTGCCGATCGTCAGAGCGACGTCGTACGTATTGTCTCCCGTGACGGCACGCGCTTCAGCTATGTGATTTGTCTGGATGCGACGTCAAGGCTGCCGCTGCGAGTCGATTTGCTGGACCAAAATGGCGAACTGCTGGAGCAGTACCGCGTTTTGTCCATGACGGTGGACGGTTCGGTGCAGTCAGAGATGAAAAATCTGGATCGTATGAGTCTACCGCCGCTGTTGAGCGTTCCCACGGCACCATCAGCCGACTTCGCATGGTCGACGCAGTGGCTGCCGAGCGGCGTTGAAGAGATCTCGCGTAGCCAGCGACCGCTTCCCAGCGGAGGCGTGCCGGTGGAATCTCGCCTCTACAGCGACGGCTTATTCAGCTTTTCTGTCAACGTGAGCCCGGTTGGCGACACCCACCCGGACCAAAACGCGTTGCTAGGACGGCGGATGATCCACTCCGTCGTGCGCGACAAACACGAAATCACCGTGATTGGCGAATTGCCGTTGGCTACGGCCAAGCGTATTGCCGACAGCGTGAGCTTTAAGAACCCCTGACCGTTATCGGACAGGGGCCTTGGCATGGTATGAACTATGCTGGATGTCAGGTCGGATCAATCGTCTTATCGAGGCGCCGACCTTGATTTCCCGTAGCAAGACTCGCTTCCTTATATCCCGGCCTGTATGGCCCGTGAGCGACGAGGTAACCCCCGTCTTTTTCAGGCATCATCTCCCGCCGCTCATGCCGCACAGCAACCGGCTTTCTTCCGCAAGGCGAATAGGGGGACTCCGTGATGATAAACCATCTTAATAGACGGCCCATGACTAGGTTTTCCCCCGTATGGCATGTAGAATGCTGCGATTCGGGCCTATGACAACGGTCAGCGTTGTCGGCTAATGCGCATGCCGATCGGCAAGACTTCAGAAATACCAAGGTAGAAAAACTTTAATAATGAAGCATATACGAAATTTTTCCATCATTGCCCACATCGACCACGGTAAGTCGACGCTTTCTGACCGCATCATTCAAATTTGTGGTGGTTTAACCGAGCGTGAAATGGCTGCGCAGGTTCTGGATTCTATGGACCTCGAGCGCGAACGCGGGATCACCATCAAAGCACAGAGCGTTACGCTGGATTATAAGGCCACTGACGGCCACACCTATCAGCTGAACTTCATCGACACTCCGGGACACGTCGACTTCTCGTATGAAGTTTCCCGCTCTCTGGCCGCCTGTGAAGGCGCGCTGCTGGTGGTGGATGCGGGACAGGGCGTAGAGGCGCAGACGCTGGCTAACTGTTATACGGCGATCGAAATGGATCTGGAAGTCGTGCCGGTCCTGAACAAGATTGACCTCCCTGCGGCCGATCCGGATCGTGTGGCTCAGGAAATCGAAGATATTGTCGGGATTGATGCGACGGACGCCGTGCGTTGCTCGGCGAAAACCGGTGTCGGCGTACCCGACATCCTCGAGCGACTGGTGCGAGATATCCCTGCGCCGGTAGGCGACCCGGAAGCGCCGCTGCAGGCGTTGATCATCGACTCCTGGTTCGATAACTATCTGGGCGTGGTATCTCTGATCCGGATTAAAAATGGCTCCCTGCGCAAGGGCGACAAGATCAAAGTCATGAGCACCGGTCAGGTCTACAACGCCGAGCGCTTGGGCATATTTACCCCGAAACGTGTCGATCGCGATACGCTGAACTGTGGCGAAGTGGGCTGGTTGGTCTGCGCGATCAAAGACATTCTGGGCGCGCCGGTCGGCGATACGCTGACGCTGGCGCGTAAACCGGCGGAGAAAGCGCTGCCGGGCTTCAAGAAAGTGAAACCTCAGGTTTATGCGGGTCTGTTCCCCGTCAGCTCCGATGACTACGAGTCGTTCCGCGATGCGCTGGGCAAACTCAGCCTGAACGATGCTTCCCTGTTTTATGAGCCGGAAAGCTCAACGGCGCTGGGCTTCGGTTTCCGCTGTGGCTTCCTGGGTCTGCTGCACATGGAGATCATTCAGGAGCGTCTGGAGCGTGAATACGATCTGGATCTGATCACCACGGCGCCGACGGTGGTGTACGAAGTTGAAACCACGGCCGGTGAAGTGATTTACGTAGACAGCCCGTCCAAGCTGCCGGCGATCAACAACATCGCGGAGCTGCGTGAGCCTATCGCTGAGTGTCACATGTTGATGCCGCAGGAGTTTCTGGGCAACGTCATCACGCTGTGCGTGGAAAAACGCGGCGTGCAAACCAACATGGTGTACCACGGCAACCAGGTGGCGCTGACGTACGACATTCCGATGGCGGAAGTGGTGCTGGACTTCTTCGACCGTCTGAAATCCACCTCTCGCGGTTATGCGTCGCTTGACTACAATTTCAAGCGGTTCCAGGCTTCCAATATGGTGCGCGTCGACGTCCTGATTAACGGCGAGCGCGTCGATGCGTTGGCGTTGATTACGCACAACGACAATGCGCCGTATCGCGGTCGCGATCTCGTGGAAAAAATGAAAGAGCTTATCCCGCGTCAGCAGTTTGATATTGCGATTCAGGCGGCGATCGGCAACCACATTATCGCGCGTTCCACCGTCAAGCAGCTGCGTAAAAACGTGCTGGCCAAATGCTATGGCGGCGACGTGAGCCGTAAGAAAAAGCTGTTGCAGAAGCAGAAAGACGGTAAGAAACGAATGAAACAGGTCGGCAACGTTGAGCTGCCGCAGGAAGCGTTTTTGGCCATTCTGCACGTGGGCAAGGACAGTAAATAATTTCATAGGAGTTGGCATGGCCAATATGTTTGCCTTGATTCTGACGCTCGCCACGCTGGTTACCGGCGTCGTGTGGTGTCTGGACCGTTTCAAATGGGCGCCCGCACGGCGCGCCAGACTGGCTCATTCAAGCCAGCAGTCGGACGGTACGGCTGGAGAACAGACGCTCTCCAGCAGCATCAAACAGCCGGGTTGGATTGAAACTTGCGCCTCGGTATTCCCCGTTTTGGCTGTGGTGCTGGTGGTGCGTTCATTCATCTATGAACCGTTTCAGATCCCGTCGGGTTCGATGATGCCGACGCTGTTGATCGGTGATTTTATCCTGGTGGAAAAATTTGCTTACGGCATTAAAGACCCGATTACCCAGACGACGCTGATTGAAACCGGACATCCTAAACGTGGCGATATCGCCGTCTTTAAATACCCGGAAAATCCGAGTCTGGACTACATCAAACGCGTTGTGGGCCTGCCGGGCGATCGCGTGAGCTACGATCCTGTCGCCAAACAGGTGACGATCCAGCCTGCGTGTTCACAGTCTTCTGATTGCGATAAAGCGTTGGCCGTCACCTATAGCAACGTGCAGCCGAGCGACTTTGTCCAGACCTTTAATGGGATGGGCGGGGAAAGCAGCAACGGTTTTTATCAGATCCCGACGGGTGAGCAAGCAAATGGCATTCGTCTGACGACGCGTAAAGAAACCCTGGGCGACGTCACGCACGATATTCTGACGGTTCCGATCGCACAGGATCAGCTGAGCCTGTACTATCACCAGCCTCATCAGCCGTTAAGCACATGGGTTGTGCCGGCCGGCAGCTACTTCATGATGGGCGATAACCGTGACAACAGCGCAGACAGCCGTTACTGGGGCTTTGTGCCGGAGAGAAATCTGGTCGGTAAAGCCACGGCAATCTGGATGAGCTTTGAAAAACAGGAAGGCCAATGGCCTACTGGCGTACGCCTGAGCCGTATTGGCGGTATTCACTAATACAACGTAATAAACACGCGGTATCTTTGCGCCTTCCGTTGTAGAATATTTTCGACATAAATAAACGCAGGCTCCCTCACGGGAGCCAGTGCAAACGAAACAGTTTTGGCACTATAAGAGTTCAGCAGGGCTGTTCCGTATGCTGTGGTTAAAAAGCACGATTGATATTGGTAACACATGAACCCCATTCTCATAAATCGTTTACAAAAAAAACTGGGCTATACTTTCCGACAATATGATCTTCTGCTGCAGGCACTTACGCATCGTAGCGCCAGCAGTAAACACAATGAACGGCTGGAATTCCTTGGGGACTCCATCCTGAGCTTTGTGATCGCCAATGCGCTCTATCACCGTTTCCCCCGCGTTGATGAAGGGGACATGAGCCGGATGCGCGCCACGCTGGTGCGCGGCAATACGCTGGCAGAGATCGCACGCGAGTTCGAACTGGGCGAATGTCTTCGTCTGGGGCCGGGAGAGTTGAAAAGCGGCGGTTTCCGTCGTGAGTCCATTCTGGCGGATACGGTCGAAGCGCTGATCGGCGGCATATTCCTGGATAGCGATATCCAGATGGTCGAGAAGCTGATCCTCGAGTGGTATCAGAGTCGCCTGAATGAAATCAGCCCCGGCGACAAGCAAAAAGATCCCAAAACCCGGCTGCAGGAGTTTCTGCAGGGACGGCACTTACCGCTGCCTACCTATCTGGTAGTGCAGGTGCGTGGTGAAGCGCACGATCAAGAGTTCACCATACACTGTCTGGTCAGCGGGTTTAGCGAACCGGTGGTCGGCACGGGGTCGAGCCGTCGTAAAGCCGAGCAGGCTGCGGCAGAACAGGCGTTAATACAGCTGGAGCTTGAATGAGCGAAGAACAGAATTACTGCGGCTTTGTCGCGATTGTAGGCCGACCGAATGTCGGTAAATCCACATTGCTGAACCAGCTGCTGGGTCAGAAGGTTTCTATTACCTCCCGTAAACCGCAGACGACGCGCCACCGCATCATGGGCATTCATACGGAAGGGCCTTATCAGGCGATCTACGTGGACACCCCTGGGCTGCATATCGAAGAAAAACGTGCGATTAACCGGTTGATGAACCGCGCCGCCAGCAGCTCTATCGGCGACGTTGAGCTGGTCATTTTTGTTGTCGAAGGTACGCACTGGACCGAAGACGACGAAATGGTGGTCAACAAGCTGCGCGATCAGAAACATCCCGTGCTGCTGGCTATCAACAAAGTCGATAACGTCACGGACAAAAGTAAACTGCTGCCGCACATTCAGATGATCAGTCAGAAGATGAAGTTTCTGGATGTCGTGCCGATGAGCGCTGAGAAAGGCATGAATGTCGACACGATCGCCAGCATCGTCCGTAAACATCTGCCGCAGGCGGTGCACCACTTCCCGGAAGATTACATCACCGACCGTTCTCAGCGCTTCATGGCCTCCGAGATCATCCGTGAGAAGCTGATGCGTTTTCTGGGCGAAGAACTGCCGTACTCTGTCACCGTGGAAATCGAGCGTTTTGTCGCGAATGAACGCGGCGGGTACGATATCAACGGTCTGATTCTGGTTGAGCGTGAAGGCCAGAAGAAAATGGTTATCGGCAATAAAGGCTCCAAGATCAAAACCATCGGCATTGAAGCCCGTCAGGACATGGAACAGATGTTCGAGGCAAAAGTGCATCTGGAACTGTGGGTTAAAGTGAAATCCGGCTGGGCGGACGACGAACGTGCGTTGCGCAGTCTGGGTTATATCGACGACCTCTAAGGGGCCCCGCCTATGGAAGGCTGGCAGCGCGCATTTGTCTTGCATGGGCGCCCTTATAGTGAAACCAGCCTGTTGCTGGATCTGTTCACGGAGAATCAGGGCCGTGTCCGGATGTTGGCGAAAGGCGCCCGAGCGCGTCGTTCCAGTCTGAAAGGGTGCCTGCAGCCGTTTACCCCGCTGCTGGTGCGCTGGAGCGGCCGGGGCGATGTGAAAACGCTTCGCAATGCCGAGCCGGTGTCTCTGGCGCTCCCCATCAGCGGCAGTACGCTCTACAGCGGCCTGTACGTTAACGAACTGCTCACTCGGGTTCTCGAGTTCGAAACCAACTTCTCCGCGCTCTTCTTCGATTACCTGCACTGTTTGCAACAGTTGGCTGCGCTTGACGGCTCGCCAGAACCGGCGCTGCGTCGCTTCGAGCTGGCGCTGCTGGGGCATTTGGGCTACGGCGTCGACTTTCTGCACTGCGCCGGCAGCGGCGAAAGCGTCGCGGACGACATGACTTATCGCTATCGGGAAGAAAAAGGATTTATCGCCAGTCTGGTGGTGGATCGCCTCAGTTTTACCGGACATGAACTTCGCTCGTTGGCGGCTCGGGAGTTCCCCGATGCGGACACCTTGCGCGCCGCTAAACGGTTCACTCGCATGGCGCTCAAACCCTACCTCGGCGGTAAACCCCTCAAGAGCCGCGAGCTGTTCCGACAGTTCGTGATCAAACCGCCCAAGCCAGCTCCGCCGCAAGAAGAGTAACGTCGGGAGTACCAAACAGGATTGGCGGCGGTGTAAACTGGCGTTATTGATGAGATAGAAAGTTAAGGATGGATCATGGCTGAGCTGTTGTTAGGTGTAAATATCGATCATATCGCCACGTTGCGTAACGCCCGGGGAACGGCGTATCCCGACCCGGTTCAGGCCGCGTTTATCGCTGAACAGGCCGGGGCGGACGGCATTACCGTGCATCTGCGCGAAGATCGTCGCCACATTACGGATCGCGATGTGCGCCTGCTGCGCCAGACCATCCAGACGCGGATGAACCTGGAGATGGCGGTCACGGACGAAATGGTTTCTATCGCCTGCGAATTGCAGCCTCACTTCTGTTGCCTGGTGCCGGAAAAACGGCAGGAGGTGACGACGGAGGGCGGTCTGGACGTCGCCGGACAGCTGAACAAAATGCAGGATGCCGTGAAGAAGCTGACCGCTGCTGGAATTAACGTCTCTTTGTTTATCGATCCCGACCGTGCCCAAATTGATGCGGCTGTCGCTTGCGAAGCGCCTTATATCGAGCTGCATACCGGCGCTTACGCGGATGCCGAGGGCGACGAAGCGCGCCAGCATGAGTTCGAACGTATCCGTGACGCCGCGACTTATGCGGCAGCCAAAGGGATCCGTGTGAATGCCGGTCACGGCCTGACTTACCATAACGTCCAGCCCATCGCCGCGCTGCCGGAAATGCATGAGCTGAACATTGGTCATTCGATCATTGGACGCGCTGTGATGAGCGGGTTACCGGCGGCTGTCGCCGAGATGAAATCCTTGATGCGGGAAGCGCGTCGTTAATGGCGGTTCTGGGACTCGGCACCGACATCGTCGAAATCGCCCGTATCGAAGCGGCCGTTGAACGTTCGAGCGATCGTCTCGCGCGTCGCATTTTGAGCGACGCCGAGTGGGCGATTTATCAGGAACATCAGCAGCCGATTCGCTTTCTGGCAAAACGCTTTGCGGTAAAGGAAGCGGCGTCGAAAGCGTTTGGCACGGGGATCCGTCAGGGATTGGCCTTCGCTCAATTCGAGGTGTTCAATAACGATTTGGGCAAGCCATGCCTGCGTTTTCTCGGTCGAGCCGCGGAATTTGCGCAGGAACTGGGCGTGCAGCATGTGCACGTCTCGCTGGCAGACGAGCGGCGCTATGCGTGCGCCACCGTTATCGTGGAAAGCTAATTAGCTTAGAGTTGGTCGGCGTGGTGCAGCTGGACGAATTTCTCCCACAACCGCTCCTGATCTTCCACATGGGCCGGATCGGTAATGATGGTGTTATCGATCGGGCACACTTTCTGGCAGGTGGGGGTATCGTAGTGACCAACGCACTCCGTACAGCGCTCAGAATCGATTTCGTACGTCTCCATCCCCATCGATATGGCCTGATTCGGGCACTCTGGCTCGCACATATCGCAGTTGATGCATCGTTTGGTAATTAACAGCGCCATTTAGAGGTCTTTCCCATTTCTTGCCGCCATGAGCGGCCTGTCCGCAACCATCGCACCCGATGAAGTCATCCTCGCCTTAATCACCACTTTCGACGCAGTTTTCTCCTCCGTGGAGGACAAGGCGGTTGCGCATTTTCTCGAAAGCGGCAGTGTCGGCGGCGCGCACTTTAGCATAAAAGCGATATCAGCCCAACAGCGCGGGATGCCCTATGGGCGACGATGTGTGGCTGACATGAAAGACGCTGCCGAGTTAATCGAGCGGCTCGTCCTTCAGGACCGGTACTTCGAAGCCGCCATCCTGCAAGATCTGGCGAGCCATTGCTGAAGACAAAAATGCGGCCAGCGGCTGCGCGGCTGCGCGGCAAAGTGCGAACGTGTAGTCAGCGCGAATGTTTTGGTCGTCGGGAAGGGAGAATACGTGAATGCCGGGGAGCTGACGCAAGCGCGGGGCATAGCTGGCGTAACCGACAAACAGATCCGCCTGACCGCTTTGTATGATCCAAGAGGCGGCCATGTGTCCTTCCGGTACCGGCGCGCTGTGTAGGCCTCCGACCAGCATGAGCGCCCTGGCCTGTAAGTCAGCGGCCGCGCCCGGGTAGTGTCTCTCCATCCGTTCGAACAACTGCCAGGCGTAGTCGCCGGAGGGATCGCTGCCGGGCGTTGATGTCGCCAGTCGCAACTCAGGATCGAGCAGCAGCGTGAGCCAGTCTTGAGAGCGGGCCGCGGAGGAGGCCGATGCCGTCAGGCAAAGACGGTTGACGGCCAGTGGCGTTGCTGAGAGGGCGAGTTTACCCATCACCAGCGCCGAGGTGTGATGGCGGTTGGCGGAAGCGAACAGGTCGCAAGGTTCTCCTCGTTCAATCCGCTGGCGTAATAAGCCCGCTGGGCCAAAATCGGTTTGCGTCTTCAGTCCCGTCTCGGCTTCAAACGCCGCCATCAGTGCTGGCCAGACTCCGCGAAGGCTACCCGCCGCCAGGAGTTGTAATGGTCGTTGGCTCATTCTGCGCCCGTGTCATCTGTGCGATAAAAAGTGCGATACCAATCCTGCGCCTGCTTGTGGATGTCGATATCGCTGAAAATCTCCGGGTACAACTTTTTCGCCATCCACAGTTCGCCAAGACCGATAGCTTCCGGCATCGGGTAGCCCCATGCCTTAGCGTAGTCGGGCATGAGATAAACACGGTGCTGTTTGACGGCGTCAATCGGTTGCCACTCGGGCTGAGTCTGAATCTGTTCTACGACCTGTGGATAGCGATCCTGGACAAAAATCACCTGTGGGTTCCAGGTGATGACCTGCTCCATCGACACCTGCTTGTAGCCCTTCACCGTGGCTGCGGCGACGTTCAAAGCCCCTGCATGCTTCATCATCAAACCGGTATATTTCCCTGAGCCGTAGGTCGTGAGTTCCGGATTCGCCATATAGGCGCGTACGCGTTTCGCTTCCGGCAGGTGTTGTAAGCGTTCACTGACAAGTTGCCGCTGACGGAAGGCCTTTTCAATCAGCATTGTGGATTGAGGAACGCGGTCCACGATATCGCCAATGAGTCGAATTCCTTCTTTCAGGCCTTGGTCATAGGCCTGCTCTTCATTCGCCATCTTCGGATTCAGCTCTCTTTCCTGACCGGGAACATCATGACGCAGGGAAATAGCGACGACGGCGATACCGAGCTGACTAATCTGATCGATCATCTCCTGCGGCGCGTAGTGAGTGACAAAAACAACCTGTGGCTTTAATGCGGCAAGGCTTTCCAGATCGACGTGCGTTAGGTCGCCCACTTTGGCTTTGCCGATGAGCTGCGGAACAAGCTGCGCATAGTGCGGGCCTAACTGTTGTTCCCAATCGTATTGTATTCCGACGATTTTATCGGTCGCATTGAGTTCGACCAGCAAATTAAGCGTTTGATGTTGTAAAACGACCACGCGTTGGATGTTGTCGGGAAGAGTGACCTGGCGGTTCAATTGGTCGATGATGATCCGTTGAGCTTGAGCTCCTGCTGGTAGCATCGCCAAAAGCAGGCTAATCATGAATATGTAAATTATTTTTATCATTATTATATCTCTGTTTATCATGTGCTGTACTATACCGCGCTCCAGAAACAAACAGTCGATGCTAACTGACTGGTTGTATGGGAAATAATCAAAAATCAGCCTTGTTCGTGGGGCGGCATTTTACTGCCTGTAGCATCCGGTGGAGTACAGCGCAAAATCATCGCTTACTCTCGGGATTGAGCCTCTAGGCGGTGTGCGAATTAGTCTTTATCATAAAGTGCTGAAAATTACGATTCCACAGCCCTTTGATAAACTGGTCAAATTCGCAATACGGCAATGTGTCCGTCACGTTTACGTCGTAATGTAGCCCACATTACGCTAGCTGCCCCCGAAGTCACTTTCATCGCGGTCAGGGCTGTTTTCAGGAGCGGTGGGATTATTTTAGTCATTCAGCGTATGTCTAACGGCGGAATTAATAGAGTGCAGCAAAACAGTCAGCTTAATCAGTTTGGGCCTATTCCACCCGCTAGTGGGCCGGAGACAAAAGATGACGTTGATTTTTTGCTCAGTTGCCGCCGAAGATACACTTTCCAACCGATTTATCGAACATCCGGACGATTGCTGGGCGTTGAGCTGTTAACTGCGATTTCTCATCCGACCATCCCTCATCAGACGCTTTCCCCCGAAGTCTACTTTGCTCGTATCGATGTCGGCATGCGCCTGAAAATCGTCATCGAGCAGATGCAGCTCCTGCGTCGCCTCCACGACCGCTTTGTTCGGGACGACCTGCTAGCCTCCGTCAACATTGACGGACCGGTACTGATGGCATTGCAGAAAAACCTGCAGGCAAAAAAGCTGATTGCCAGTATGCCCTGGTTGCGTTTTGAGCTGGTGGAATGTCAGGAAGGTTTGCCAAAAGAACTACTGAATGCGTTGCCCGAAGCTAGCCGGCTATGGCTGGATGATTTCGGCTGCGGCGTAGCCAACTTTTCCTCGCTGTTGATGGTGCGGCACGACTGCATCAAAGTTGCCCGAGAGCTGTTCGTCATGCTTCAGCAAACGGAAGAAGGACGCCAAATTTTTCACCTGTTGATCACTCTCATGACCCGTTACTGTAATTATATCGTCGTTGAAGGTGTGGAAACGGAAAACGAGTGGGGAATGGTTAAAGAGTCCAACGCCACGGCAGCTCAAGGTTATTTCCTTTCTCGCCCCCAACCATTTGAATATTTCGAATCATTAAAACTCGAATTTTAACGTCCCCGCAGTCATTCCTATCTTTTTATAGAGTTTCTTTTTCTTTTAATTTCACGTAAAGCAAGAAAGTGAATCGAATAGCCTCAAATATAGGGCTATTCGGAACGACAGGACGTGTAGAGTGTGATAATCAAAACAAAGTATTTGATTAAGAAAATTAAAACTGATGAAGTTTAATTCTTCAGTTTTTGTTAACTATGGTCATCTGTGTTAGTTTTATGCCTAATGATGCTATATGTTAATGATGATCGTGATGTGAATTGTTCTTCGCCTCTCGTACGGTCACCTGCAAAAAACATGGATTTAACTCATTGATTATAATCAATAAAAAAACAAGTGTTTGCTTATAACGATCAATAATTTCCTCATGATAGGTTTTTGTGATTAAAAGGGTATTAATTATTGGTATAATTGATTTGCTTCAGCGCAATTGATAGTCAAAATACAGCGCATGCTAAATGCATAAAGAAGAGTTTTAAAATATTAGTAAATCTTATAACAGTGTTAGTGGTATATATAACAAATAAGCTGAATCTTTTTATTTGATTATTTTTTTCTTCACGCAGTGATATCTGGGGGGCTTTATGCTTACGTTTCTATGTTTTTGAACTCTCAGCCTGGCCGGATATTTTTTCCATTTATCCCTTTTACTCTCCGGAAATCTGCCAACTCTGAAAAACTGAATGGGGGGATGTTATTACCGGGATTTTTCGTCTTCAGTGATGCGCTGTGTTCGTTCAGGACCTTACGGCCCTGAGGAGAGTATTATTGTGTATGAAATTATAATAACTCTATTGATTATTCTCTTGGGTGTATCTTCGCTCCGAAACCGTAAACGCCTGGAAAAGTCCACCAACGAAAATAAAAAGCTGGATTTTTTGAACATGGTTCTGTTTGCAGCGGAATATAGTCCTGCCGCGCTCCTGATTGCCAACGAAAACTGTGAAATAGTCTATGTAAACAGACAGTTCATCTCCATGTCCGGGTATGAAGCGGAAGAAGTGATTGGCCAAAACACCCGCATGCTTAGCTCAGGAATGACCAACGCTAGCGTTTATGAAGAGCTGTGGGAAACGCTTAATAAAGGCGATATATGGAATGGCGAGTTTATTAATCGCAAAAAAAATGGTCAGTTATATTGGGAAAAAGCCAGCATCGTAAAGATATATAATAAGGCGAGTAACGCTATTCAGTATGTCGGCATTAAAATGGACATTACGGAGAGAAAGACAAAAGAGTATCACGATAATTCCTACAACCGGGCGTTGGAATTATTGTCGAGCGGAGCGCCGCTTAAAGATATTCTTGATGCCATTATCTTTAGCGTAGAAGAGAAGAATCCAGGAAGAATTGTCTGCTCAGTCTTGCTGATTGATAAGGACAAGAAATGTTTAACCCTCGGTTCCGCCCCCAGCCTGCCGGGCTTTTATAAAAATGCCATTCATAACGTGAAGATTGCCGACGGTGCCGCATCGTTTGGTACGGCAGCATATACCGGTAAACGGGTCATTGCAGAAGATATCTCCACCGATCCGAGCTGGTCGCTTTATAAAGGTCTGGCGTTGTACGCCGGCTTACGCTCCTGCTGGTCTGAACCTGTGTTCGGCCAAAACGATGAAATATTAGCTGTGCTTAGCGTTTACCATCGTAAAGTTTATTCTCCGGCTGAAGACGAAATCGAATCCATCGAGAAGTCGGCTCAGTTGGTTTCGGTGGCTATCGAACGCTACCGCGCCATCGATATGCTGCGTCGTAGCGAGGAGCACTACCGTCAGTTGGCGCACTACGATTCCCTGACGTCTCTGGCGAACGGCCTGACTTTTGCGGAACAGATGGAACAGGCCATTCAGCTTTCAAAGCAGACGGGACGTAAAATCGCGTTGATGTTCCTGGATTTGGACAGGTTCAAACAGATTAATGACACCTTTGGCCATGCCGTCGGCGATCTGCTGTTGAAGGAAGCGGCGGCTCGCATGCGTCTCGCCGTTCGCGATAGCGATACGGTGTATCGCCGCAGCGGCGACGAATTCATCATCCTTCTGCAGGGAATCAAAGAGCAGGAAAACACGCTGTACGTGGCGGATAAGATCCACTATGCGTTGAACGAGCCTTTCGATATTGAAGGAAAAACGCTCGATATCTCCTGCAGTATCGGCATTGCCCTTTATCCCGAGCACGGCGCCGACGCGTTGTCGCTGGCCATTAACGCCGATGCCGCCATGTATCAAGCCAAAACCTTGGGACGCAGCCAGACCAAGATCTATAACGACGTCAATACTCACTAATGTCGGCCGGACGGCCTTGTTAGCTGAAAGGAATTAGCGCTGCGAGGAAAGAAGAGGGCAGACGTGATATCACGAGCCATCCCAGAGCGGTTGCCCGTTTTGTTGATTAGCCCCTCTCAAAGACGCATGGCGTCTTACGATGTGAATACATACTCACTTCAATCACCATATTTTCTCTGTAAAGGGCCGCATTAGAGGTCAATGGCTGACGCGTCGTCAAAAAAAACGGGCAACCCTTTAGAGGTTGCCCGTCTTACATTGCTGTCTCGTCAGTTTACTATCGATGGATTGGCAGAGATTCTACCTCTCCCGCAGCGCTTCAGCTTTGGCGCGTAGGATGGGTTTGAGCAGATAACGCAGTATGGTTTTCTTACCGGTCATGATATCGACGGTCGCGACCATACCCGGGATCACCAGCAGCGGTTTGTCTTCGTTGCCCAAGTGATTTTTCTCGGTGCGCAGGCGGATCACGTAGTAGCTGTGCCCCTCTTTATCCGTCACGGTATCCGGACTGATTTGCTCAAGATGTCCTTTTAATCCGCCATAAATGGTGTAGTCGTAGGCGGTAAACTTGATCACTGCCTGCTGACCGGGATGCAAAAAGGCAATGTCTTGCGGACGAATGCGGGCTTCAATCAGCAGGCTGTCGTCTAACGGTACGATCTCTACCAGATCGTTACCCGGCTGAATTACGCCGCCGATCGTATTTACCAAAATCTGTTGCACGATGCCGCGGACGGGGGACACTACCAACGTACGGTTGACTCGGTCTTCCAGCGCCTTGCCCGTCGCCGCAATCTTGTTGAGATTGGTCTGCGCTTCATTCAACTGCGACAAAGCTTCGCTTTTATAGCGGCCGTGAGTCTCTTCGATTTTATTATCGATTTCCTTCAATGCCGCTTCGGCACGCGGGATCGACAGCGATACCGAATCCATTTGGCCACGGGTTTCGACCTCTGAACGACGCAGACGAAGAATTTCGACCTTCGAGATAGCGCCTTCTTTAATCAACGGCTCGGACATTCTGATTTCTTGCTGCAGCAAGTTCAGACTGTTGCGGTACTGCTCTTGTCGTGAGACATAATCACGCAGTTCCTGGCGTCGTTGCACCAACTGCTCTTTCAGGCCGGAAATCTCGTTACTGAACTGTCGCTTGCGGTTGTTGTAGAGATCTCGCTCACCGGCGGCGACACTGGGCGCCTGCTTTTCCACTTCGGCGGGGAGGGTGAACGGCGTATCGTTAATTTCCGCATTCAGGCGTGCGATGCGCGCCAGCAGTGACAGTCTGTCCGCCTCGGTTTCACCGACGTTAGACGCAAAACGGGTGTCGTCCAGACGTAACAACGGCTCGCCTGCCTTAACGATTTGCCCTTCATGTACGAAAATCTGGCTGACGATCCCGCCTTCTAGGTTCTGAATTTTCTGCAGTCGGATAGAAGGAATGGCTTTCCCTTCGCCGTGAGTCACCTCATCGATCTCGGCGAAAGCGGCCCACAGCAGGAAAAAGCCGATGCATGCCAGAATCACCCACAGGGTGACGCGAATGATGCGGGGCGCATCTTCCACCATGGCCTGGCTGACTTCGGGCATGGTCTGCGCGTCGCTGTTTTTACGGGATGCCTGAAAATAGGCCAGTATTTTTTTAGTGCTTTCAACGAGACGCATTGATCTGCCCCTTCTTTAATGCATCCATCACGATGGCTTTCGGCCCGTCGGCAATAATGCGGCCTTTATCCATGATGATCAGGCGGTCAACCAGCGACAGCATGGATACGCGGTGCGTCACCAGCAGCAGCGTCTTGTTGATCAATGCGGATTGCAGTGCCTGCTTGAGGCGATCTTCGTTGCTGTTATCCATCGCGCTGGTGGGTTCATCCATCACCAGAATCGGCGGCTCCAGCAGCAGGGCTCGCGCAATGGCCACCGCCTGGCGTTGGCCGCCGGAGAGCTGTAAACCGCGCTCACCGACCTGCAGATTGTAACCGTCGGGATGAAGTCGGGCGAACTCGCTGACGCCGGCGATGTCGGCCGCGCGCAGCATGGCTTCGTCTTCCACGTAGCGTGCGCCGCAAATCAGGTTATCGCGCAGCGAACCGCTGAACAGCTGGATATCCTGCGGAACATAGCCGATGTTATGGCGCAGGTCGCTGACGTCCAACTGCCGTGCGTCGACCCCATCGATCAGCAGATTACCGCTGGTCGGTTGGTAGAGATTGACGAGTAATTTTTCCAGCGAGCTTTTGCCAGACCCGGTCCGTCCAATGATGCCGACTTTCTCACCTGGCTGAATGGTCAGGTTAATGTTCGACAGAGAACGCATCTTCTGTTCCGGGTAATTGAAGGTGACATCGCGAAACTCGATGCCGCCGATGATGCTTTCTCGTTTCAGCGGGCGCTCGTCTTCCTGGCGCTCCTGCGGAAGCTCCATCATTTGCTCTGTCGTCACCATCGTCAGTTTGGCTTGCTGATAGCGGGTGACCAGACCGGAAAGCTGTCCTAGCGGAATCAAGGCGCGTCCGTTAAGCATGTAGCAGGCGATCAGCGCCCCCATACTCAGTTTACCGTCGATCAGCAGATAAACGCCGACGACGATCATGATGACGCCCGCGAGCTGCTGGAACCACTGTGTCAGATTCACCGCCAGCGAAGAGAGCGTTTTCGCGCGCATTTCCAGACGGCTGAGGCTGCCGATTGTTTGCTCCCACTGATGCTGGCGCTCACTTTCCGCATTATTGACCTTAATCGCATCAAGCCCGGTCAGTGTTTCGATCAGCGTCGCCTGACGTTCGCTCGCCAGGTGCAACGATTTTTCAATGGTTGAGGTCAGCGGCTTTTGCAGCGCCCAGCTCACCAGCAACGCCAGCGGGAAGGCGAGGATAGGGATCCACACCAGCGGGCCGCCGATGATGCCAATGACCAGCAACAGCAACAAAGTAAAGGGAAAATCGATCAGCGTGGTCAGCGTCAACGAGGACAAAAAGTCCCGCAGCAGCTGAAATTCATGAATATTTTGCGCGAAGCTGCCGACGCGGGCGGGGCGTGCTTTCATCGCCATGCCGGTGATGCGTTCAAACAGCGTGGCGGAAAGGATAAGGTCGGTTTTTTTACCCGCGATATCCAGACAGATACTGCGGAGTGTTCGCAATATCAGATCAAAAAAGAAAGCGCCGCTGACGCCGAGGGCGAGAACCCATAGCGTTGATGTCGCCTGATTAGGCACCACACGGTCATAAACGTTCATCACGAACAAGGGAGTGGCGAGCGCGATGATGTTGATGAGCAGGCTGGCGAGAATCGCGTCCATATATAGGAAGCGTGACAGCTTTAGAGTGTCCTTGAACCAGGATTTTGTGCGCGGGATCAACGAGGTTTGCTGCAGATCGAACGAATGTCGAGGCTGCGCGAACATCACTAGTCCCAAATAGTTTTGCTGCAAGGTACTGTGTTCGACGACGATTTCGCCGCCCTCAGTTTCGCTGGGCATAATACGAGCGCTGCCGTCGCTGTTCCAACCTAACAGGATGGCGGAACGGCCTTCTCGCATCAGCAGCATCGCGGGCAGCGACATGCCGGAGATCGCATTCAGCGGTCGTTTCAGCACGCGGGCTTGCAGTCCTGCACGCGCCGCGGCACGCGGCAATAGCTCAACCGTCAATCTTTGCTCGGCGAGCGGCAATCCGGCGGTCAGCGTGGTACGGCTGGCGGTTTTGCCCTGAAGTTTGCAAAGTATCAACAGGCTATCAAGCAGAGGGTCATCGTGACGATTGCGAGGATCGTGGTTTACGGAAGCGGCGTCGGTGCTGCCGGGTGGTTGTTCATGCTGTGGCATCATTAACCAAACATTCCTTAACTAAGAATGCCTTTTCCGCGGACGGAAAAGGCATAGGCTGACTGAAACATTATTGTAAGTCAGGCAGATCTACCTGCGTATTGACAGCGCTCAGGCTTTGACCTGCGGTTGGCGCAGGAATAGACAGGCTGTTCAATAGGTCACCCATACGGGCTTTCAGTCGATATTGGCTATACAGCGACAGGAAACGAATCTCAACCATTCGGCGTTGTGCGGTAAAGCGTTCGTTTTCACTATCCAGTACGTCCAGCAGGGTGCGTTCGCCCAGACTAAACTGCTTCTGATAGGCGTCGCGCACGCGGCGGCTGCGTTCCGCGTATTCTTGCGCGATAGGCAGCTGTTGGCGCGCATTATTCATCGCGGACCAGGACAGACGCAACTCTTCATTCAGCTGACGCAACGTGTTATTACGAACATCTTCCGCTTCTTTGACCTGGAAAGCTTTCGATTCCAGCGTCGCCTTGGTGCTGCCGCCTTCGTATAAGTTATAGCGCATACGCAGCATGGCTTGCCATTCGTTGTACTTGCCGCGCGTACCGTCGACATTTTCGTCTAACGTACGGGCAAGCTCAACGTTAAATTTGGGATAGAAACCGGATTTTTGAGCTTCGTACTGCTTTCTGGTCGCTTCGATATCCGACTCGGCAGACTTCAGAATCGGGCTATTTGCTACCATGACGCGTTTCGCATCGACCAGCGTGGCGGGGACGTTCAGCAGATCGCTGCTCGGGAGCTGCAGGCCTACCGGCTCTTTACCGACAACGCTGAAATAGTTGCTTTCCGCATCGGTCAGGTTGGTTTGTTCGGTCAGCACATTATTGCGCGCCTGTGCGACACGCGCTTCGGCCTGTTCCAGGTCGGCAAGACGACCGACGCCCTGTTCGGAACGCAGTTTGATTTGATCGTAAATGCGCTGGTTGGTGCTCAGATTCTCCTCAGCCAGACGCAAAAATTCGTGACGCTGCAAGACATCGAGGTAGGCCTGGACTGCATCGAGCGCGCGAGCCTCGCTGGTGTTCAGCGTTTTGTAGGCTCTGGAATTGACCGTTGCTTTTTGCTGAGCAACGGTATTAGACGTTTCGAAACCATCAAAGACCCTCTGACTAAGGTTGATTGATGTTTCTCGACGCGTAAGAATGTCGTTGTTACTGTTCTGAGCGCGGGTGGAAGGAGTGTCGAGGTTCTCTTTGCCGATACCGGCGTTGAGAGAAATACTCGGCAGATAGCCCCCCTGGGCAGCACGCACATTTCTCTCCGCTGAGTGACGACTGTTACTAGCCGCGCTTATTTCAGGGTGAGTATTTAGCGTGTTTTCAATTGCATCTTTTAACGTGTCAGCAAATGAAATAGGGGAAACCGTGATTAATAAAAGTAAAGAAATAAATGGATTTTTACGCTTCATATAACGCTTTTTCCTGAATGCCATTAATAATGAGTTATTTCTTTTTCAATAATGACTAGAGGAAGCAACGACCCATTAAATAAATGATAGCTGTCAATCCATTAGCCGCTTATCGAAAAAATTGGCGCATTACCGCAAAATCTTTGCTCTAATCGAGTAAAAATTTTGGTAAGAATGTTCCAAATTTTTTATTATATTAGGGTCTGAGTCAAGTCATTGACGTCAGCTAAATACTTTCAGATGCAATAATAAAGTAATAACAAGAGATTGAAATCATCCTTTAAAGCCCGAGTTATAAAAAGGCTTTACATATTAATTTAATCGGTTTTTTCATTCGGTGGATTCCATCGGAAATATTGAGGAGATGCTATTGTGAGTAGCGTTATCGGTACCATCAAATTTGTTATCGGACAAGTATTTGTCGTAGCGCAGGATGGTACTCAACGTCAGGTATCTGCTGGCGACCATATCTATCGCGGCGAGCAAGTGGCCACAGGCAATGCTGGCGCCGTTTCAATTTCACTGCCGGATGGACGGACTCTGGATTTGGGACGCGATAGCCAGTGGAGCGAGTCCCAGAATACGGGGACGACCGCAGAGCATCGTGCGACAGAGGCGCAAGATGTCGCTTCCGTTCAGGAAGCCATCGCGAAGGGTCTGGACCCGACGCAGTCACTTGAGGCCACCGCTGCGGGCAATGAAGCCAGTACTGACATCGGTGAAGCCGGCGAGGGCGGCGGTCATCGCGAGAACGTCGTACTGGACCTGACGAACAACGTAGTGGATCCGACTTCTGGTTACGAGACCGGAACGCTAACCTCTGCATCAGATGTTTCTTCCGAAGACACTTCCGGCGGCCGTCTCAGTTCAGGTATGCCAACTGATTCTTCTTCTGAAGCGGCTTCTGCCGATACAACGGCTCCTTCGCTCGCCATTTCCTTCGCGGAAGATGGAAAGGTCGAGTTCAAATTTTCGGAAACGCCGAAAGATTTCGACCTGACGGATATCACCGTTGATCATGGCACTATTACCGGCCTGACTCAGGACCCTAACGATCCTACACACTGGGTCGCGATTTTGACGCCGGAAAACGACTATGACGGCTCGGTGTCTGTCACCGTGCCTGACGGAAGCTATACCGATGACGCCGGTAATCCCGGTCAGGGCTCTCAAGGTTCCGTGACGGTTGATACCCTCGCGCCAGACGCGACGATCACCATCGACCCGATCACGTCTGACGACCGCGTTAATCTGGCGGAATCTGGCGAGACACAGACCATCACCGGCCGTGTCGGCGGTGAGGTGAAAATCGGCGACACCGTCACGGTGACCATCGGCGGAAACACCTACAGAACTTCTGTGGTTGATGATGACGATGGCAATAACGTCTGGAGCGTGGATGTCGCGGGCAGTACGCTGGCCGATAATTCACAGATCCACGCCGAAGTCATTACTACCGACGATGCGGGCAACCTGACGACGGCGACCGCCGATCGCGGCTATGCCGTTGACCTTATTGCACCCGAAGCCAGCATCACGATTGATGATGTGACGGCAGACAATACGCTGAACATCGCCGAAGCGGGTCAGCCACAGGCCATCACCGGCCGCGTCGGCAACGACGTACAGGTCGGCGATACGGTGACCGTCACGATTGGCGATCAGGCGTACCAGACCACCGTGACCGCCTCCGATAATGGCAAGGTGTGGAGCGTCAACGTGCCGGGCGATGTACTGGCCGGTAACAATCAGATCCACGCGGAAGTGACCACTTCCGATGCCGCCGGTAACCCGACGACGGCTACGGCAGATCAGGGCTACAGCGTCGATATCTCAGCACCGGAAGCGTCTATCACCATCGATAATGTGACCGGTGACAACACCATCAATATCGCCGAAGCGGGTCAGCCGCAGGCGATCACCGGTCGCGTCGGTAACGACGTGCAGGTGGGTGATACGGTGACCGTCACGATTGGCGATCAGGCTTACCAGACCACCGTCACTGGCTCCGATAACGGCAACGTGTGGAGCGTCAGCGTGCCGGGCGACGTACTGGCAGGTAACAATCAGATCCACGCCGAAGTCACGACGACGGATGGCGCGGGCAATGCCACCACTGCGGGTGCCGATCACAACTACGCGGTCGATACCGCCGCGCCGGAAGCCAGCATCACCATCGACGATGTGACTTCTGATAATACCGTCAATATCGCTGAGGCAGGCCAGAACCAGAATGTGACGGGCCGTGTCGGCAACGACGTGCAGGTGGGCGATACGGTCACCGTCACCATTGGCGATCAGTCGTACCAGACCACGGTCACCGCGTCCGATAACGGCAACGTGTGGAGTGTGACGGTACCGGGCGACGTACTGGCCGGTAACAGCCAGATCCATGCCGAAGTCACCACCACGGATGGCGCGGGCAATGCCACCACGGCGGGTGCCGATCACAACTACGCAGTCGATACCGCCGCACCGGAAGCGTCGATCACCATCGATAACGTCACCGGTGATAACACCATCAATATCACGGAAGCTGGTCAGCCGCAGGCGATCACCGGTCGCGTCGGCAACGACGTGCAGGTGGGCGATACGGTGACCGTCACGATTGGCGAACAGGCGTACCAGACCACCGTCACGGCATCCGATAACGGCAACGTGTGGAGTGTGACGGTACCGGGCGAGGTACTGGCCGGTAATAACCAGATCCACGCCGAAGTCACCACCACCGACGGTGCAGGCAACGCCACCACCGCCGGGGCCGATCACAACTACGCGGTCGATACCGCCGCGCCGGAAGCGTCGATCACCATCGATAACGTCACCGGTGATAACACCATCAATATCACGGAAGCGGGTCAGCCGCAGGCCATCACCGGCCGCGTCGGCAACGACGTACAGGTCGGCGATACCGTCACTGTGACGATTGGCGATCAGGCTTACCAGACCACCGTCACGGCGTCGGATAACGGCAACGTGTGGAGCGTCAACGTGCCGGGCGAGGTGCTGGCCGGTAATAACCAGATCCATGCCGAAGTCATCACTTCCGATGCGGCCGGTAACCCGACGACGGCCACGGCAGATCAGGGCTATGTGGTAGATACCACTGCGCCGGAAGCGTCTATCTCTATCGATAACGTGACCGGCGACAACACCGTCAATATCGCCGAAGCGGGTCAGCCGCAGGCGATCACCGGTCGCGTCGGCAACGACGTACAGGTCGGCGATACGGTGACCGTCACCATCGGTGACCAGTCTTACCAGACTACCGTCACCGCGTCGGATAACGGCAACGTGTGGAGCGTCAACGTGCCGGGCGATATCTTGGCCGGTAACAGCCAGATCCACGCCGAAGTGACCACCACCGACGGTGCAGGCAACGCCACCACCGCCGGGGCCGATCACAGCTACGCGGTCGACACAGCCGCGCCGGAAGCCAGCATCACCATTGATGATGTAACGGCAGACAATACGCTGAACATCGACGAAGCCGGACAGCCGCAGGCCATCACCGGCCGTGTCGGCAACGACGTGCAGGTGGGTGATACGGTCACCGTCACGATTGGCGATCAGGCTTACCAGACCACCGTCACGGCGTCCGATAACGGCAATGTGTGGAGCGTCAACGTGCCGGGCGATGTACTGGCCGGTAACAGCCAGATCCATGCCGAAGTCACCACCACGGATGGCGCGGGCAATGCCACCACGGCGGGTGCCGATCACAACTACGCAGTCGATACCGCCGCACCGGAAGCGTCGATCACCATCGATAACGTCACCGGTGATAACACCATCAATATCACGGAAGCTGGTCAGCCGCAGGCGATCACCGGTCGCGTCGGCAACGACGTGCAGGTGGGCGATACGGTGACCGTCACGATTGGCGAACAGGCGTACCAGACCACCGTCACGGCATCCGATAACGGCAACGTGTGGAGTGTGACGGTACCGGGCGAGGTACTGGCCGGTAATAACCAGATCCACGCCGAAGTCACCACCACCGACGGTGCAGGCAACGCCACCACCGCCGGGGCCGATCACAACTACGCGGTCGATACCGCCGCGCCGGAAGCGTCGATCACCATCGATAACGTCACCGGTGATAACACCATCAATATCACGGAAGCGGGTCAGCCGCAGGCCATCACCGGCCGCGTCGGCAACGACGTACAGGTCGGCGATACCGTCACTGTGACGATTGGCGATCAGGCTTACCAGACCACCGTCACGGCGTCGGATAACGGCAACGTGTGGAGCGTCAACGTGCCGGGCGAGGTGCTGGCCGGTAATAACCAGATCCATGCCGAAGTCATCACTTCCGATGCGGCCGGTAACCCGACGACGGCCACGGCAGATCAGGGCTATGTGGTAGATACCACTGCGCCGGAAGCGTCGATCACCATCGATAATGTGACCGGCGACAACACCGTCAATATCGCCGAAGCGGGTCAGCCGCAGGCGATCACCGGTCGCGTCGGCAACGACGTACAGGTCGGCGATACGGTGACCGTCACCATCGGTGACCAGTCTTACCAGACTACCGTCACCGCGTCGGATAACGGCAACGTGTGGAGCGTCAACGTGCCGGGCGATATCTTGGCCGGTAACAGCCAGATCCACGCCGAAGTGACCACCACCGACGGTGCAGGCAACGCCACCACCGCCGGGGCCGATCACAGCTACGCGGTCGACACAGCCGCGCCGGAAGCCAGCATCACCATTGATGATGTAACGGCAGACAATACGCTGAACATCGACGAAGCCGGACAGCCGCAGGCCATCACCGGCCGTGTCGGCAACGACGTGCAGGTGGGTGATACGGTCACCGTCACGATTGGCGATCAGGCTTACCAGACCACCGTCACGGCGTCCGATAACGGCAATGTGTGGAGCGTCAACGTGCCGGGCGATGTACTGGCCGGTAACAATCAGATCCACGCCGAAGTCACGACGACGGATACGGCCGGTAACCCGACTACGGCATCCGCAGATCACGGCTACAGCGTCGATACCGCCGCGCCGGAAGCGTCGATCACCATCGATAATGTGACCGGTGATAACACCATCAATATCGCCGAAGCGGGTCAGCCGCAGGCCATCACCGGCCGCGTCGGCAACGACGTACAGGTGGGCGATACGGTGACCGTGACGATCGGCGATCAGGCGTACCAGACCACTGTCACCGCGTCGGATAACGGCAACGTGTGGAGTGTCAACGTGCCGGGCGATGTCTTGGCCGGTAACGACCAGATCCATGCGGAAGTGACGACGACGGATGGTGCAGGCAACGCCACCACCGCCGGTGCCGATCACAACTACGCGGTCGATACCGCCGCGCCGGAAGCCAGCATCACCATCGACGATGTGACTTCTGATAATACCGTCAATATCGCTGAGGCAGGCCAGAACCAGAATGTGACGGGCCGTGTCGGCAACGACGTGCAGGTGGGCGATACGGTCACCGTCACCATTGGCGATCAGTCGTACCAGACCACGGTCACCGCGTCCGATAACGGCAACGTGTGGAGTGTGACGGTACCGGGCGACGTACTGGCCGGTAACAGCCAGATCCATGCCGAAGTCACCACCACGGATGGCGCGGGCAATGCCACCACGGCGGGTGCCGATCACAACTACGCAGTCGATACCGCCGCGCCGGAAGCGTCGATCACCATCGATAACGTCACCGGTGATAACACCATCAATATCACGGAAGCTGGTCAGCCGCAGGCGATCACCGGTCGCGTCGGCAACGACGTGCAGGTGGGCGATACGGTGACCGTCACGATTGGCGAACAGGCGTACCAGACCACCGTCACGGCATCCGATAACGGCAACGTGTGGAGTGTGACGGTACCGGGCGAGGTACTGGCCGGTAATAACCAGATCCACGCCGAAGTCACCACCACCGACGGTGCAGGCAACGCCACCACCGCCGGGGCCGATCACAACTACGCGGTCGATACCGCCGCGCCGGAAGCGTCGATCACCATCGATAACGTCACCGGTGATAACACCATCAATATCACGGAAGCGGGTCAGCCGCAGGCCATCACCGGCCGCGTCGGCAACGACGTACAGGTCGGCGATACCGTCACTGTGACGATTGGCGATCAGGCTTACCAGACCACCGTCACGGCGTCGGATAACGGCAACGTGTGGAGCGTCAACGTGCCGGGCGAGGTGCTGGCCGGTAATAACCAGATCCATGCCGAAGTCATCACTTCCGATGCGGCCGGTAACCCGACGACGGCCACGGCAGATCAGGGCTATGTGGTAGATACCACTGCGCCGGAAGCGTCGATCACCATCGATAATGTGACCGGCGACAACACCGTCAATATCGCCGAAGCGGGTCAGCCGCAGGCGATCACCGGTCGCGTCGGCAACGACGTACAGGTCGGCGATACGGTGACCGTCACCATCGGTGACCAGTCTTACCAGACTACCGTCACCGCGTCGGATAACGGCAACGTGTGGAGCGTCAACGTGCCGGGCGATATCTTGGCCGGTAACAGCCAGATCCACGCCGAAGTGACCACCACCGACGGTGCAGGCAACGCCACCACCGCCGGGGCCGATCACAGCTACGCGGTCGACACAGCCGCGCCGGAAGCCAGCATCACCATTGATGATGTAACGGCAGACAATACGCTGAACATCGACGAAGCCGGACAGCCGCAGGCCATCACCGGCCGTGTCGGCAACGACGTGCAGGTGGGTGATACGGTCACCGTCACGATTGGCGATCAGGCTTACCAGACCACCGTCACGGCGTCCGATAACGGCAATGTGTGGAGCGTCAACGTGCCGGGCGATGTACTGGCCGGTAACAATCAGATCCACGCCGAAGTCACGACGACGGATACGGCCGGTAACCCGACTACGGCATCCGCAGATCACGGCTACAGCGTCGATACCGCCGCGCCGGAAGCGTCGATCACCATCGATAATGTGACCGGTGATAACACCATCAATATCGCCGAAGCGGGTCAGCCGCAGGCCATCACCGGCCGCGTCGGCAACGACGTACAGGTGGGCGATACGGTGACCGTGACGATCGGCGATCAGGCGTACCAGACCACTGTCACCGCGTCGGATAACGGCAACGTGTGGAGTGTCAACGTGCCGGGCGATGTCTTGGCCGGTAACGACCAGATCCATGCGGAAGTGACGACGACGGATGGTGCAGGCAACGCCACCACCGCCGGTGCCGATCACAACTACGCGGTCGATACCGCCGCGCCGGAAGCCAGCATCACCATCGACGATGTGACTTCTGATAATACCGTCAATATCGCTGAGGCAGGCCAGAACCAGAATGTGACGGGCCGTGTCGGCAACGACGTGCAGGTGGGCGATACGGTCACCGTCACCATTGGCGATCAGTCGTACCAGACCACGGTCACCGCGTCCGATAACGGCAACGTGTGGAGTGTGACGGTACCGGGCGACGTACTGGCCGGTAACAGCCAGATCCATGCCGAAGTCACCACCACGGATGGCGCGGGCAATGCCACCACGGCGGGTGCCGATCACAACTACGCAGTCGATACCGCCGCGCCGGAAGCGTCGATCACCATCGATAACGTCACCGGTGATAACACCATCAATATCACGGAAGCTGGTCAGCCGCAGGCGATCACCGGTCGCGTCGGCAACGACGTGCAGGTGGGCGATACGGTGACCGTCACGATTGGCGAACAGGCGTACCAGACCACCGTCACGGCATCCGATAACGGCAACGTGTGGAGTGTGACGGTACCGGGCGAGGTACTGGCCGGTAATAACCAGATCCACGCCGAAGTCACCACCACCGACGGTGCAGGCAACGCCACCACCGCCGGGGCCGATCACAACTACGCGGTCGATACCGCCGCGCCGGAAGCGTCGATCACCATCGATAACGTCACCGGTGATAACACCATCAATATCACGGAAGCGGGTCAGCCGCAGGCCATCACCGGCCGCGTCGGCAACGACGTACAGGTCGGCGATACCGTCACTGTGACGATTGGCGATCAGGCTTACCAGACCACCGTCACGGCGTCGGATAACGGCAACGTGTGGAGCGTCAACGTACCGGGCGAGGTGCTGGCGGGTAACAACCAGATCCATGCCGAAGTGACCACCACCGACGGCGCAGGCAATGCGACGTCAGCCGGTGCTGATCACAGCTACGCGGTCGATACCGCCGCGCCAGAAGCGTCTATCTCTATCGATAACGTGACCGGTGATAACACCATCAACATCACCGAAGCGGGTCAGCCCCAGGCCATTACGGGTCGCGTTGGCAACGACGTGCAGGTGGGTGATACGGTGACCGTCACTATTGGCGATCAGGCCTACCAGACCACCGTCACTGGCTCGGATAACGGTAACGTGTGGAGCGTCAACGTACCGGGCGATGTGCTGGCCGGTAACAACCAGATCCATGCCGAAGTGACCACCACTGACGGTGCAGGTAATGCGACGACTGCCGGTGCTGACCACAGCTATGCGGTCGACACGGCGGCCCCGGAAGCGTCAATCGGCATCGATGATGTGACTTCTGATAACACCGTCAATATCACTGAAGCCGGTCAGCCGCAGGCCATTACTGGTCGCGTTGGCAACGATGTGCAGGTGGGCGATACGGTCACCGTCACCATCGGTGACCAGTCTTACCGTACCACCGTCACCGCGTCCGATAATGGCAACGTGTGGAGCGTCAACGTACCGGGTGATGTACTGGCGGGTAACAATCAGATCCACGCCGAAGTCACGACGACGGATGCGGCCGGTAACCCGACCACGGCATCCGCAGATCACAGCTACGCGGTCGATACCGCCGCGCCGGAAGCGTCGATCACCATCGATAACGTCACCGGTGACAATACGCTGAACATCGCGGAAGCCGGACAGCCGCAGGCCATCACCGGTCGCGTGGGCAACGACGTGCAGGTCGGCGATACGGTGACCGTGACCATCGGCGATCAGGCTTACCAGACCACTGTTACTGGCTCGGATAACGGCAACGTATGGAGCGTTAACGTGCCGGGCGATGTGCTGGCCGGTAACAGCCAGATCCATGCCGAAGTCACCACCACGGATGGCGCGGGCAATGCCACCACGGCGGGTGCCGATCACAACTACGCAGTCGATACCGCCGCGCCGGAAGCGTCGATCACCATCGATAACGTCACCGGTGATAACACGCTGAATATCGCCGAAGCGGGTCAGCCACAGGCCATCACCGGCCGCGTCGGCAACGACGTACAGGTCGGCGATACGGTGACCGTCACGATTGGCGATCAGGCGTACCAGACCACCGTCACGGCGTCGGATAACGGCAACGTATGGAGCGTCAACGTACCGGGCGACGTACTGGCCGGTAACAATCAGATCCACGCCGAAGTCACGACGACGGATGCGGCGGGTAACCCGACGACTGCCACGGCAGATCAGGGCTACAGCGTCGATACCGCCGCGCCGGAAGCCAGTATCACCATTGATACGATCACCGACGATGATTCAATCAACCAGGCTGAAAGCAACCAGCCGCAGACCATCTCTGGCCGCGTCGGCAACGACGTCCGTGTCGGCGATACGGTGACGGTCAACGTCGCGGGTCAGTCTTATCAGACCAATGTGACTACGGCGGCGGATGGCGCCAAAGTGTGGAGCGTCGTTATTCTGGGCAGCGTGCTTGCTCTGGATACTGTGGTTCATGCCGCGGTGACCACCACCGATCAGGCGGGAAATGCGACGACGGCGACCGCCGACCATACTTACACGGTCGATACGGTATTGCCGGATGCCAGCATCACCATCGATGATGTGACCAGCGACAACACCATCAACATCGCGGAGTCTGGACAAACCCAGACGATCTCCGGCCACGTCGGCAATGACGTGCAGGCAGGCGATATTGTGACGGTCAAAGTGGGCGATACGAGTTACCAGACCGAAGTTATCGTCAATGATGATGGGGACACCGTTTGGAGCGTGAATGTGCCGGGTGCAGTCCTGGCCGGTAACGCGCAAATTCATGCGGAAGTCACCACCACGGATGTTGTCGGCAACTCGGCAACGGCGTCGGCAGACCACAGCTACGCGGTTGATACGTCCGCGCCGGAAGCCAGCATCACGATTGACGCGGTCACGGCGGATAACACCATTAACCTGCGGAATCAGGTCAGACCCAGACCATCACCGGGCGCGTGGGTAACGACGTACATGTCGGCGACATCGTCACGGTGACCGTTGGCGGTCAGTCTTATCAAACGAACGTGTTCGCGGCGGCAGACGGCAGCAATATCTGGAGCGTCAATGTTCCGGGTAGCGTGCTGGCGGGCGACTCCCAGATCCACGCGTCTGTCACGACGCTGGATATGTCGGGCAATGCGACCACGGCAACGGCCGATCACGGCTACGGGGTTGATACGGTCGGTCCGGACGGCGGCAGCCACACCGCTGACCGTCGCGGAAGATACGGCGCTGTCGATCGCCTGGGGCGATCTGGGCGTGTCCTCCGACACCAGCAGCATCGTGATCTCTTTGTTGCCGGATGCCAGCGCGGGTTCGTTCTACTACAGCCAGGGCGGTGAATGGCATCAGGTGACCGTGGGTCAGGAGTTCACGGCGGCGGATACCGCGTTGCGCTTCGTTCCTGCGGCCAATGTGTCCGGCAATGGACTGGCGGAACTGAGCTGGCAGCCGGTTGATGCCGCGGGCAACACCGGTTCTCAGGGCGAAGTCACGGTTAACGTGACGCCGGTAGCCGATACGCCGGTCGTTTCACTGGATATCACCAGCGGTGAAAACGGTGCCGACGACGCCGTCTTACATCAAGGTCAACGGCGGCAGTGAAAACGGCGGTTTCGACGTTCAGGACGGCAAGATTGTGCGTATCGGCGACAACGTACGCATTTGGCTGTCTGAGGGCGATACGGTGGCCTGAAATTGTGGGTAACGGCGTGGTCGCTTACTACGGTCAGGGGAACTCTACTGGCACAGCAGCCAGTACACCGACCTGTTCGTCGTCCATAACGGCAGCGGCTACTATCAGGATGGCAATTGGCGTCCGCTGAACGCGGTCACCGGCAACAGCGGGACGGAAGCGTCTGGGACGCGTCCTGACTACATCTTTGTTGAAGGCACGACGGCCGATGGCTATGCCACCTACGTGGGTCCGAACAACAATGCCGCCACCAATGTGAATACGTATGACTCTGTGAACATTACGTATCAGGGCAATACGCTGATCAGCGGAGCGAAACCATCTGGACGCATTATCTATGGCGACGCCAGTTACAATCGCGGCAGATAAGCGGACTTCAAGAAGAGTCCGTCGCGGAGCAGGTCGGCTATCAGCAGCATGAGTTAACCGTGTCTGCGGCGCTGACCGACCTTGACGGCAGCGAGCAGTTGTCGGGTATTACGCTGACGGAATTCCGGAAGGCTCCGTGTTGACCGACCACATCAATAACGTGACGGTCACCGTCGGTGCGGATGGCGTGTACCTGATTACCAATGCTCAGCATCTGGATACGTTAGCCGGAACCATCACTATTCAGACGCCTGTCGATGCCGGCAAGTTCGACATCATTGCGCAGGCGACGGCGACCGAAGTGGCGAACTACGATTCGTCGACCGGTTACTCTTCGCAGGAAGTGGAACAGTTCGGCGCCACGATGGGGACCACGGGTGACGATGTGCTGACGGGAAACGAACAGTAACGACCTGATCGTCGGCGACGTTTCCGCCTGCAGATCATGGAAGGGCAAAACTACAATATTGCCTTCCTGGTGGACTCCTCCGGCAGTATGTCGAATGACAGCATCAGCAAGACGGTGTCTTCGCTGACCAATGTCTTCAACAACCTGATCAAGAGCACGTCGGATGTCCATGCGGGGTCGGTGAATGTGTTCCTGGCGGACTTCGATACGAAGGTCGGCCAGACTATTTCCGTCAACCTGTCGGATTCGAACGCCTTGTCCAAACTGGTTGCGGCGCTGGAAACAATGACTTCAGGCGGCGGTACGAACTACGAGGACGTGTTCAAAACGGCGGCTAACTGGTTCAGAGCGATACCGTGGTAAGCAACTCCGGTACCAATCTGAACCTACTTCATCACGGATGGTGAACCGACCTATTATCAGGCCGTGAGACGGATACGATCAAGGTCAACAGCCGTACGACGTTGGATATCGACTCGTTGATTACCAACCGGGCCAAACCTACTATAATGAACCTTTCTGGGTGAGTCGCGAGGTGATCAGCAGCAGCGGCGACGTGTACTACTACTCCAACTCAGGTCGGGGTGGGGTAAGCGTACGGTGATCGGTCAGGTCACGCCCAAGGCGATGGGACTTACGAGATCTCTCATCTGGCGGGTACGGTTACAATGCCAACTCGGCGACGACGTCGAACTCCTCTGAAGGCTACGCATTGTTGCAGCACGTATCGAATGTGGAAGCGATCGGGTAGGCGACTCGTTGAAGCGCGTCGAGCCTGCAGCACTACGATAGCGACGGCGTGGTGTTGGATCACATCGATCCGGCGCAGTTGTCCGAAGCGATTCTGGGCTCGAATCAGTCCCTGACCGGCGGCACGATACGCTGCTGGGCGGCAACGGCGACGATATCCTGTTCGGCGACTCGATCTCGTTCGACGGTATTGACGGCAACGGTTTGCCAGCTTTGCAGCAGTATGTCGGCAACCAGCTGCATCTGGGGTCGGATACCACGGCTTCTGTTCAGCAGGTACATGATTACATCGCCGGACACAGCGCTGAATTCGATGTTGCCACCTCTGCGGGCGGTAATGATACGATTAGCGGCGGTTCGGGTAATGATATCCTGTACGGACAGGGCGGTAACGACAATCTGGATGGTGGTTTGGGTGACGATATCCTGTATGGCGGAACCGGCGATGATGTGCTGAGAGGCGGTGTCGGCAACGACACGCTCATCGGCGGCAGCGGCGCGGACACTTTCGTCTGGAAGGCGGGCGATACCGGGTTCGATACCATCAAGGACTTCAATCCGGCGGAAGGCGACCGCATCGACCTGAGCGATTTGGTCGGCGAGCTGGAAGCGGGAACGGATATCAGCCACTATATCCGTATTGTGGATAACCAAGGTTCGCCGACGATTGAGGTGAGTACTCAGGGCCAATTCACGGATCAAGGCGGCGCAACGCCGGATACGTCCATCACGTTGGAACATTACAACGGGACGATGCCTTCTCTGGAAAGCCTGATAGCGAAGCCGGAACACAGCGCTTAGTCATCAAGACTCACTCGCGATAGGCAATAAAAAGGAAACCGGACGTCATGCGTCCGGTTTCCTTATTGGCGGTATGTAAAAGGACAGCCTATGTTTTATATATTACGAGATAACGACGGTAACCTGGTTCAGGTGCAGAGTTTCCCGTTCGAAGGGATGAACGGCGAACTGCCGCAGGACTCGGTTGAGGCACAGGCGTGGATGAATAATCAACAGTCGATTCTTTCTAGTCTGGAACAACTGCGCAGCAGCGATCTGGAAATGGTGCGAGTGCTGGAAGACCTGATTCAGGTGCTGACCAGCAAAGGCTTGCTGAATATCACGGATTTCCCACAGGCGGCGCAGCTGAAATTGATTCAGCGTGCACAGGCGCGTGAAGCGTTGGGGGGATTGGATGCGCTGATTCGCGATGACGAAGAGGGTATGTTTTGAACATCAGTCATGATGCAGACTGACTTGCCGAAGCCGGCAAGTCAGTGGCGTAGACTTAGGAAAAGATCACCGGGAAAGGTTCTCCCAACAGTCGGCCCATCGCGCCTCTGATACCAGCGCACGCAGTTCCTCCAGTTCGCCTTCCGTTTCTACTCGCTCCGCAATCAGCGGCAAATCAATGCTATTCATCGCACGTTGCAGCGCGGTGATAAACACTTTCTTGTCTTCCGCCTGATCGATACCGCGAATATAGCTGCCGTCGATTTTCAGATAGGCGAGGCCCCATTTCGACAGATTACCGATGATGGTAAAGCGGCCGCCGAAGTGTTGCAGTCCCAGTTTACAGCCGAATTCGTTGAGCAGTTTCACCAACAGATCGAGCTGCTGTGCATCGGGCAGCTGGTTTTCGTCCAGTTCCAGAATCAAGCGCGAGGCCCGCTGCGGATACGCTTTCAGCGGCGCCAGCCATTCGGCCATCAGCTGCAGGTCTAATACCGTGCTGCCGGACAGGCTCAAAGCCAGCGTACCGTCGTAGCGTTGCAGGTAGGCGAGGGCGTGTTTCATCATGACCTGATCAAGACGCGTGTTCCATCCAAAGCGTTGGATCCACGGCAAGAATTGCCCTGCATTGATAGTGTTGCCTTCCTGATCGAGGATGCGCGCCAGCACCTTGTGATGAAGAATCTGACCCTTTTGTGCGCAGTCCATGACCGGCTGCAGGAACAGCTGGACATTCTCTTGCGCCAGCAACGGATCCAGCAGGGTAAACCAGTAATGGCGGTCTGCCACCCATTGGGACTCCTGACCGTTTTCCTCTTCTTCGGCATGGATGTCCGAATTGCGTTCCGCCTTCATCAGCAGGCGATCGCCGCGGATGAACAACGAGGCCGGTGAGTCCCCGTGCTGGAATGACACCAACGCCAAGCGGGCGACGGGAGACACGTCCGTCTCGCCGGTCAGAAACAGCGCCTCAATCCGTTCGACAGTTCGTCGGCCAGCGCCTGCGCCTCTTTCTGTACCAGACCGGGACAGAAAATGGCGAACTCTCCGCCGCGAATACGTGCGGCGAGGCTGTCGGCTTCGACATAACGTTTTCTGCACTTCAGGATATTGTGCGCGACAGAGGCCAGCAAGGCATCCGTTTTGGCTGCGCCCAGGCGCTGATTCATGCCTGCCAGATCCTGCAACCGCAGCATAATCAGGTAGCCGGTGGAGGCCTCTTCATCGCTCAGGCGGGTTTCCAGCTGGATATCCATCGCGCGGCGGTTGGCCAGTCCGGTTTGCGGATCCTGATAGGCTTCCTTACGTAAGCGCTCGCTTCGCTGGGCTTCCTCTTCGAACAAGGACTGTAATTTGGTGACCATCAGGTTCATGGCTTGAACGACCCGGCGCAGCTCCGGCGTTTTGGGCAGTTTGGGAATGCTCAGGAATCGCGACGGCAAATGGCGAGCGACTGTACGACCATGTCATCCAGCGCGCGCAGCTGTCGGCGCAGGAACAAAGCGCCAAGCACGAGCCCGATGCCGCCGCACGACAGCAGCCAGAGCAGCGAGGCGGAGGTGCCTTGCCACAGCCTGGCAATGGCGAACATCGGGTGACTGACCACCTCGACCCGCGCCGCCTGTTCCCAGCCGCGCATCACGATGGCCTGTCCATTACCGGGCTGTAAATCCACCAGTCGGACAAACCAGGGGAACGCTCGATACTTCCGGCGAAGTGACGCGCTCCATCGTCACCTTCTGGGTTTCCAGATCGATGACGCGGATGCTGGAGAAATAGCCGCTATCGAAAATAGAACTGACCAGCAGTTCCACCATCGCCGGATCGTCGATATTCGGCGTGAGCGCGACGCCCAAAGCCGTGGCGGCGTCCTGAGCGTGCGAGTGCAACTGATTGTTATATTGATCGCGTGAACTTTCCAGATTGGCGATAAAACTACCGCTGAAAATGAACAGCATAAACAAACAGATGGCTATCAGTAATTGTTTAAATAGCGACATAGCCCCATCCTACTCATCAAGAGAAAATCCTTCTGCGCGCATTTTAATTAATAAGTCCTGCCAGCGAGACAGACGTTTGCTGTCGCCGGCGCGTCGGTTGCCGCCCGTGCCAGGCAGCCAGAGTCCGTCGCCGTTAAAGGAATAGACCGGCAGCAAATCGTTACGCTGGGTGGCGGGTCGGATCTCGGTGATCAAACTATCCAGGATCAGCGGGATGGCGTTCGGTGAAGGGTAATAGCTGAGCACCATATGCGCACGGTTTAGGCTCAGCGCTTTAACGTAGGTAATACGCAGTTTTTCACGCTCGACGCCAAGGTGGACCAGCGTCAGATATTTGGCGATCGCATAGTCTTCGCAGTCGCCCATCCCTTTCGTAACATCTCTATCGGCGTAGCCCAGTAATCTTCCTGCTGCCAGACGTCGATATCTTCCCGGTAAGCTATCCTGTCATTGAAAAAGCGATTGACCGACTCCAGCTTCTGACTTTCTGTGGTCGTTTGCTGCGCCTGCATCAACGCTTGCCAGGCGGCTATCCGCTGGCGTGCTTCCGGCGTGGCCTGACCATATCGCTGATCGGTGATTGAGTTGATGGCGGAGAAATTCCAGTCCGCATATAGCGTACCCGCCACCAGCAGCAGGCTGCCGATGAAGAGGTGTAATAGAACATGAACTAATGACTGGCGCTGCGCATGAAATTTCAACGTGACGTCTCTGTTACCCACCGGTGAGTCCGGACTCCGTGGTCTGAATTCGACGCCTGAACAATCAGGCATTGTAGACCGCTGCCGCATAGCTTACTTTGAACGGCTGAAAAGTGCCATGTCATAACGATAGCAGGTACGACTGATTTATCACGAAGCTGACACGTATCAGCTTCGCGTTCACAAACGAGGAAGTGTATGGATTTAGGGCATTAGTCTCAGAGAGCCGTCACCCGGCGACGATGGATTTAGATCGTATGGCGACGCTGGACATGCTGGCTCTCATCAATGAAGAGGACCGACGGGTGCCGGAAGCGATCCGGCTGGTGCTGCCGGCGATTGCGCAGGCTGTGGATGTCACCGCCGCGTGTATGAAGGCGGGCGGGCGACTGATCTATTTAGGCGCGGGCACCAGCGGTCGTTTGGGCGTGCTGGACGCCTCTGAATGTCCCCCCACGTTCGGCATCGCACACGGCCGGGTGATCGGGCTGATCGCGGGCGGTCCCAGCGCCTTGCTGAAGGCGGTGGAAGGGGCGGAAGATGACCCCGCGGGCGGGGAGGCGGATCTGCGGCGCTGGCGCTGACTGCGCAGGATATGGTGATTGGACTGGCGGCATCCGGCAGAACGCCCTATGTCATTGGCGGGCTAGAGTATGCGCACCGCATCGGCTGCCATACCGCGGCGATTTCCTGTAACCCGCGTCGCCGATCGCCGACTGGCGGAGATCGCCATCTCCCCGGTCGTCGGACCGGAAGTGCTGACCGGTTCGACGCGACTGAAGTCCGGCACCGCCCAGAAGCTAGTCTTGAATATGATTTCCACCGGGGCGATGGTCAGGTTGGGCAAGGTGTACCAAAATTTGATGGTGGATGTGAAGGCGACCAACGCCAAGCTGGTCGATCGCGCCTGTCGTATCGTGGTGGAAGCCTCCGGCGTAGAGCGCGACGTCGCGCGGCAGGCGCTGGAACAGACGGGGTTTGAGGTCAAACCGGCCATCGTTATGCTCCTGACCGGCTGCGGCGCCGCTCTGGCGCGCAGGAAAAGCTGGCGCGTCATCAGGGATACCTGCGCGACGCCATACAGGAATAGCGCCATTCGCTTTTCACCCTTTATTACCGCAAAACGAGGCGGGGACGCTCCCGTCATCTTTAAGGAGCCCGTTTTGAACGATAAGCAAACGTTGCGCGTCGTATTTTTCGATTTGGACGGCACACTGCATCAGCAGGATATGTTCGGCAGTTTTCTGCGTTATTTGATCCGGCGTTTGCCGTTGAATCTGCTGGTGGTCATCCCCGTACTGCCCGTGTGATGCTCTCGTTGCTGTGCGGAGGCAGGGCGGCTCGCTGGCCGATGAGCTGCCTGCTGTGGGCCATCACGGTAGGCCGCGGCGAGGCGAAGCTTGAACAGCTGGAAAAAGCGTTCGTGGACAGTTTTCGTCAGCAGGTGACGCCGTTTCCTCAGGTGCAGCAGCGGCTGACCACTTATCTGAGCGCCAGCGATGCTCAGGTGTGGCTGGTTACCGGCTCTCCGCAGCGGTTGGTGGAAGCCGTCTATCGCGATGCTCCCTTTCTGCCGGGCGTACGTCTGATGGGCAGCCAAATTTCCCGGCGTTATGGCGGCTGGGTGCTCACGCTACGCTGTCTGGGGCGGGAAAAAGTGGTGCAGATGGAACGCCAGCTGGGCGCTCCGCTGAAGCTTTACAGCGGTTATAGCGACAGCAAACAGGATAACCCGCTGCTCTATTTCTGCGAGCATCGCTGGCGCGTCACTCCGCAAGGCAGCCTGCAACAGCTGGAGTAATTCCACTGCGCGGTGCGCCGTGTATAATGCCCGCCGCTGACGAGGATTGACGGGTAAAAGAGGCACGATGAACAGCGTAAATGATGATGAGTTTTGGATGCAGCACGCGCTGACGCTGGCGCAACGAGCCTGGGACGAAGGCGAGTCGGCGCGGTGCTGGTGCTGGACAACCAGGTGATTGGCGAAGGCTGGAACCGTTCTATCGGTCAGCACGATCCCACCGCGCATGCCGAGATTATGGCGCTGCGGCAAGGCGGTATGGTGGTGCAAAACTACCGTCTGCTCAACAGTACGCTGTACATCACGCTCGAACCCTGTGTGTGTGCGGGGGCGATGGTTCACAGCCGCATCGGGCGTTTGGTTTACGGCGCCGCCGATGCCAAGACGGGCGCGGCCGGGTCGCTGGTGGATATTCTGCGTCATCCGGGCATGAATCATCAGATTGAAATCACGTCGGGCGTGCTGGCGGAGGCGTGTTCAACGCAGCTGAGCGACTTTTTCCGCATGCGGCGGAAAGAGCAAAAGGCGCGCCGGGCGGCGGCCAAAAGGGAATCACTTTCCTGAGGGATGCAATCCGGACTGCGCCAGCGCCGGTGAGACTGCGGGATAGCCTTCACCCGCCTGCTTGATATGCTGCGCTTTGTTCTCTTTTTCCGTCAGGTAGCCGACCAGGCTGATCATATAGCGACGGATGTTTTCCACGTTGTAGGCTTCGTGACCTCTCGCGTAGCCGTTGGCGGTCTGCTGGTAATAGCGTTTTTGGCTGAGCATCGGCAGGCGTATTTTGACGTCCGCCCAGCTGTCGGGATTACCTTTTTGCTTCTCCGTCAGCTTGCGCGCATCCATCAGATGGGCGTAACCCATATTGTAGGCCGCCAGCGCGAACCAAATTTTCTCGTCGTCCGGGATCGTGTTCGGCATACGCTGCATCATCAACGACAGATACTTTGCGCCGCCGCGAATACTTTCTTCTGGATTCAGCCGGTCGACCA